>JANQZX010000030.1:3281-39178 GCA_030728245.1 Saprospiraceae bacterium | reverse complement strand
ATGGTTAAAGCTTAAATACGACAATTATGAATGCTATCTCCTTCTTAATATCCATTACCATTTTTACTTATTCCTGCTCTTCCTCCCAGAAATCAGCCATGAAAAATTCTTTCTCAACAGAAGGATGCCCGGAAAACATAAGCATTAAATTAGGGCAATCCTACACACTCAAATTACCCGCAATTGAGGGAACTGGTTATTTATGGATTCCTAAATCATCGGCGCTCTTATCATGGGATGAGGAGGAGAAATACGAAAAAGTATTAACTGATTCCAATGCTAATAAGCCTGAAATGGTAGGTTCTGCCACCCAGCAAATTTTAACATGCAAAGGATTGAAAACAGGAAGTTCCCAGATAGTCTTGGAATATATGCGTCCATTTGGCTCCAGGAAACCCGAAAAATTATGTCAATTCACCGTAAATGTCACCCCCTGAAATAAGAAAAATCATTCATATTGATATGGATGCCTTTTTTGCCTCCGTTGAACAAAGAGATGATCCTTCTTTGAGAGGGAAGCCAATAGCGGTAGGTGGAGGTGGTAACCGCGGTGTAGTTGCCTCTGCTTCTTATGAAGCCAGAAAATATGGCGTTAGATCAGCTATGCCAGGAATGCTTGCGCGTAAAAAATGCCCCCAAATTATTTTTGTTAGAGGTAGTTTCGACAAATACAAGGCGGTTTCAAAAGTCATTCGAACGATATTTCAAGATTTTACAGACTTGGTTGAACCGCTTTCTCTGGACGAAGCTTATCTCGATGTCACTCACAATAAACTTTCCCTACCGTCGGCCACATTAATCGCCATGGAAATTAGGAAAAGAATTGAAATAGAAACAGGGCTAACTGCTTCAGCCGGTGTTTCTTACAATAAATTTTTAGCTAAAGTAGCCTCTGATGTCAATAAGCCGAATGGTATAAAAGTAATCACTCCCATTGAAGGGCCTGATTTTTTAAAACAACTACCCATCTCCCGCTTCCATGGAATAGGTAAAATAACGGCTGAAAGGTGCAAAAGAATGGGCATTTATAAAGGTGAGGATTTATTAAAATGGTCCCAGCAAGACCTGATGAAGGTATTTGGTAAGGCAGGATCTTATTATTATCAAATAGTCAGAGGGGATGACCGACGATTGGTAAATCCAATCAGGCACCGAAAATCTATTGGCACCGAAAGAACCTTTTCAGAAGATTGTAGCGATCTCCATTTTTTAGAATTAACGCTGGAAACCCTCTGTGAAAAATTATTCCGTTTTATGGATATCGACGATAATTTTGGAAAAACAATAACGATTAAAATCAAGCATTTTAATTTTGTCCTCGAGACAAAAAGCAAAACATTTACAACAGAACTAAATGATTATCAATTATTTTATACTGTTGCAGAAGAATTAATGAAAGAACTTACCGGAGATATTTTCTCGATTCGCCTTTTAGGTGTTTCCGTTTCCAACTTGAAAAAAGAACAAACAATGGTTGGGGTTCAGTTGACGCTTGATTTTTAAACAGCATCCACTGAACCCCAAAAGCATTATTATTTAAATATATTGATTTAAAATATTTTCAAATAGCTCCTGCTTTCCACTTTTTTGAACAGGATCGGCAGAAGATCCAGCTAATTTATGCAAGTCTTCCAAGGATAATTTTCCCTTTTCAAAAAGGGCTCCATCACCTGAATCAAATGACGCATATCTCTCATTTCTAAGAGAAACATAGGCAGATTTATTGATTATTTTGTCCGCAGCAATGAGTGCGCGCGCAAAAGTATCCATGCCTCCAATATGTGCCAGGAACAAGTCTGTATTATCTGTGGAATTTCTTCTTATTTTGGCATCGAAATTGACGCCCCCACCTTGAAATCCACCCGCTTGAAGAATCACCAGCATGGCTTCTGTCAACTCACCCAAATTATTGGGGAACTGGTCGGTATCCCATCCATTTTGATAATCACCTCTATTGGCATCTATACTACCAATCATATTATCGGCTGCGGCAACCGTTAATTCATGCTGAAAAGTATGCAGGGCAAGGGTCGCATGATTCACCTCAATATTCAATTTAAAATCATTCTCAAGGCCATTTGCCTTCAAGAAACCTATCACGGTAGCGGAATCATAATCATATTGATGTTTTGTAGGTTCTGCTGGTTTTGGCTCAATGAAGAAATGTCCTTTAAAGCCTTGACTTCTTGCATAATCTTTAGCTGCATGAAGGAAAGTAGCCAAATGCGCTACCTCTCTTTTCATATCTGTATTTAACAAGGACAAATAACCCTCTCTTCCACCCCAGAATACATAGTTTTCAGCACCGAGCTGAATAGAAATATCTAAGGCATGTTTAACCTGAGCGGCGGCATAAGCAACTACCGAAAAATCGGGATTTGTTGCTGCACCATTCATATATCTTGGATGGCTAAAAAGATTAGCCGTTCCCCATAGAACTTTCACCCCAGAAGCAGCCATTTTTTCCTTGGCATAATCTCCGATAAATTGTAATCTTTTCTCAGATTCCACCAAAGAGTGACCCTCTTCAATCAAATCGAAATCGTGAAAACAAAAGTAGGGCGCCTGAATTTTTGTTATAAATTCGAAGGCAGCGTCCATTTTATCCTTTGCCCTATCCATTGGATTACTGGCATTTAACCAAGGCATATTCCTGGTAGGCATACCAAATGGGTCAGCTCCATTTCCACAGAAGGAATGCCAATAAGCTATTGCAAACCGAAAATGATCAGCCATCGATTTTCCAGAAATAAGCTGGTCTGGATTATAATATTTAAAAGCGAAAGGATTATCTGAATCTTTACCTTCAAAAGGTACAACTTCAACTTCCGGAAAAAAGGTTTTAGCACCCGTCAATACATTTTTTGAACTCATTGTAGGTTGTTTTTAAGTATTTGTCTCCATTTTAATGCCGCTGCGGATAAAGCATCAGAAACAGGTTCTGGATGAAAAGTATGGATTGATTCTGTTTGTCCGACTGCTTCTGCCAATGTTGTATAAAATCCACAACCAAAGGCAGCGCCTCTTGCGGCACCCTCGGCACCATTTGTTTTAACAATTTCAATGGAGCAGGAAGAAATATTAGAAAGCGTTTGAGAAAAAATAGTAGATTGGAACAAGTTATCATTCCCCACTTTTATTCGATTTGCCTGAATGCCCATTTCATTTAAAATAGACATACCATATTGAAAGGAGAAAGCAATGCCTTCCAGGGCAGCGCGAATAAAATGATCCGATGTATGTCTATTAAAATCCAGCCCTGAAATAGAGGCTCCTAATTGTTTATTTTTTAAAATTCTTTCCGCCCCATTTCCAAAGGGAATAATGGTTAATCCATCAGAACCTTCAGGGATTCCTGCAGCTACATTCTCCATTTCCGCATAAGACAAAAGCCCCTTTCCCCATTGGTTTTTCAGCCAGCTATATAATATTCCCGTTCCATTGATACAAAGTAACACCCCAATTTTAGGATCATTTATTGTGTAATTCACGTGGGCAAAAGAGTTAACCCTCGATTCGCTGTCAGGTATAATTTCATTGGCCACGGCATATACCACGCCAGAAGTTCCACCTGTTGCCGCAATTTCACCAGGTTCTAAAACACCAAGAGACAATGCATTATTTGGCTGATCTCCAGCTCTATAGGCCACTGGAATTCCTTCTGGGAGTCCCAATAAATTAGCAGCTTTTTCCGACAGAAAACCTTGTTCCCCAAAAACATTGGTAATGGGCGGAAGTAACGTAGCTGGTATTTGCCAGTGCTCCAACAGTTCACTTGAAATTTCTTTATTTTTAAAATCCCAAAAAACACCCTCTGATAATCCAGTGATGGTGGTATTCTTTTCACCAGTCATACACCAGGCCAGATAATCTCCAGGCAAGAAAACGGTTTTAATTTTTGCAAAAATTTCAGGCTCATTTTCCTGCACCCATCTTAATTTTGATGCTGTAAAATTACCCGGGGAATTTAATAAATGGGACAGACAATAGTCTGATCCTAATGCGTTAAACGCTAATTCACCTTGAGAGACCGCTCTGGAATCACACCAAATGATAGAAGGTCTCAAGACTTCCCCCTCATTATCCAAACAAACCAGGCCATGCATTTGATAGGCGATACCAATACCTTTTATTTCATTGGGATCAATACCCGTTTGAGCCAACAATTTCCGGGAAACTTTCTGACAATTTTCCCACCACACGTTTGGGTCTTGTTCAGCAAATCCCGGTTCTGGAGAATCAATCGCCATTTCCGAATCAGGATATTGGCAAGTACCCAACAATACCCCTGATTCCGTATCAATGATGGCAGCTTTAATGGAAGAACTGCCTAAATCAAACCCAATGCACTTCATTTTTTCTGTTTAATTTACCTCACAGGCTCATTTTCTAATTCCTTTTCAAAAAACAACTTCACCTCATTCCAATTATTCAATCTAATATATCCATTTTCATTGATATTATGTGATGCTGAAAATAATAATCCAAGCCCGTCGAAAGTTTTCAGATTGTGGACGTGATCATCAATCATATAATCTGCTTTGATAATAGATTTATCCCCACAAAATACAAATTGCTTCCATGAAATAAAGGGTAAATGTTTTTGTAACCAATGATATTTATCAATTAAGGAATGTGGAAATTCCTGAGCTGCCGTCACTATGAATAAATCAAAATGGGTATTTAACCACTCTACTACCTCAGCAGCACCCTCAAAAATGGGTAAATCCAAAAAAAATCCAGGTTCAAAAAGATAGTTTCTGAAATTTTCTGCCCCTTTGACATTGTAAAACTTTCTGCCCAAATAATCCTCCGGATTTGGAACGACGTTATACTGTTCCACATAGAGAGAAATAAAACGGTCATAAATATTTACAATCACCTCATCCATGTCCAAAGCAATCTTTTTTTTCATCCTGTACATTTTGATGAACAATATAGAGGGAATTTAACAAAAACAAAGGGCATGACCACAAAATTAATATAGGCATAAACCGAAAATAAAATTAATTTGTTAGTGTATCAAAATAAACCATGAATTATAGGTCTGTATCTCATATTTTGGAAAGTAGTATTATTGACATGGGTTCTTTTCAGGTAAAACAGCCTTTACCTACACAAAAAGTACCCCAGATTAGTCCTTTTTTATTGCTTCATCATTTTGGGCCTATAAAAGTTGAACCCGGCTTTGACCCCATTGATCTCGGTCCACACCCTCACAGAGGATTCGAGCCGGTGACCTTCCTTTACCAGGGTGGCATAAGACATAAAGATAGTTTAGGGAATGAGGGTATTTTGGAAGCGGGTGATATTCAATGGATGACAGCGGGTCGAGGCATTATTCATAGTGAGCGGGCAAGTGATTTTTTCCTAGAAAATGGGGGAACCATTGAAGGTATTCAGCTTTGGGTTAATTTAGCTGCCCAAAATAAAATGACACAACCTAAGTATCAGGAGATTAGAAAAAATGACATCCCAATCATTGCGGAAAACAAGGTAACACATCGTTTGGTAAGTGGTAACTGGAACGGGCAAAAAGGAATCGTTGATACTTTTAGTCCTATGATTATTATTCAGACAAGCATTTTATCTGGTGGGAAGACTCACATCCCGATACCCGAAAATTTCAATGCCTGTATTTATATTTTATCAGGTAAAATAATATTGAATGATAATTTTGATTACCCAGCTGGAAAAATGATTTACTTCACAAACAAGGGAGATGGTATAGGCATTGAAGGCCTTTCAGACACCGAAATACTTGTTTTATGCGGTGAACCCATTGAAGAACCCTTAGCTCAGTACGGTCCGTTTGTTATGAATTCTCAAACAGAAATTATGAAAGCGATGAGAGATTACCAAATGGGAAAGATGGGTTTTTACATCGATTAGTTTATAAAAATAAATTAATTGAAAAAAATCAACTAAATTTAAATAATTATTCGTTAATCAAGAATTAAAGGTTAAATCCATACTCGATGAAGAAGCCTTTTATGGTAGAATTTGAATTGCCAGAGGAATTTGATGATGATTTCATCGCTTTAATACCAAGTCAGCGCTTGCATATCGACGAATTATTAGCCGTTGGCAAAATTCGTTCTTATGCTCTGTCTATGGATAGGTCGGTTTTATGGGTGGTCGTTGAAGCTCAATCGGAGTTTGAAGTAATGGAAATCATTGCCAATATGCCCTTAGCAGATTACATGCATCCATTTGTGTCAGAGTTAATGTTTTATCATACTGCGGAAAAGTTAATGCAATTTTCACTGAACTAAATGTTCAAACTTTCCTGCGATTAGCCCCCATTATCATGAATAAAATATTTTCAGCCGTTTTATGTCTCTTTATTTTTATGAATGTGAATTTTGCTCAGCAAAATTTTCAGTTGTATGTGCATTTAGGAAATTTTTCAAACCCTTCCTATAATGATTTTAGTAAAATTTCTCATTTAGGCTTTTTACATGCAAAAAAAACGGACGCAACCCGTGCCGATGTTTTTCTATTAGGATTTGAAACCAGGGAAAAGGCGGAAGAAGCCCTGGCAAATATCAAAAGACTTGGATTCACTAAGGCAGATCTTGGCAGTAAAGATGTGAGCAAAGGCTCTGCAAAATATTATGTTCAACTGGGCTCTATTGAAAAGAACAAGCAGGTAAATTGGTCTAAATTTGAAGCCGTTCCCTCTTTATTTGCCTTTCCCCAAACAGAGGTATTAAAAATAGTAGCGGGTCCATTCCAAACGCTGGAAGAAGCAAGAAATGAGTTAGCGCTTTTAAAAAGCAAGGGCTTTTCTGATGCCTTTGCCCGGGAACTGAATGAAATGGCTACTTTTCCCGTTGGCGCATTTGAATCGAACCAGGTGCTTTCCGATGTTAAACAAAATACAATAAGTCCACTGAGTGTAAAAGGTGACGCACCTTCTGTATTAACGGAAGAGGCAACTTCTTTTTGGCCTCCAAAAACTATGGATGCTAAAATAGGAGCTACCCCAAATATTCTCTCTACCCTCAAAAGAACCTCCGTTTTATCTTTACAGAAAGTATTAAAAAGCGAAAACTACTATCCAGGTGTCTTATCGGGATATTACAATGATGCCACCAGGGTTTCTTTTGAAAATGCCTTGAAAAATCTCCCGGAAATGAAGTCTTTTACCTCAAAAAATGAGGTGAAAACAGGTTTACCTGTTGATTTGGACAAATTATCTTCTATAATAGACAGGATGCCAGAAATAAGTGATCCTTTTGTTGCTATCAATAAATTTTCAGACCCCTTGGCAAAAGCATATTCCGCCTATTTGACATTTTTAAAAAATGGAGCAGGAAAAGAGGTTGATTTAAAAATGAATGCAGCTATCAAAGGCGCCTTTTCCGGACTATCAAAATCGCCACCCAACATGCCTTTTTTTGACTTTAAGGCAGTTTATTCTTATCCAAATATTGAACAGCTGATACTACACCTTTTTTATATTCACAGTACGCCCGATAATACCATACCTACGCCCTGCTGGTTATTTAATGCCCACAGAAAAGAAACCCAGGCTGCTGTAAATAGATTCAATGATGCTAAAGTAAAAAATCCAGCTATCAGCGGATGTGACTATGCTATGGATTGGCAGGATTTCCGTTTATTAAATAACATAATGGTTTATTTAGGCGGAAAACAACCCGATCAACAGGAATTATTCCAGGCGGCAGAAGAAAGAGCTTTTTTGTATAATAGTACCCAGCCACTAGACGCCGCATCGTCTAAAAATGCTTTACAATGGGAGACGCAGGTCTGGGAAAAACTAGAGCTATGGGGCAAAAAAGATCCAATTAATGTGCGAATGCTGACTGCCTTGAAAATTGCCTATTTCCAGTCTTTTATCCGAATAGAAGATCATTTTCTTCAAAAAGGAATGGTTGGGGCCGATGCAAAAAACATGGCCACTGCCGTTATTGCCACCGTAATGACACCTTATCTTGACCGATTTATGCAATAAATTAAGTCCTTCAAGGGTAAATCATGATGATGTCTCACTGTTTAGCAAGGCTATGAATTCATTTTCCGTCAAAATGGTAATAGATGGAATTTCCTCTGCTTTCTTGCGCTTCGAACCTGCTTTTTCGCCCACCACAAGAAAATCCAGATTACTACTTACGGCACTTATATTTTTCGCTCCCGCCATTTCTGCCTTTTCCTGCGCCTCTTTCCTTCCCATCACCATCAGTGTCCCTGTAAATAAGATGGTTTTTCCGTTAAACGGACTATCTGCATTAACCTCTTTTGGTCGGTCTTCAATGGTGGCCTTCAGATTAACGCCCAGTTCTTCCAGTTTTTCCAACAGAGCAATATTCGCCTGATCCTGAAAAAACGCAATGACATTATCCGCGACAACAGGACCAATATCTTTTATTTGAAGAAAGCGATCCTTATTCCAGGAAGCCAATTCCAGTACATTATCTATTTCATAAGCTAAAAGTCTGGATGCTTTTTTACCTAAATGGTGAATGCCTAAGCTATATAAAAATCGATGAATTGGATTAGTTTTAGCCTTATCGATCGCGTTTTTAAGGTTATTAATTGATTTTTCCTTAAAATTATCCAACTGAATCAACTTCTCGTAAGGTAAATTATAAATATCAGGTAACGATTTAATAAATCCTAAATCAAAAAATCTTTCTACAATAGACGCGCCAAGACCATCAATATCCATGGCTTCTTTGGACACATGAAAAATAATTCTCTGTAAATTTTGAGCCCCACAAACACATTGGGGGCATCGCCAGGCTGATTCACCCTGTTCCCTAACCAAAAGTACAAGGGTTTCCGTCTGATTTACCGGACAGTGAACAGGAAATTGGATCATTTTTTCTGAGCCGTCTCTTAGCTCTGGAAAACTTTTTGAGATATAGGGAATAACATCACCCGCACGTTCAATAAGAATAGCATCGCCAATCCTCAAATCTTTTGAAGTGATAAAATCCTCATTGTGGAGTGAAATGGAGCGAATAGTCACACCAGCGAGTTCTGTAGGTTTAATTTTAGCAACGGGTGTTATGGTTCCAATTTTACCCACCTGATACTCCACATCCAATAATTCGCTTTGCGCTTGTTGGGCTTTGAATTTAAAGGCAATGGCCCATCGGGGGTGATGTGCAGTAAATCCAGCTCTTTCCTGTAAATCTCTGGCATCAACTTTCACTACCATGCCATCAATTTCATAAGGATAAGTATCGCGTTGAATTTGCCAGTTTTCACATTTCTTAATGACTTCCTCTATATTTTTACAAACCTCCCTTTCTGCACCAGGAACTTTAAATCCAAGATTGGACAGAATATCCATGCTTTCATGATGAGAAGTAAATTTAGATAAAACATTTTCGTTATTCGCATCAACGGCATACCCAAAAGTATAGATAAATGCTTCCATTCCCCTTTTAGCCACCTCTTTAGGATCTTTCATCCTCAATCCACCAGTGGCAGTATTCCTGGCATTGGCAAATAAGGGTATTTTATTTTCCTTTCCCGTTTCATTGAAAAAAGCTATATTTTCCTCTTTTCTTTTTTCATTTAAGCTGGCAAAAACATCCTTCCTAATTAAAACTTCCCCTCTTAATTCTGCCTTAAGAATACCTAAGTCACTAAATTTTGCAGACATGGGGATAGAACGAATAGCCTTGGCATTGGCAGTAATTTCCTCTCCTAAAACACCATTTCCCCTGGTTGCCGCCCTAACTAACAAGTCATTTTCATACACAAGGGCAATACTCCCCCCATCAAACTTAGGCTCAATGGCATATTCAATAGCCATGTTTGCAGGTAACTGAAGTAAGCGTTTAATTTGTTGATCCCATTCTAATAAATCTTCTGCATTATAGGAATTTTCAAGGGAAAGCATGGGATTCAGATGTTCCACAGAAGGCGCCTCCTCCGATAAATCGCTACCTACTCGTTGTGTGGGACTATGTTCCAATAATCTTTCTGGATGAGACTGCTCAAAAACTTTCAATAACTTAAAAAGCTGGTCAAACTTCAAGTCGGAAATGAGCGCGTCGTTATAGACATAATAACATCTTTCATGAAAAGCTACTAACTCTATGAGAAGTTCATATTGATTGACATCTTCTACCTTTCGCTGCCCATTAATGAACTCCTCAGTGATAGTATCCCAATGGGGAAAAGTCTTGAAATCGGCCATAAATTATTAATTTTTTACAAATGCAACGGTTTTAATGGCCTTATTATCTGTTATTTTAAAATAATAAACACCTGGAAACCAATTACTCGCTGGAACATTTAACGTGAAATTTTCCTCCACCATGAGATTTTCCATTTCCCAACATATTCTGCCAAAAACATCTAACACTTGAAAGTTTAATTTACCAACAGGTAAGGCATTTGCCTGAATTTGAAGAAAAGAGGAAATGGGATTTGGAAAAATCTTTACCTCACCCTTTAGTTCGGGAATAGTTGAAATAAAAGATGAAATCGATTCACTAAGGATGACGGGTGAGGTCAGGTGCACAGGAGAATCACCACCTGTACTTCCGTTTTCGTTGGTAATTAATCCCGAGGCATAAAAACGAACGGGACCTGAACCAGAAACCGGTGCCGTCCATGGGATGACAAAACTGTTGGTAACACTTGGTGTTGATTGCTCAATATATCGCCTGTTGTCAAGTAATATCTTTCTGAATCCATTGGGAGCTTGTCCAAAAATACCTGCTGTTTGATTATTTGCACCTGCTAAGGCTGTCAATTGAAAGCCATATTCACGAGGATTATTTTTTCCCTCTAAGGTCACCTTTATTTGGTATTGTTTTCCCGGGATATAGCGGGTTATTTGCTGATCTCCCTCAACTATGGCAACATTTAAAACGGGCAAATAGTTACCGCCACTATGACATGAGCCGCAAGTCCCAATTCCTAAAGGTGAGCCTGTTCTATCGGCACCCTGTGCATTTCCCGCGCCACTTGCATTGGATAATAGCAAAAATAAAACACCACCGCAGCAAGTAAAAAACAATAGAAATTTGAATTTATTCATCATCATTAATCGTTTAAGGAAATACAGTCAAGGATTAAAAAAGTTGATTTTCAGCTTACCTTTTTGTGTTTCAGGTGAAATAAGGTGAAAAATAGAAAAATAGCGACGCCCATTGCATTTTCAAAAGTAGCTTCAACCCAAAAAGAAGCGAAAAAGGATAAATATAGAGCCAAAATAAATGGATCCTGATAATTTTTGCCGTAAAATAAGGGAATAAAAAATCCAACACAAAAAAGAATCAAACCAACTACGCCAGAACTAGCCAGAACCATAATAAACTGATTATGAGGTGTTAATTTCTTTTCAAATGCTGGATAATCTCTTTTATAAAGTTCATTCATCTTAATTCTGATATTTCCTGCTCCCACGCCAAACGTAGGATTATCCACAAATAGTTCCAATCCTAATTTCCATGAAATGAGCCGCGAAGCATCGGACAATTGGTCCGTCGCCTCACCTTTTAAGAACATATCTACATCGTAATATACATATTCAATTTTCTTTTTTAAACTAGGTATTAACTTCATCCCCAAAAAAGGTAAAATGATAACGCCAGCTAAAAATAACATCAATGTCGCATAAGCCCTTTTCTTAAACAAATAGGGAACACCCATTGAAACGATAATCAGATACAAAGAGAATAAACCGCTTCTAACCGCTAAAAAATGAATGAAAACAAATAGGAAAATGGATGAAAACTTGAAAAAACTAGTGATACTCGGTGGGTTTGAATGCCCTCTATGCAACCAACCCCAATAAACCGATGCACAAAAAGCAACTACCTGAAGTAAGGCATATCGTATATGATTAGCCGGTGTAGGTATGGCCTTTCCTTGTTCTAATAGAAGTTGAATATCTTGTTGATGGTTAAAATAATACACTAAAACCCCTACCGCCACTATATCTATGACTAAAATAACAGCCAACCACCAGTTTCTATACCAAATAAGAGATAAGGAAGGAAGTAAAAAGAAAGCAAAGGGTAAGCCAATAAATGGCACTCTTAATCTGATTCTTTCCAACATATATTCCCAGTCAAGGGCGACAAATATACCTAAAGCAACTTCTAAGAAAATGAACCCGAAAACCCAATAATCCAAGTTCCGTTGGTAGGTATTCCAAAAAGCCTTTTTGTCCTTTGTTACCACAAAAAAGTAAAATAAAGCTATACCACCCAGGAGTAATAAGGTAAAAGACTGTAAAAAGGGGGAAAAGATCATCCCTATTACATGGAAGAAGGCAATAAAACCTACAATAAAAGGCGTATTTTTCAACATCATTAATTAAGGGACTAAAGATATACATTTATAGGAATCCTAAAAAATACTTCCCATTTTGAAATGGAAATCCTACCTTTACATTCAATTCAAAAAATTATGTCTCTGAACGTATTTGATAATCTTACCGCTCTTAAGGAAGAAATAAGCTCCTGGAAACCCACCGATAGTGAGGCATTAGAAATATTCCGTATTCGATTTATCGGTACTAAGAATATACTCAAACCTTTGATGGGTGAAATTCGTAATGTACCGAATGAAAGGAAAAAGGAATTTGGACAACTTTTGAATGAAGTAAAAGACCTGGCAGAGACGGTTTTTCAAAGCCAAAAAGAAATTTTTGATGCGTCGAATGCATCAGGTAACTCTTTACATCTGGATTTAACTGCTCCGGGTGAACCCGTTGACATAGGATCACGACACCCTGTGTCAATTACCATGAACCGCATCATAAAAATATTCGATAGAATGGGATTTGTGGTTGCGGAAGAGCGGGAAATTGAAGACGACTGGCATAATTTTTCTGCCATGAATACGCCGGCAGATCACCCTGCCAGAGATATGCAGGATACCTATTATCTCAGAGATAATTCGAATATGTTATTGAGAACGCATACCTCTTCCGTTCAAGCAAGAATAATGATGTCTCAAAAGCCTCCCATTAGAATCATTGCACCGGGCAGAGTATATAGAAACGAAACTATTTCTGCACGGTCCCATTGCCAGTTTCACCAGGTTGAAGGCTTATATATTGATAAAAAGGTATCATTTGCCGATTTAAAACAGACGCTGCTACATTTTTCCAAAGAAATGTATGGTCCTCATACAAAAATTCGACTGAGACCTTCCTATTTCCCCTTTACTGAACCCAGTGCAGAAATGGATGTTTCTTGTTTTATTTGCGACAGTAAAGGATGTAATGTTTGTAAATACACTGGTTGGGTGGAAATAATGGGTTGTGGCATGGTTGACCCTCAGGTTCTAATCAACTGTGGCATTGATCCGGAAGAATATTCAGGTTTTGCTTTTGGAATGGGTATTGAGCGTCAGGCAATGATGCTATACGGTATTCAGGACATAAGATTACTTTTTGAAAATGACGTGCGATTCTTACGTCAATTTACCTCTGCCAGATAAATTTTTATTATGAAACCGAGTATCCCAAAAGGTACGCGTGATTTTGGACCTAAAGAAGTTCAAAAACGTAATTATCTTTTTTCCATTATAAGAGAAGTTTTTATTCGTTTTGGCTATCAACCGATAGAGACTCCCACCCTTGAAAATTTATCGACGCTCACAGGAAAGTATGGTGAAGAAGGTGACAAACTACTTTTCAAGGTTTTGACCAATGTAAGTGGAGAGGAAAGCGGACCGGCAAAACGAGGATTGCGCTATGACCTCACGGTACCATTTGCCCGTTTTGTGGTTATGCATCAAAACGAACTACATTTTCCGTTCAAACGATTTCAAATACAACCTGTTTGGCGCGCCGATCGCCCTCAGAAAGGCAGATACCAGGAATTTTATCAGTGTGATGCTGATATTGTTGGCTCCCCTTCCTTGATGTACGAAGCGGAATTGGCTCAAATATTTGATCTTGTTTTTGCCAAATTAGGTATTCCCGTTTGTATAGAAGTTAATAATCGGAAAATTCTTAGTGGTATTGCAGAAGTCTTTGGCATTTCCAGTCATTTTACAGCCATGACCATGGCTATTGACAAATGGGACAAAATTGGCCCGGAAGGTGTAGCTAAAGAGATGATTCAAAGAGGAATTTCAGAGGAAATTGCAGGGAAATTAATTGATGTTCTCGGGAATAATGACCTTGAATTTTATAGAAACTTACTTGAGAAAAGTGAAACAGGTCAACTTGGTATTAATGAACTGGATACCTTTTGGCGCTATTTGTCCGCTTTTAATCCGACAAATAAAATCATTTTCTCTCCCCTTTTAGCCAGAGGGCTTGGGTATTACACAGGTTGTATTTTTGAAGTAAAAGCGACAACGGTCGAAATGGGAAGTATTGGTGGCGGAGGAAGATATGCCAATCTAACAGAAATATTTGGCTTGCCGAATATGCCTGGCGTTGGTATTTCTTTTGGTGCAGAGAGAATATATGATGTAATGGAAACTTTACAACTCTTCCCAAGCCAATTTTCAGAACGCATTAAGGTTCTTTTTGTCGCTTTTGACGAAGCTTCCCATCTTTATGCCTTTAAAGCCCTTGCAAAGGTTAGAGAAAATGGCATTTGTTCCGACATATATCCCGATCCGACGAAACTAAAAAAACAAATTAAATACGCGTCCGATAATAATATTCCTTTCATCGCCATAGCGGGAGAAACGGAAATGGAAAATAATCAGTTTATGTTGAAAAATCTTGAGACGGGCGAACAGAAAAGTTATTCACTAGACGAATTAATATCTTTCTTAAAGAACTAAAAAATAGGAGGTGTTTTAACATTATGTCAAAACACCTTCCACTTTACATCGTTTTATACTCTGCAAATCCTGCTTTTATAGATCGCACAACACCATCACCAGTCCATTCTTCGGCACCAGGTATAATAGTTGTTTTGGCAATTACCGCTTCTTCAGTTAAGCCATCCTTAACTTGCTGCTTTATATAAATGCGTAATTTATCCAAATAATTTTGCATTGCTCTAATATCAGATTTATTGATTTGAACCGGATATTTTTCATTTGCATGACCACAAATAAAGATGGTATCTTTATCGTAGTACTTTACAATTTTCTCAAGGGTTTCTATCCATTGATCAATGGAAGCACCTCCGGGAACATCAATAAATGGAAATCTACGGTTAAAAACCAAATCACCCACGTGAGCAATGTTTGCATTTTCAAAATGCACCACAATATCCCCATTGGTATGCCCCCTGCCAAAATAACGGCATTCGACGTACTCCTTAGCTAGTTTAAATGAGGCCTTATCTATAACAATCGTGTCGGCGAGCAGATTTTTATCTAAGGCATTTTGAGCAAGCGCCGTTTTTTCTAAATTAATCCGACAATTTTCATGCGAGACCACCCTGTCAACCACATCCTTAAAAACAATATTTCCGGCAGTATGATCCCCGTGATGATGGGTATTGATAAGGAGATTTATTTTATTGGCATTCACTTTACGTATCTCCGCCAACATATTAGCCGCTTGTTCAGGAAACTGGGTATCAATAACCACAGACTGGTCTTTCGTCAGATAACAACCAATGGTACCTCCTCTTTCGGTATAATAGCCAACATTCCCTCTTATCATCGTCATATTTCCAGCAAATGAAAAATGACCAATCAAAGGATTTAACCAGGCAAATCCAGCGATTGCAGCAGATTGCTTCAAAAATTCTCTCCTGTTTTTCATGGTTTCACTTTACTGACATTCAAAGAATAAATAGTTTTACTTTGAAATGTTTCTCCTGGTTTTAACACCGTTGTAGGGAAAGTTGGATGATTTGGGGAATCAGGAAAGTGTTGGGTTTCAAGACAAAATCCATTTCTAAAAGCGTATTTATTCCCCTTTTTACCTGTTAAACTACCATCCAGAAAATTTCCACAATAAAATTGCATGCCGGGTTGTGTAGTTTTCACTTCCAACAAACGACCACTTGAAGCTTCCCAAACCTGAGCGGCAACAGAAAGTTCATCACCATCCTTATTTAGTACAAAATTATGATCATAGCCCTTCCCTCTTATTATTTGATCAAATTCGGTATTGACCCTTTCGCCGATAAGATGCCATTCTCTAAAATCAAAAGGAGTATTAGCAACTTCCGCATGATTTTCCAATGGGATTAGGGTACTATCCACCGGGGTGAACTGATTGGCAAATATTTTTAACTGATGATCTAAAATATCTCCATTCCCCTCGCCTTTCAGATTAAAATAGGCGTGATTTGTAAGATTGACTACGGTCGTTTTATCCGTGGACGCTTTATAATCGATGGAAAGTTCATTTTTATCATTTAACCTGTAAGTGACTTCCACTTGTAAATTTCCTGGATAACCTTCCTCCATATCAGGGCTATTCAGCGTTAATATAACCCCAACGGCATCCTTTTCTTCCAACGATTTAGCGCTCCATAATTTTTTATGAAATCCTAAGGGGCCTCCGTGTAAAGCATTGGGTGGATTATTAATCGCTAAAGAATAGGATTTGCCTTCCAAGGTAAATTTCCCCGAAGCAATTCTATTGGCATAACGGCCGACTAAAGATCCGAAGTAAGGATGTGTGCCCTGATAGGATGACAAATCTTTGAAGCCTAAAATAACGTCATCAAAATTTCCTTCTTTATCAGGCGCTGACCATCTGGTAATGGAACCACCAAAGGTAGAGATATCCACCTCTAAACCGTTTATATTTTTTAATGTAAAGAGTTGTGCTTCTCCCTCAGGCGTATTGCCAAAGGATGTTGAACTGACCGAAAGTTTACTCATGGTATTTTCCTTGTTTGTGTTTGACTGACATCCCCAATTCATTAAGATTGAAATGCAGCATAATGTCCAGATATATTGTTTCATTTTTGTTCAGTTAATGGTTTAAAAATATAATGGATAATCAAAATCAGCCATTAAAATATAAATATGCCCCTAAAATAAGTACCAGAACCAACAAAGTGGCGAATATATCCATTTTATTATAACTGGAACGCGTTTCAAGCGCTTGTTCCTCGTTGACGGTATCCATGGTTAATCCAGCGAAGGAAGCATAATCTGGAGCGGGCGTGGCATAACTTACCATAACCATAACCAAG
Organism: Saprospiraceae bacterium; assembly: GCA_030728245.1. GTDB lineage: Bacteria > Bacteroidota > Bacteroidia > Chitinophagales > Saprospiraceae > BJGN01. Next base: position 22,103 of record JANQZX010000030.1, on the reverse strand, counting down.
CCACTGACGATTAAAATAAGCAAACTATAATATTGAAAGAAAAAGTTATTAACGATCCATAAAAAAGAGCCGGAAGCGTAGGAAAAACCTTCAAATAACATGACTGGCGTATCGACAGCCAGGCGAAATAATCCCATTATAAATCCTACTACAAGAGCGGCCAAAGCCCCTTGAGCATTCATTCTTTTATTAAAAATGCCAAAAAAGAAGACTACAAAAATGGGAGGAGCCAAATATCCCTGAACACTTTGCAGATAATCATAAAGTCCTCTACTACCCTGAATGACAGGGATCCATAATAACCCAATAACTACCATCACTGCAGTAGCTATTTGTCCGACCCTCACTAAGGTTTTTTCAGAGGCACCAGGTTTAAATTTTGAATATAAATCCATGGTAAATAAAGTGGAAGAGGCATTAAAAACCCCTGCCAGTGAACTCATTAATGCGGCTAACAGACCTGCCACTACTAAGCCTCTAATGCCAGAAGGCAAAATATGAGCGACCAGTAAAGGAAAAGCTTGTTGGGCATTTGCTTTAACCAATACCCCATTTTCATCTAATAAAGCCTGACCAATAACGGGCATTTTACCACTTGCAGCCAATGCAAAACTGATAATACCAGGAATAATGAAAATAAAAACGGGCAAAAGCTTAAGGAAAGCAGCAGCAATAGTTCCCCGCCTGGCTTCCGTTAAACTAGCGGCACCTAACATTCGTTGAACAATATATTGGTCTGTACACCAATACCATAATCCAATGATAGGAGCACAAAACAACATACTCAGCCATGGATAGTTACTATTAAAATACCAGGCCAGATGCGTTTCTGTTTTTATCGGTGCCCAAGTTCCCGTCAAACCATCAGGAACCAGAGGTTTCCACAAATTAAACATCTCAGAACCAGCTATTTTCTGTAACTCTCCCCAACCACCTAAAGCATCCAGTCCATAAACAGTCACTAAAAGGGAGCCAATGATTAATATGACCGTTTGAATGGCCTCCGTATAGGCCACAGCTCTTAATCCGCCAACAATGGTATAAAGACCGGTCAGCACAATAACCAAAATTGAACCAATCCAGAAGCTATTCAAACCCATAAAATTTACTTCGGGAAGTAAGACGCCAAAGACAATACCTCCGGCAAAAATGCCAACGGCTACTTTTGTCAATACATAAGCAACCAATGAGATGATGGATAGAACATATCGTGAGACAGGCGAAAAACGCTTTTCCAAAAATTCAGGCATAGTAAAAACCTTCGATCTCATATAAAATGGAGCTAATACCCATCCCAAAACTAATAGACACCAGGCATGTAATTCATAATGTGCCATAGCGACACCATCGGTAGCTCCTGATCCGGCCAATCCTACAATATGTTCAGAACCAATGTTTGAAGCAAAAATGGAAGCACCAACGATAAACCAACCTAAATTTCGGCCGGCAAGGAAATAGTCGTCAGAGGTATCTTTTTTATTCTTTATTACTAACCAGGCAATACCTATTATCAAGGTAAAATATCCCAGTATTATTAACCAGTCTAAGGTGGAAAGTACATTCATAATTATTCATTTATGATTTTAGCTTATGAAAGATAAGAATTTAGGCGTTTAATCCTTGAAATAAGACCTGTTTTTTTGCATTAAGTGAATGAAATTTCATTTTTAAAAACAATTGTTTACATTTGAATGAACAACTAAAATCTAATTATCATGTCACGACACCAATCTTTTATCCACCACGTATTTTTTTGGCTTAAAAATGCTAAAAACCAGGAAGATCAGGCAAAATTAGTCGCCGGACTAGAAAAATTACGTGCTATTGCTGATATTACCGGCTTTCATATAGGTATTCCAGCCGTTACAGATCGTCCGGTCATAGACAGTTCCTACGATATTTCATTGTGTATATTTTTTGATACGTCTGAAGCTCAGGATGCCTACCAGATTGACCCACTTCACTTAGCCTTTATCGATGAATGTAAACATCTTTGGGAAAGGGTCGTCGTTTATGATTCTATAGATATCTGATTACCCGGAAAGACCAATAGGGTAAATTTTGTCATTCATTACTCCAATCACCCGGTCACCTTCCCTAACTTTAATAAAGCATCCTCCCGTAAACTGTCCAAAAGAAGGGAGGATGCCTTGATTTTCTGAAAAATGAAAGCAAGGCATACTTATTTGCTGCTTACCAAGTCCTACCAGTTTAACTTTTGGATGATAATGCCCACATAGTCTGAAAAGGTTTTTTTGCTCCCCAACTAAACTATTATCGGGTAGGTGGTCCAGAGGTTCGTGAGCAAGCAAAAATGGATATAATTCAAAGGTATCACACCTATTCAACCAATCATTTTCACTGGTTTTTAGATACTTCACCAATTTAGCATCGTGATTGCCTGTAACTAAAGTAAAATGAATGTGATTATATTTAAGACATAGACGTCGGAAATCGAACCATTCTTCATTGGTAGCGCTATGAAAAAGATCGCCAAGAAAATAACAGTTTTTGGGCTCATAATCGATAAAAAGTGATTCTAAAACATCGAGATTCATCGTTGCCGCCGCTGCGGGGATGGCCATACCTGATTTTCTAAAGTGGGAAATTTTTCCCAGATGAAGGTCGGCAATAAACAATGCAGCCGTGTTTTTCCAAAAAATTACTTTTCGTGCATCTAACGTTAATATCGTATTTGCAATAGATAAATCGAAGCTAATCATTTCTATTTTTCAAGGAGTAAGGTCATCTTCTTTATTCTGTCTTCCAGTTTTTCTGAGCTTAATTTCTCTCTTAACCTGTCAACCATAATAGGGAATGCAAAAGGGGTTGCTTTGTTGCAGACCTTTAATAAAATCTGTTGATTCTCTATTCGTTTTAGAGCATCGAACATCCTATGTTCCTCCATTTGAAATAAAAGAGCTTCCTCATAAGCCTGGAGTAACAAAAGATTATCGGGTTCATAGTCTTGAAAAACCTGAAAAAACAAGGTTCCTGACGCTTGCAAGTGTCTATCTTTTTTATGATTACCTGGATAGCCCTTGAAAAGTAACCCTGAAATAGTTGCAATATCCCTAAATCGTCGGGAAGCCAATGCGGTAGAATGTATGCTTTCCCTGCTGTGTAAAAATAATTGTTCCACGGAAAAAAGCTGTCTTAAAAGATTAACATCTACATCAATCGGGGTATCAGAAAGCCATTCAATGCCATAATCATTCATAGCAATAGAGAAAGATTGAGGTTTGATTTTTGACAATCTCCAGGCTACTAAAGCGCCGAGGCCTTCGTGAACTAATCTACCTTCAAACGGATAACATGTTAGATGATACCCCTCTTTACTTACAAAAGATTCAATTAAAAATTCATTTTCCCGGGGAATAGCAGAAGTCAGTGTTTGAATATTAATTAAAGGTTTTAAAGCCCGAATTTCAGGTATGCGACTATTTTCATGGTTATGAAGGGCATAGATTTGATTTCTGAGAAAGGTACCAAGCTCACTTGAAAGCGGTAAGCGTCCACCCTGCCAGCTGGGAATTTTACCTTTCTGCTCTTTACTTTTTCTAACCTGAACCGTCATATCCTTTATTCTAACTAAGGACAAGGCTTGACCAGCAAACCAAAACACCTCTCCAGGTTTTAGGGAAGAAATAAACCATTCTTCAATAGTTCCTAAAAAGCCACCTTTTACATATTTCACCTGTAAAACGGGATCGCTCACAATAGTACCTATTTGCAATCTATGTCTTTTTGCCACTAATCGGTCTGTAACAAGCCAGATACCATCTTGAACCTCCACTTTAGCATATTCGGGATAAGCTTGCAAAGAATTTCCTCCAAAGCGAATAAATAAAAGAGCCCATTGCCATTCTTCTGCAGAAAGGGAGGCGAATGCATAAGTCTGTTTAATCTCTTCAAAAAGAAGATCTGGTTTGAATCCAACGCCCAGTGCTCTGGTAATCAAATACTGGACCAGCACATCAAAACATCGGATGGGAGGAATCCTTGCTTCCACCTTATTTTCAGCTACGGCTTCCCTTAAAGCGGCAGCTTCCAGCATTTCCAAAGCATGGGTGGGTAAAAAATAGATTTGACTTAATCCTCCAGGTTGATGACCGCTTCTACCGGCGCGCTGTAAAAAACGAGCTATTCCCTTTGGGCTGCCTATCTGAATGATGGTATCAACGGGACGAAAATCGACACCAAGATCGAGACTGGAAGTACAAACCACTGCTTTTAAAGTACCCTGATAGAGAGCATTTTCAACCCAATCGCGAATCTCTCTGCTCATAGAGCCGTGGTGCATGGCCAATTGACCTGCAAGGGAAGGTATAATTTCTAATAAATGCCTGTACCAAATTTCGCATTGAGCCCGTGTATTTGTAAAAATGAGCGTACTGTTACTGGACAAAATAAGCGGAATCAATTTATCGGCCATTTTAATGCCTAAATGGCCTGCCCAGGGATAAGAAGCCACTTTATCAGGTATAATAGTGTGAACATCTATTTTTTTTTCAATGTCCGACTTTATCCATTTTCTTTTCTCAGATTCCGTATAAGTACCCAGAAGCACGTCGGCAGCTTCGTCAATATTGCCTATAGTCGCTGAAATACCCCATACCTGTAATTTTGGAACCAGCGACGAAAGCAAGGCCAGGGCAAGTTGCATTTGAACGCCCCGTTTAGAGCCTACCATTTCATGCCATTCATCTACAACAATACCTTTCAAATGTTTAAAAATTTGAGGATACGAAGGATTGGTTATCAGCAGATGCAGACTTTCGGGGGTGGTAATAAGAATTTGCGGAAAACTTTTTAGTTGTTGCTTTCGAATATTCTGAGCCGTATCGCCCGTCCTGATACCAATCTGCCAATTTAATCCGAGCCCTTCCACCGCCCGTTGAGCAGATAGCTCAATTTCCTTTGCCAACGCCCTGATGGGAGTAATCCAGATAAGTTGAAGGCCTTCTGCTGAATTTTTATTACACTCAGACAATCCTTTCAAAAGAAAAGGAACTAACAAAGCATAAGTCTTTCCCGTCCCGGTTGGGGCGGAAAGTAATCCTGAATAACCATTATATATAGCTTCCCAAGCCTCCGACTGAAACACTTGCGGACGCCAATGATTTTTTTCAAACCAATTCAGAGCAGGTTTTGACCAATTATTAAATGTCATTTTTCAATGTCATTCGCAACCAATAGGAGCTCCATCGGGCAAAGAAGGAGCAGGAGGTATGGAAAAATCTGCTGGATTTTCTTTAAAAATTTTAATTCGTTGTAAAATGTAATTGATGTGCGCTCTCTGTGCTGGAGAATAGGGCAAGTTAGCTAGTAATTTTGTTTCCAATTTCCTGATTTCATCTAAAGCGATAGCAGAAACCTGTTGCATAATATTTTTATCACCTGCAATATTTAGCAAATGATTTACCATTCTTTTATGGACAATGCGTCCAACTTCTTGTTCGAAAGCTGGTAATGAACTCCATTGAGTGGCTTTATTTAAAAGCGTTGAAAATAACTCATTCACAGAAAGTCTTGCGGCATTGCTACGCGCCGATTGTTCAACCATTCGAGCTAAACGTTCAGGAGCCAGTAAAAACTTCAGGGTATGTTCCGCTGAAGCTTCAGCTGCCGCCAAGGGATCGAAAGTATTTCCAGTATAGATTTTAAATAATTCTCTATCCCTTTCATAACCAGGTGGTTGAGGCGGAATGAGTTGGATGATTCTTTCCGGAATGCTTAAGAAAGCTGGCTGAAGCGTATTAAGAAGCGCAGTAAAAGCCTTCCGTTGGACCTCGTCCTCAATCATTTTATTAGTCACTTGACCGTCCCCATTACCCGCATAAGAAAAATATACACCTCCAACCATTTTTGCCACGGCTTCAACCTGATATCTGTGGCTCAAATAAAGAGGAACCAGCACATTTTCCAAAGAGGCCATAGGTGCTTCCTTAGGAATGGTTTTTTCACCAAAAGATTGTAAAGCTTTCTCCCGTACCGCAGAAATTCTTATTAATTCGTCTATGGGAGAAGCCCCATTATCCCACATGTGATTTAGAGGATGAGCACTGCCCATAGGTCTGGCATCCTGATCTGTTAAATAGTGAAGACCTTTATCTCTGGTTTCCTGTAATATTTTTAACAGATTTCCCTTTTCGTCCTGTGAAAACTCGGCATAACCATATCTGATGGCCATTTTATCCCACTCCCCTATTCCTTTGTCATATACTTTACTGAAGTCCAGTTTCCCTTCATTCGTCAATTGAAACAAAGGATGAGGATAATCCATAACGGACGAATTATTGTTAATGCTTGCGGCAAAATTATGGGCAACCCCCAGGGTATGTCCTACTTCATGAGCAGCTAATTGGCGCAAACGAGACAAAGCCATTTCCAGCAAACGGGGATCAGGATTAGAACCATCCTGGTAAGACTCCAGCATACCTTGAGCAATCATGAAGTCCTGACGAACCCGAAGACTCCCTAAGGCAACATGTCCCTTTATGATTTCACCTGTTCTGGGATCTGTCACGGAGCTACCATAAGACCAGCCCCGGGTAGAACGGTGTACCCAATTTATGACATTATATCGGACATCCATCGGATCTACATCGGCGGGTAGAACATACACTTGAAATGCATTGATAAATCCAGCAGCTTCAAAAGCCTCATTCCACCAGCGAGCGCCTTCGAGCAGGGCAGAACGGATTGGTTCCGGCGTACCACTATCCAGATAATATATAATAGGTTCAACTGCTTCACTTTTTTCAGCACCCGGATTTTTCTTTACCAATCGATGTCTGTTAATAAGCCTTTTCATGATTGGAGAGGAAATAGGAGTGGCATAATCCATATAATCTGTAGTGAAATAACCAGCACGTGGATCCGAAATCCTCGGTTTAAAATCATTATCAGGTAACTCTACAAATGAATGATGCATTCTAACGGTAATCGCATCGGGTGAAGGTGTTACCGAACGGATATAGTTGCCAGTAGCTTCCCCTGCAAAAGTAATGATGGCCTCAAATTCTGTATTTTTAGGGAAATTTTTAATCCGTTCAGGATAAAGCATAGAACGGGAGATATCTTCCTTATAGGTTCCCTGGTTAGCTCTTTTCAATTTAGCGGCCACACTGTGAGCATCTCTCATCAGGAAAGGCGTCAAGTCTATGAGTAACTTTCCATCTTCTTCCGCTTCAACTTTAAATCCTGCGATAGCTGATGAAGCGAAAGCATCGCGAACGGAAGCCATTTCTGCTGCATCAGAACTAACTGCGCGATAATCATAATTGGGTTGAACCATTAATAATTTTGACCCATTTCTTGTGAAATAGACTATTCTGGTATTCCCTAGCTGATTCCTATCTAGACCAATATCGTTGGAGCCCACCCCAGCTGGTAAGGAATTAACATATAGGAATTCTTTGTTTAAAAAACTGACTGGCACACTAAGCCAAATTTTACCTGCGGCATCGTCATGATAAAAAGTAAAAAAACCTTCTTGTTTCGACGCATTTTTCACTAACGAATTAAAACTGGTTAGACTACTTGTAGTATTCTGAGCGAAGGCAGACAGGGTAAATAATGCAAATAGAACGGGAATAAATAATCTTTTCATGATAAAATGAGCTTGAAAATTTTTCAGTAATAATCTGAAAATTACTGATTTCTGAGGAGGAAATAAAGAAAAATAAAACATTTTTTGAAAGGTACTTGTTTTATAGCGATTCGTTGCTTATTTTTGCATCGCTTTACAAAAAGTGGTATAGACCCATGGTGTAATGGTAACACTCCGGTTTTTGGTACCGTCATTCTAGGTTCGAGTCCTAGTGGGTCTACTCAAAGAGTTCTCAATAAAAATTGAGGACTCTTTTTTATTTAGATAAAAATTAAACAAAAAAAAACCATTTGAAACATCTTTACGCAAATGGTGAGAATAAAACTATTTTAATTTATTTTTTATAATCCCGATAATGGCACCGAAAAGAATCCCGATAATTATACCCCAGGTAATACCTTTTTGAAAGTCACCCGAATAACCTCCATAGGCGGCACCTAAAGCAACACCTAAGGCGATACCTACTCCAATTTCATCTCCGGACCTTATTTTTTTATCTGAAATGTTCATTTTTTACTCACAAGTTAGGAAAGTTTACGGAACATAATATTTATTATTAAATAAAATAATTAGTAACTATTTGTAATTTTTTTTAAAAAGTTTACTTTAGTACTTGATTAAGTATGAAACAAGAAAAAACATACTAAATTTGAGGGCTGAAACAAAATACGACGCAAAACAAACCAGGCATTACTCAACTTTGCTATATAAAAACTGTAAACTAATTAACAAAATCAATAACTTATGATGAAAATTCGAAAGCTAAGTATTTGGCAGAGGTTTTTTAACATTTCCGGTGTTAAAGATCTCTCCACAATCATTGCTTTATGCTCAATGGTGGGCACGCTAAATGCTCAAACTGTTTCAGGAACAGTTACTTCAACTACTGATGGAAGCGCTGTCATTGGCGCATCTATCCTAGAGAAAGGAACGTCTAATGGTACAATAACCGATTTGGACGGTAAATTCAGCATTCAGGTAAAAGCATTTCCAGCTACTTTGGAAATCAGCTATATCGGTTTTGCCAGTCAGTCGGTTGAAGTTACTTCTGCCACACAAACACTTCAGATTTCCTTAGAAGAAGGAGAAGCGTTAAGTGAGGTAGTAGTTACTGCGTTAGGAATGAGTAGAGAAAAGAAATCTCTTTCTTACTCTATTCAGCAAATCAAGGGTGAGATGGTACAAGAAGTACGTACTGCAAACGTAGGAAACGCCCTTACAGGCAAGATTGCGGGTGTAAACGTATCTCCACCTGCATCAGGTGCTGCAGGGTCAACCCGTGTTATCATTCGTGGTGGTTCTTCTTTAGGAGGAAATGACCAACCATTGTATGTAGTAAATGGTGTTCCCATTGAAACAAGTAACTTTGGACAAGCGGGTCTTTGGGGTGGAAATGATGGAGGCGATGGTCTTGCAGCATTAAACCCAGATGATATAGAGAATATTTCTGTATTAAAAGGTAACACTGCAGCTGCTTTATATGGTGCCCGTGCTGCGAATGGTGTAATCATCATCACCACAAAATCAGGTATTTCCCGTAAAGGTATTGGCGTTCAGTTCAATTCTAATCTAACAATAGATCAAGCTATTGACATGACCAATTTCCAAACTGAATACGGACAGGGTGTACAGGGAAAGAAATTTGTATCTCAAGACGAAGCTTTGGCTAACTCAAGTCTTGCCTGGGGTCCAAAATACGATGGATCGAATACCATTCAGTTTGATGGAATAAGCCGTCCTTACTCTTATTTGGGGGAAACCATTAGTGATTTCTTCCGTAATGGTTCTACGTTGAATAACTCGTTAGCCTTCTCTGGAGGAAATGAATCAGGCAATTATCGTTTAGCTGTATCTGATTTAAGAAATTCAGATATCATGCCTAATGCCAGCTTTAATCGTCAAACTGTCGCTTTAAATATTAATAGCAAGTTAAAAAAACTTACTTTAAATATTTCAGCTAACTATGCTTACCAGGATGCTAAAAACCGTCCAAGATTATCTGACTCACCTGGTAACGCAAACTTTGCCGTAGTAACCAAGCCACGTGAAATTCCATTTGGTGTTATTCAAGGACCTGGTGAAAAGTTAGGTGCCAAAGAAGATTTAACAGAACTGCGTTTTCAAGGAAACACCTTCTCAACAAACCCTTATTGGGCTGCGTACCAATTCTACAGAAGAGACATTTCTAACCGTCTATTTGGTAACATGTCAGCTAAATATGACTTGACTGACTGGTTGTATGTAATGGGTCGTGTAGGTACTGACTTTAGTAATCGTGATGCCTCAAGTTCAGAAGCTTATGGTACTGCGTACAAACCGTTAGGCGATTATAACGAACAATTCATCAACAGACTTGAGAACAATATCGAGTTCATGATTGGTGGTCAAAAACAATTTGGTGATATTTCATTTGACTACTTAATTGGAGGAAATCAGATGAGAAATCAGAGCAAAACAAAAGGTACAGGTGGCAACGATTTAGTGGTTCCATTTTTCCACAGTGTAAATAACGTTAGAGCACCAGGTCGTATCTTTGGTTTCTCACAAATTGGTATTAACTCCATTTATGCTTCTACAAATGTAGGATATAAAAACTGGTTATATCTTAACCTGACAGGTCGCCAAGATCAATTTTCTACACTAGCGCCTGAAAATAACTCTCTGGTTTATCCTTCTGCAGGTTTAAGCGCAGTACTTTCTGATGTATTGAAATTACCATCTTTCGTTAATTTTGCCAAGGTACGTGCTTCCTGGGCTCAAGTAGGTGGCGGCGGACCAAATCCTTATGCTTTAAATGTTCAGTATGGTCTTTTAAGTGCACCTCACGGGTCAGCTAACGCAGGTTTAATTTCAAACGGATCTATTCCTAACCCGACTTTAAGCCCTTATACTTCTTCTGAAATTGAGATAGGTGCCGATGTGCGTTTATTCAATAACAGATTTGGTGTTGACTTTGCATACTACAACCGTACTACTACGAATGATATCTTGAATGCAGGTATTTCAGCTATATCAGGTTTTGGTAGCACACAGGTTAACGTTGGAGAACTTTCTAACAGAGGCTTTGAATTATTATTGAATGTAGCAGCTGTTGATACAAGAGATTTCAAGTGGGATGTAACCTTAAACTTTGCAAACAATATTAGTGAGGCAGTAAATTTAGGTGTTGATGCGAAAGGTAATCCTATCCAATTTTTGAATTATAACGAATCTCGTGTTCGCCAGGGAGAAAGAATTCGTCACATTGTTGGGGAACAATTAGGAGCCATCGTAGGTTGGAAACATGCAACTGATGCTAATGGAACTAAGATTTATACTGAAGATGGAATGCCAGTGCGTTCGGCAAATGCCAACAATATCCTTGGTTTTGGTCGTCAACCTATTTCTGCAGGTTTAATAAACTCTTTCTCTTACAAGAATTTCACTCTTTCTTTCTTGATCGATGTTCGTCATGGAGGTTCTATTTTCTCAGGAACAAACTGGCTTGCTTACCGTTGGGGACTTCAACAAGAAACATTGGAAGGACGTGAATCTGGTTTAAAAGTGAGTGGTGTTACTGCAACAGGTGCACCAGTTAACGTTACCGTTCCTGTCACTCGTTTGGTTGATTACTGGAGCAGATATAGCGATATTACTGAAAATCTTGTTTATGATGCTTCTTATGCAAAATTAAGAGAGCTTTCTATTGGCTTTAAATTACCTAAGAGTTCTTTCAAAAAGTTGCCTATCGAAAGTCTTGCTATTCAGTTAGTTGGAAGAAACCTAGCGCTTCTATGGTCTAGCACTCCTAACATGGATCCAGAGTCAGCTTATTCTAATTCAGGTGCTGATCAAGGTCTTGAATTCTTTGCAATGCCTTTATCAAGAAACGTAGGAATTAATCTTTCCGTTGGCTTCTAATTTTGTTAAACTTTAATCTAATGCAAATGAAAAATAAATTGGTCAAAACAGGGTTTATTCTCGCAAGTCTCTTCGTCTTGAATGCTTGTAATGAGGATAAACTGATTGAGTTAAATACCAACAAAAATGCAGTGACCGCTATGGATCCTGCTTTCTTACTTACCACCGCTACCTTAAGAATTGGCGGCGAATATGAAAACACCAGAGCAAATATGCTCTATGCTGCTACTATGATTCAGCATACTGCTTCTACCGCCAGTTATTTCAGTGGTGATAAATACTACTATAATGGTCAGTATAGTGGCGCTTATATGGAAAGGCATTTTACTGATGTGGTTCGCCTTTATTCAAATATTATTGAGCAAACAAAATCTGATGCTACTAGGTCAAATTTAAACTCCATAGCTACCATTCTACGTGCTTTCGATCTTCACCGTATGACAGATCTTTATGGTGATATTCCTTACACTAAGGCTGGTTATGGTTTGCAGGATCCTGAAAATTGGTTTCCTGCCTACGAATCACAAAAGGATGTTTATGCGGCTATCGTGAAAGATGTTAAAGCAGCGAGAGATAAATTAAGCGCAACAGGTGGTAATCTTGGTGCCCAGGATGTAGTTTACAATGGTGATATTGCAAAATGGAAAAAATTTGCCAATGCTCTCCTTATGCGTGCTGCCATGAGAATGCAAAAAGTTGATGCAAATACTGGTAAAGCCATTTTTGCTGAAGCTTACGCTTCTGGAACCTTCTCTTCAAATGCTGATAACGGTACCATCAAATATTTAAATGGCCCTCAAGGTCATAACCGTAACGGTTTAAATGACGGATACTGGAATACTTACAAGTATTCAAGAGACTGTAAAGTGAGTGAAACTTTTGTAAACTGGATGAAAGCTAATAATGATCCTCGTTTGATGATCGTTACAGGTGGAACAGGAAATCCAGAGGTTTCTTCTACCTGGGATGTAAATCCTGCTTCAGCTATAGGTTTACCAAACGGTTACACTAGTTCAACACTACTTAATGTTCTTTCTGCTGACAATAAGGCAAAATTCCAAACAGCTGGTGTCGGTACGCGTATGTTCTCCATGTTAAACATAAAGTACATGGATTGGGAAGACCCATACTACCTTATTTCTTATGCTGAAACAGAATTACTTTCTGCTGAGGCTGCAGTGAGAGGTTGGGTTACTGGCAATGCAGAAACGCATTTCAATAATGGTACCAGAGCAGCTATTCAGGCATGGACCGCTTTCGATGCTTCTTTTGCTCGCCCTGCTGCTGATGTAGATGCTTATATCGCAGGTCGTAAATTTGCAGCTGCTGCAACAGAAGATAAACTTCGTCTTATTGGAGAAGAATTTTGGGCAGCTACTTACTTAAACGATATGGAATCTTATGCTAACTGGAGAAGACTTGGCTATCCAGTGCTTGTACCAACAAAGGATCCTAACGCATTTGACGGTAATGTTATACCTCGTCGTTTAATCTATTGGGAAAATGAAGCTGGTTCAAATCCAGCGAATTTTACCGCAGCCGTAACCCGTATGGGCGGTGATAAATTCTCTACCCGCGTTTGGTGGGATGGTGGTAAATAAATTATATATCAGGGATTTTTATCTTATTAATCTCTGATTTTTAAATACTTACTATTAATTTTGAAGAGGCTATCTTTCCAGATAGCCTCTTTTTTATAAACATGCGACTCCTCCGGGATCGGTTTATTTTTGTTGCTAGAAATATGCGACCCCTCCGGGGTCGGTTTATTTTTGTCCTGACCCCGGAGGGGTCACATGTTTATGGCCATTTTGCGCCTTGCGATAATAAATGTTTTCATTGTACCATTTGTGCCTTGCGATAATAAATGTTTTCATTATACCATTTGCGCCTTGCGATAACACTTTCTCCAATATACCTATTAAAATATGAGGTAGGGTTCATTAAAAAGTTCTATTTTTAGGTTTTGATAATCAAGTCTAGCCAAATCTATGAAACGATTTTCAATGTCCATTCCACTTCCTTTTATATTAGGTTTATCCTTTTTTTTGGGAAAAAGTAGCAATGCCCAATCTTTATTTCAGGCAATGCCTTCTTCTTCGACTGGCATAACTTTCGAAAATACCCTTCCTGAAACACCTGCGTTGAATATTATTACTTATGAATACTTCTATAATGGCGGGGGTGTAGGCGTCGGTGATTTTAATAAGGATGGGCTTATCGATATTTTTTTCAGCTCCAATATCAGCCAACATAAATTATATCTGAATAAAGGAAATTTCCAATTTGAAGACATCACAAAGAAAGCAGGTATTCTTCCCAATACAGGTTGGGCCACCGGGGTATCTGTAGCTGATGTCAATGGAGATGGCTGGCTCGATATTTATCTTTGTCAATCAGGGAATGTACCTCCGGAAAAAAGAAAAAATCTTTTATACATCAACAATAAGGACTTGACCTTCACTGAAAAGGCCTTTGAAGTGGGACTGGCTGACCCGGGACACACCACTATGGCTGCCTTTTTTGACATGGATAAGGATGGTGACCTTGATGCCTACATTTTGAATCATAACATTAAGCAATTTCGAAATTTTGATGCCGCTTTTTTGAAAAATCAGATAGATCCCGATGCAGGCGATCGGCTTTATGAAAATCGCAATGGCATTTTTCATAATATTACCCAACAAGCGGGTATTAAATCGAACCCATTAGGATATGGACTAGGCCTTAACGTTTCTGACATAGATGGGGACGGCTGGCAGGATATCTATGTTTCAAATGATTATGTCGAAGAGGATTATCTCTACCTTAACAACCAAAATGGAACTTTCAGAGAAGTTCTTAAAGAACAAATACCCCATATTTCCAATTTTTCGATGGGTCTCGATATTGCAGATATTAATAATGATGGCTGGCAAGATATTTTCACTCTTGATATGCTTCCAAAAGACAATAAAAGACAAAAACTACTCTATGCGCCCGATAATTTTGAAGTTTATAACAACACCGTTGATAATGGATTCCATCATCAACTCATGCGAAATATGCTTCACTTAAATAATGGCAATGGTACATTTAGTGAAATCGGACAATTAGCTGGCATTTCTAATACAGATTGGAGCTGGTCAGCTCTCTTGGCCGATTACAATAATGATGGAAAAAAGGACCTTTTTGTGACAAATGGTTACGGCAGAGATATGATTAATCGCGATTTTATAAAATTTTACGCGAATGAGCGCCTTAAACATCTTCAAGGTAATACCGATGATAAAATGTTTGGCTTACTTCAATCTATCAAATCTACACCTCTCCAAAATTTTATATTTGAGAATGAGGGAGGATTTTTCTTCAAAGATCGTACGGTAGATTGGGGTTTAACTGGTGCCGATTATGCTCACGGTGCTGCTTATGCAGATTTAGATAATGACGGAGACCTGGATCTTATTTTCAACAGAATGAATGCTGCAGCCGGCATTTATAAAAACAATAATATTGAACAAAATAAATCTAAAGGATTTATTCGCGTTAAACTTTCATCGAATAGTAAAAACACCTACGCGTTAGGCGCCAAGATAATCGTATATACCCCTGAAGGCATTTTTAGTGTCGAAAATAATCCGGTCCACGGCTTTCAATCATCTATGTCAGGCCCCGTTCATATTGGACTGTCCGGTGATAAAATTGATTCCATAAAGGTTGCCTGGCCTTCAGGAAATTTAAGTTATCTGAAAGAAAATGTACAAATAAATAAAACCTATTTTTTTACTGATTCCATCACTACCCAACCACAAAAAGGGAGTCTGACCAAAACAACTTCTATTTTCAATTCCATTCCTGACACTCTAAATTACAAGCATAAAGAGTTGATGGTTAATGATTTCAAAGTACAGCCGCTCATCCCCAACATGATATCCTACCATGGTCCAGAAACGGCCGTTGGGGATATAAATGGTGATGGTTTGGAAGATTTTTATATTTGTGGACCAGAAGGGCAGGCTGGAAATATTTTTATACAGTTGAAAAATGGTCAGTTCATTCCAACAAATCAACCTGCCTTATTGGCCGATGCGGGCTACGAAGACACGTATGCTACATTCTTTGATGCCGATGGAGATAAAGATCTCGATCTCTATGTTGTATCAGGGGGTTATGGAGACACAGATTCAGGATTACCTTTAAAAGATCGTCTGTATTTAAATCAGGGCGGTCTGTTTTTTACTGCCCCGGCGGGAACCCTACCCGATATATCATTTTCTGGCTCCGTCGTTGTACCCCTGGATTTCGACCTCGATGGTGATATTGATTTATTTGTTGGCGCACGCGTAGAACAAGGTAAATACCCTTATGCTCCGGAAAGTATATGGTTAGAAAATGATGGAAAAGGATCTTTCACCATCAAGTGGCGTAAACAACTGGGTATGATTACCCATGCGTTGGCTTTGGATATCGATATGGACGGGCAGTCAGAATTAGTTGTTTGCGGTGAATGGACCTCTATCCAATATTTTTCTTTTAAAAATGGAGAATGTCAAGATATTTCAAACGAGGTGTTATCCAGCCCGTTAAAAGGATGGTGGAACATATTACATGCAGCTGACCTGGATGGAGACGGAGACAAAGACCTGATTGCCGGCAATTGGGGATTGAATGCCCCATGCAAAGCTTCTGAAAAAGAACCCATTGAGCTATATTATGACGATTTTGATAAAAACGGTTTTATAGATCCTGTCCTGTGTTATTATATGGATGGAATTTCCTATCCCTTTTCAACCAGGGACGAAATGACAGATCAAATGGTAGGTTTAAGAAAAAAGTTTGTCACCTATGATTCTTATGCTAATGTGACCATACAAAATATATTTACCCCTGACCAATTGTCGAAAAGTCCCAAATTAGAGGTCAATACTTTAGAAACTATCTGGCTTGAAAATGTTAATGGGCGATTCGTTCCAAGAAGTTTACCTGCTGAAGCAAACTTTTCTCCTGTTCATGCCATTTTAACGGAGGATTTTGATGGGGATGGATCATTAGATATTTTACTGGCAGGGAATGTAGAATATACCCGCATAAGAATTGGGAAAACAGATGCTAATTATGGGGTTTTATTAAAAGGTTCAGGAAAAAACGCTTCCTTCACTTACCTTCCACAATTAACATCGGGTTTAAGTATAAAAGGGGCCGTCAGAAGTTTAAAATCGATTCAAAGATTAGATAAATCCAAAGTAGTTCTGATTGGCATTAACAACCAATCCCCATTGATTCTAAAAACATCAAATTAAATAGCAATATGAAGTGGCTTTATTTACCTTTCCTTTTTCTTAGCTGCCTGTCATATTCAAGCGCAAATAATCCAGATAAGGCAGATATATATGTTTCCGCCCTAAAAAAAGTTACCGATATTATGGTAAATGATGTGACTTCCCCTGTTGCTGCGTCACGTTATTACGCCTATACGACCCTTTCCTCTTATGAGGTAGTTGTTGCCTTGCGTCCTGACCATTTTCATACTATCGGCAAAATAAGTAAATCCAAAACATCATTTCCTAGAGGCCTAACCAAAGAAAAAGAGGTAATAAACGGGATTATTTTAGGTATGTGGAAAACGGCTGCTGCGCTGCTGCCATCAGGGGGAACTCTTTTACCAGAAATTGATTCTTTATCAAAATCCCTGCCTAAGCCCATCTTACAAGTTATTGACCAGATTGTTGGCGAGGTCGTTTCAATGGCCATGAAAGATGGATTCCTTCAATTAAACAATCTAAAACGGTACACCCCAAAGCGAGGTTCAGGATTTTGGCAACCTACCGGACCAGCGTTCATGCCTCCGGTTGAGCCACACTGGAATAGCATTTCGCCTTTAGTACTTGATTCGGCCAATCAATTTGTACCTCTACCCCCTATTCCCTTTAATATGGATAAAAATGCGCCTTTTTATCTCCTTTTAAAGGAAGTGTATGACATTGTGCGTTCCAAAGATAAAGAAAAAGAGGCCATAGCTAATTTCTGGGACTGTAACCCCTATCATATTTCCCAGATTGGTCATGTTGAATTTGGTACTAAAAAAATATCCCCGGGTGGACATTGGATCGGCATAACGGGTATTGCCTGTAAAAAAGAAAAGCGATCTATTGAAGAAACCGCCTTAATTCATAACTTAGTTGCCATGACCTTACATGATGCGTTTATTGCTTGTTGGGATGAAAAATACAGGAGTCATCGGGTTCGGCCAGAGACAACCATTCGCGAATTCATAGATAAATCGTGGAAACCTATTCTACAGACACCTCCATTTCCCGAATACCTGTCAGGTCACAGTGTGGCTTCATCTGCGGCCTCCATTGTTTTAATTAAAATTTTTGGAGATTCATTTCCTTTTGATGACGATGTAGAAGTCGAATTCGGACTACCTGTGCGCTCCTTCGGCTCTTTCTCTGAAGCCGCCTTGGAGGCGTCCATGTCAAGACTATATGGAGGTATTCATTTTCGTGATGCCATAGAACAGGGAATATGGCAAGGTAAACAAGTGGGTCAATTTGTAACCAATCGATTGAAATCTCATCTACACTTATTGGAGAAACAAAAAAGGAGGTAAGACAAATGTCTCCCTCCTTAAAAATTACTCCCAGTTAAATATCTTTAAATTAAATTTTTTCTTGCTTAATGAGTCAAAAATAGTCAATTTTAGGCAGTAATATTGATTCTAAAGAAACAATATGTCCACTTTTTAATATCAGGACAAATAAAATTCTGTAAATAATTGAACAAGGAATCAAAGCAGCCAAACTAGAATTAATAACTAAATACATTTTCGGATCAAATTATCATACCAATTTTATTCCTGTGTTTATCTTATTTTCTATCCGTTTAAACTGATATACTTCCCAACTTGCATTAATTTCAAGAAAATAATAACCTTGTTGAGTTATTTGACTCAAATCAATATTCACCCGCTTCAGAGATATTTTTAATAACCTTGCTCTGTTGCATTTTTGACTGATTGGGAAATTTTTGCATTTAACTCACCCAAAATTAACAAGTTAAGCTCAAAATATAACTTTCTTATAATTTTATTTAGCTGATTATCAAGTTTTTAGCATTCCATAAACTAGCATTAATAATATTAAGAAAACAAAAAAGGAGGTAAGACAAAATGTCTCCCTCCTTTAAAATTACTCCCAGTTAAATATCTTAGAATTATTATTAATCTATCTTAAAATTTGATAAACCAAAAATAAACAACTGTTCAAGCATTAAGCCATTTTTTATGCATAATATGTCCACTTTTAAAAATTTGGACATATTAAAAT
>JANQZX010000030.1:0-3181 GCA_030728245.1 Saprospiraceae bacterium | reverse complement strand
AAGCCATTTTTTATGCATAATATGTCCACTTTTAAAAATTTGGACATATTAAAATCGACCTCGAAATCTCTAAATAATTACTATATTTGATTTATAATAAATTTCTCATCTTTTTCAAATGGTTTTACCTCAAATTATCCTGGTTCTGTCATCCGTCACGTTAATACCCACGATAGTTGTTCTTTTTTATTCTGCTCTAAACTGGAAAAAATCACATCATTTTTTTCTTGCTTGTTTTTTCATTTCTGTCATATTTTATTATTTACCACTTCTTTTGTCAATCACAAAATTATTACGATATGTACCTTATATTTTAAAGTCAGGGATTGTATTTTACTTTATGATACCTGGTTTTCTTAACTTATACTTAAAATCATTTCTGACAAAGTCTTTTTATCTGAAAAAAAAACATCTCCTTTTATTAATAGGTCCATTTATTGCCTTTTTAGATTACATTTATTTCCACATAAAAAATGCCTCCCAGCTTGATGAAATAGTTAAAATGATTGAAAGCAATAACGTATATATTTTCAGACTAGAAGGATTTATACCTTTTGAAATGAATATTTTTCTTAGATTTATTTATTTACTACCCTTTGACATTTATTTGATTAGATTAACCATCAACCAATCAAAGAAACCATTCTTAACGACGGAAGATAAAAAAACATTTACCTTCTTAAGATACCTGTTTTTTGCACTATTATATGCCTACATCATTTTTTTTTCTGCCCTGGTCAGACCTTTATTAGGGGACAAGATAGATTTTACCGATTCCTTATTTTCAGGTATGATTATTATAGCAGGAGCTATTATCCTGTTTATCAGTATGAGTATTTTACTAAGTCCAGAGCTTTTATTTGATGTAAAAGAAAAGCAAAAAAAGGTTGGAAAAATAATAAAGGAATCTGATCAGGAATCTATCGATATACTAAACGCCATAGAGTCTAAAATGATTGAAGAAAAATTTTATCTCGATGAAAATTTTTCAAGTCAGGATGTTTTAGTGCATTTTGACATAACAAGAAATAAACTAGATGAGCTTTTAACCCACATAAAAGGACTGAGTTTTGCCGATTGGCTAAATACCCTTAGAATTGAATATGCCAAAAACCTACTTTTAACTCATAATAAATATACTATCGATGCCATATCATCGATGTCTGGTTATAGCTCAAGATCAGCTTTTTATGCTGCTTTCAAAAAAGTAACCAATATCACACCTACCGAATTTATTCGTCAAGCGAAAAATAATTCAGAAGAATAAAATATGGCTCATCTTATACCTGATAAATAATATGAATATATGTAATTTAGGTAAAAAAAATGAAACTACCTGTATTACTCCTATCCATTGGTTTTGTGTTGTTGAATTCCTGTAATGGTCAGGAAAAACAAACGCAACAGCCGGCACCCACAGAACAACAAGAAATAAGTGAAGGGAATGCACTTCGAGAATTTGGGTTACTAAAATCTGCCGACGATTCAGGTTACCCTTTTTATACGGTTGAAATTGAATTTCCAGAAAGGAAATTTAGTCAGGTTTTTACGCTAAACCTGGAAGAAATACCCGATGTTGATCCTGGCATTTTAGCTGGATGGGTGGGCCAGTATGTTTCGTTTGAATATACAAGTGAAGTGATAAACGCTTTATTGGATGTAAGACAAAACGGAAAATCATTGTTAGGTGTAAAACCCTCGGAATTACCCAAAGGATTGAAAAAAATTTCAGGTACCCTTTCGGGAGCAACCAATGTGACAGAAGGTGATTTACCTTCGCTCCTAAGAATCCATGACCCTGAAAACCAATCTCTGGAATTTGAATTTTTTATAACCCCAGAATTAGTAGAAGCCGAAGGTACTTTAGTGGTTGGTTTTTATGACCAAAGAACAAATAACAGGATTACAACCATAAAAATGGCAAAAAAATAAGGCTACTTTTTAAAAATAAAATAAACGGCCAATATTAAACAGATAAATCCAGCGGGTGGTTCCAGCGAAAAGACTCATTGCGGAATAGTAACACACTAAACACGGCAAAAACGCTTAAACTAATCACCTCCTGGATAACTTTTAATTCAACGAATTAATGAAAACAATATTCAAAGAAAGCAATTCCCCAACTTATCAAAATAATTAGAGGCAAATTCAGCTTTTCAAAACCTTTCAGGAAGCTAAATTTTAAATGCCCGTACCAGGCTAGCGTCATAAAAATATTGGATAAAATGAGTAATGCCAGTGTATAAAATCCTTTCATTTTCAAAATAATCAGGGATTATAAAAAGAGGTAGATCGGGTTAATGTGCCATCAAAAATGGAGACAACATAAAATCCAGTCCTCAACCTAACACCTGGCAGTTGAATCCTTTCCTCTTTTATGTCCACTTTATTTTGATACATTGTTCGACCAAAATAGTCATAAATATGGAATACATAATGACCTGGGCTGAAATTTTCCAATAAAACATAGGTCTCCCCGCCTTCATTCATCCAGGATATTTTTTCATTCCTATCTCTTTCAACCAATCGGGTAACAGCTTCAGCAGGTAGAACAAAGGGAGTTTCTAATTTTACCGGGGAATCACCGGAAGTATTATTATTTTCATTTGCAGCGAGTCCGGAAGCATAAAAATGCACTGGACCAATGTCCTTCGAGGGGGATTTCCAGGGGATAAAAAACGAATGGTTTCTTTGAGGTTTGCTTTGTTCAATATAGGTCCTGTTCCACAGTTCCACCGCTCTCAAATTGGAGGTCAACGTACCAAAAGTACCCGCTTGTTGATTATTTCCACTTTGAAAAGCCGCTAATTGAAGTCCGTACACTTTGGCAGGAATAATGGAGGGAATCGATACATTTATCAAATAATCTGTGTTTGGCAAATATGCCTTTACAGGCACAGAATCTTTCAAAACGGTCAAAACCAGACTAGACTGGAAATTTCCACCATAATGACAGGTTCCACAGGACGAATTTAAGGAAAGCGGAGAACCCGTTCTGTCCTCTCTTTGAAAGGTGCCAACGCCGCCACTACTTCCCAAAAAATAAAAGCAGACCCCAAAGAAGGCAAGTAGCAAAAGTAATTTCCTTTTGTCAGACCATACCATCAATTTATTTTTATGAGCTTCTCTTGTAATCGGGATTTTCCATTATTCAAGGTCAGATAATAAATACCAGATTGTA
>JANQZX010000029.1 GCA_030728245.1 Saprospiraceae bacterium | reverse complement strand
ATCTTTAAACTTTGAATACCAGATCTTTCAATTTCCTTCTGCTGGAGATTCAACAATAAATCTTTACTATTATTAATAATAAACCGCCATTGATCCAGGTCGGGGGAAAAGCCATTAGCTATTACTCCACCTTTGTACATATTTACAGGCGGATCATCTACTATTTGTTTACTAATTCTATCCGCTAAAGAATCGCAAGGATTCAAAGATTCAGCCAATTGAATAAGTGTACCTATTTTTGAAGAGAAAAGTAAATCCTTTAACGGTTGAATGGCCGATAACGATTTTCTTAATTGATTTACCTCCCTGGGATTAATTTTACCCATAGGTACCCTGGAAATTAATCTTTCAATATCCCCTAATTTGATTAATAATCTGGAAATATCTTCACCAACTTCCATGTTTTCAAAAAACCAGGAAACAACAGATAATCTTGCTTCAATTTCAGATTGATTTCGCAACGGCAAAACCACCCATTTTTTTAACAACCGTGAACCCATAGGTGAAACGGTATTATCTAAAACATCGAGAAGAGAGGTACCAGACTCATGAGGAGAATAAATAAGTTCCAGATTTTTTACAGTAAAACGATCCAGCCAGACATAATTTTCGGGTTGTATTCTATTTATGGTCGAAATATGTTTCAGATGTCTATTTTCGGTCGTCTCTAAATAATGAAGAATTGCTCCGGCAGCTACCTGACCTAAAGATAAATCCTCAATGCCAAAACCTTTTAAATTGAGCACTTCAAAATGATTAAGCAACCTTTCTCTGCCGTAATCATAGGTACAGACCCATTCATCGAGCCAAGTTAAATAGAATGACCCTCCCCATTCCTTTTCTGCAAATGATTTTTTATCCTTTCCTACAATAATTTCAGAAGGATTAAGGCTTCTGATTAATTTATCGGCATTAGGAAAATCACCCTCAGATAGTAAAAATTCACCCGTTGAAATATCTAAAAAAGCAATACCAATTTCATCCTTTTTTGTGAAATGAACGGCTGCGAGAAAATTATTTTTTTTGGTATCTAACAGTGAATGTTCCAGGGTAACCCCCGGGGTAATAATTTCTGTTACTCCCCTTTTTACAATCTTTTTCTGAGGATCAGGTTTTTCAAGTTGCTCACAAATAGCCACCCGATAGCCGCCTTTAACTAATCGCGGTAAGTAAACATCTAATGAATGAAAGGGGAAGCCTGCTAAAGGTACTTCACTACCCCCATTATTTCTATTTGTAAGTACAATACCTAAAACAGAGGCAGTTTTAATGGCGTCATCTCCAAAAGTTTCGTAGAAATCACCTACTCGAAATAGCAAAATAGCATCGGGATGCCTGGCCTTCACTTTAAAGTATTGGGCCATAAGGGGAGTTTCCTTTGTATTTTCTGATTTCGCCATAAAATAATTATTTTTCAAGCTACAAAAATATCTTTAGGAATTGACAAAACCCAATTTAAGTTCAGACGTTTGTAATTATGATAATGTAAAGTATATTTGCAGAAATTATTTTTAGTATATATTAATTTTGCTTTTATGGCGATTATGATAACAGATGAATGCATTAATTGCGGGGCTTGTGAACCAGAATGCCCCAATAATGCTATTTATGAAGGTGGAATGGAATGGGCTATTGCTGATGGAACAACCCTTTCAGGTCAGTTTACCTTAGAAAATGGAGAAGTTATTTCTGCTTTAGATAAAAATACTCCCGTATCAGATGATTATTACTATATTGTATCTGATAAATGTACTGAATGCGTTGGCTTTCATGAAGAACCTCAATGTGCGGCAGTCTGTCCCGTTGATTGTTGCGTACCCGACCCAATCCACGAAGAATCAGAAGAAACCCTTCTGGCACGCAAAGAAAAATTGCATTTATAGGTTAAACTAACTTTCCAAACCTTATCTTTAGGATTAAAAAATGTCAGAAACATTATTTGATCTTTCAGGCAAGGTTGCCATTGTAACAGGTGCAAGCCGGGGTATTGGAGAATCCATAGCCGAAAAATTAGGATTAGCCGGAGCTAAAATAGTCATTTCAGGAAGAAAACAAGAAGCACTAATTCTTAGTTCCCAAAAATTAGTAGATTTAGGTATTGATTGTCAATATTTTGCCAGTAATAATGGCGTTGAAAGTGATAATCAGGCCTTGGTAGATTTTACCATCCAAACCTTTGGAGGGGTAGATATCTTAGTGAATAATTCAGCATCAAATCCAGTTTTTGGACCTGTAGAACAAACAGAAAGCTGGGCCTTCGATAAAATCATGTCGGTTAATTTAAGAGGCCCTTTTGATTTGTCTAAAATGGTATTACCCAGTTTCAAAGCAAGAGGGGGCGGTGTGATAATTAACATTAGTAGTATTGGTGGATTAAGACCCGAGCCAGGATTAGGTATCTACAGCGTGAGTAAAGCTGCTTTGATATCATTATCAAAAGTTATGGCTAAAGAATGGGGACAATATAACGTAAGAGTTAATACAATATGCCCGGGACTCATTCAAACAAAATTCAGCGAAGCTTTATGGACAAATGATAAAATCATGAAAATGATGCTACATCAATTACCTTTGGCTCGAATTGGATCTCCGGAAGAGATAGCAGCATTGGCTCTATTTTTAGCATCACCGGCTTCATCCTACTCTACAGGGGCTGTTTTTACCGCAGACGGAGGTTACACAATCTAATGTATATGAAAAATCTTTTGAAATATAGCCTATTTGCCATTACTGCCTTTCTTATTATAGTCATAGCCATTTACTGGGAAAATGATATTGATTTAAATGTCCTGAAAGATAAGTATGCTTACCCATCTTCCTCTTTTATTTCTATAGATGGCATAAATGTGCATTATCGGGATGTGGGAAAAGGGGAAGCTATCCTATTGATACATGGAACGGGGGCATCTTTACATACCTGGGAAAATTGGATAGATATTTTATCTTCAGGCTATCGCGTCATTACATTTGATTTACCGGGTTTTGGACTTACCGGACCTGATCCAAATCATAATTATCAAATTTCCAGATATACGGCTATTTTAGATAGTCTTATGGTTAAACTAAAGGTAGATTCATTTCATATTGCCGGAAATTCATTGGGAGGTTTGGTCGCATGGCGTTATACTACTCAGTTTCCTCAAAAGATTTTAACCCTAAATCTGATAGATGCCGCAGGTTTGCCACAACCTGGAAAAAAGCCACCCTTTATTTTTCAACTGGCAAAACTTCCGGTTCTTTCCACCTTATTGCAGAAGGTAACACCCAAAAGCATTATTAAAAATTCTATGCTGGATGTTTATAAAAATGACCAATTAGTTACTGAAAAATTGATTGACCGATATTTTGAATTGTCTCTAAGAGAGGGAAATAGAACAGCCTTTGTTAAAAGAATGAGTCAATTAAATGAGAAGTTAGATATCAGTGATTTGAAAAAAATTACCGCACCCGTTCTTATACAATGGGGAAAAGATGACCGTTGGATACCTTTAGCTAAAAGCTATGAGTTCAAAAAATTAATCCCCCAGGCCGAACTAAAAATATATAATAGTGGTCATGTACCAATGGAGGAAAATCCGATGGAAACGGTGGAGGACTATGTGATATTTCTAAAAAAAAGTAAAGAGGATTAAAAATTAACCCTCTTTACTTACATGATTAAAGTTTATTCTGGTCTCTTGGAATAGATTCCGTTCTATTCGCGATTTCCCAGGCAGTATAATAAACCAATTGCGCTCTTTTTTCCATTAAAGGATAGTTAATTTTATCAGGAGTATCTGTTGCCTGATGATAATCAGGATGAACTCCATTAAAATAAAATATAATAGGCACTCCTTTTTCAGCAAAATTATAATGATCTGAACGATAATAAAAACGATTAGGATCGTTGGGATCATTGTATGTGTAATCTAACTTAAGATTGGTATATTTTTTATTTGCACTTTCACTAATGGGTCTTAATGCCGAGCTTAATTTATCGTCACCGATAATATAAACATAGTTACTTGAATCAACATCCTTTATATAAGGATCACCAATTCTTCCAATCATATCAATATTGAGATCGCACACTGTCTTTTCCAAAGGAATAATAGGGTTATCAGCATAATAAGCTGACCCCCAAAGACCTTTTTCCTCACCAGAGACAAGCATAAAAGCCATACTTCTTCTGGGACCTTTCCCCGCTTTTTTCGCTTCAGAAAAAGCTCTTGCCAGTGTCAAAATACTAACTGTGCCGGAACCGTCATCATCGGCACCGTAGAAAATTTTATCGGCAGATTTACCAACATGGTCATAATGAGCGGTTAACATAACGACTTCGTCCTTTAAATCGGTACCTTCTATAAAACCAATGACATTGGTTGTTTCCTCTGTACTGGTTTGTTTTAAAAGATTAAAGGAAATTTTAGTAGAAAATGAATGTTTAAGCACGCCATTTTTCGCTTCTGCTAAAAGCTCTTCATACGATTTACCTGTAATTTCCTTTGCTACATTTCCTTTGATAGTAATTAAGTTGGGAAGATTTACTTTTTTATAAAGGTTCAAATAATGTCTTGGACCTCCACCTCTCATTTGAATTGAAAGATTTTGTTGAACCTGTAAAACGGCAATGGCGCCATACTGAGCGGCAATAGCTTGTTTATTTACAAAATTTCCGCGACCTGCACCTGGGTTAGGTGTTCCTGCCATGACCAATACAATTTTCCCCTTTACATCGAGTCCTTTATAATCGTTACGCGTTGAATCAGACATTCCATAACCGACAAAAACTACCTCTGACGCATGTAATTGAGCAGAATAATTATTAGGATTCATTTGAAAATCTTCGCCTGAAACATAATTTTGACTGTTTACAGATAAAGAGGTTGCTAAAATTGAGTCCAGATAAAGTGCATAAGGCATTTGATACTTACCATTGGCAATGGGTTGTAACCCCATGGCAATAAACTCAGATTCCAAATAAGCCGCTGCTTTTTTCAAGCCTGCAGAAGGGGTATTCCTACCCTCCATTTCCGGACCTGCAATAACATAAAGTTGTTTTTTTAATTCCGCTGCTGAAATAATGGTTGAAAAGTCCATGGCCGTTTTATCTTTCTTTTGAGCCCATGCAAAACTCGAAGAAAATAAAATCGTCAGAACCAGTAATAATTGCTTCATAAAAATTTATTTGTAGTTAAAATTAAACAGATTTAACTTTAAGCACCGTAAATGCGCCTAAAATCATAAATACACCGGCGAATAAAATGGCATAAATAGCATTATTATTATAAGCATATTTAACAACAAGGCCTCCAAATACGCCGTTCACAATTTGAGGTAAGGTGATAAAAAAATTAAATATCCCCATATAAATCCCCATTTTTCCCGCTGGAATTGATCCTGCCAATAAGGCATAAGGCATAGCAAGTATAGATGCCCAGGCTATTCCTACACCAATCATGCAGTATATTAATTGGTCTGGTGAAGTACAAAAATAAATACCAATTAGCCCTATTCCACCTGCAATCAAAGAAAAAGCATGCGTCCATTGCTTACCTATTTTAAGGGCAATAAAAGGGAGCAATAAGGCATAGAAAGTAGCGACCAGGTTATACATTCCAAA
Source organism: Saprospiraceae bacterium (assembly GCA_030728245.1). Classification (GTDB taxonomy): domain Bacteria; phylum Bacteroidota; class Bacteroidia; order Chitinophagales; family Saprospiraceae; genus BJGN01. The sequence continues at coordinate 34,429 of JANQZX010000029.1, read as the reverse complement.
GGCTTTTCCTACCTCATCCCCTGCCTTATTAAAAGCCAGGCTATGAGTGTCATCAATAGCTAATCCATAAATATGATGGGCTACCGCTGGCGTGGTGAAAACCCACATACTAAATAAGGCAAACCAGCTAAAAAACTGAACTAATCCTAATTGCTTCATTGTTGAAGGCATTGCTTTGAAATCATGGAAAATATTAACTAATCCCTGTTTTTCTTCTTTTGCTTCCCCATGATACAGTTTATATTCCTCTGGTGGATATTCCTTTGCAAAAATTAAAGTAACTAATATGGCACCAAAAAAAACCATAGCACCAATATAAAAAGACCAGATAACATTAGGTGCTACTCCCCCATTAATCCCTTCTCTGCTAAATCCAAAATAATCAGCTAAAATAGAAGGTAAATAGGATCCGGCAACAGCTCCAACACCTATCAAAAAGGTCTGAATACTAAATCCAAACGTATTCTGATCTACTCTTAAATTATCTGCTACAAGTGCTCTGAATGGCTCCATCGCAACATTAATACTGGCATCCATTATCATTAAAATACCTGCACCAATAAGTAAGGCTGATTTAATAGACAAGAAAATATCAGCATTAGGCAAAAAAATCAGGGCCAGACAAGATAAAATGGTACCTACTAAAAAAAATGGCTTTCGTCGACCCAATCTATTCCATGTCCTATCACTGTAATAGCCGACCAAAGGCTGAACTAACATGCCCGTTAAGGGAGCAACTAACCAAAACCAAGATAATTCATGGACATCTGCACCAAAATTTTGTAAAATTCTTGAAGCATTCCCATTTTGAAGGGCAAATCCAAATTGGATGCCTAAAAATCCAAAACTCATGGAAAATATTTGCCAGAAATTCATTCTGGGTTTTTCTTTCAGTGCAGTACTCATAATTATTTTAATAAATCTAAATCAAAATGACAATAAAATTTGTTCCACAAGTTACAAATCTTACTCAATGAAATGTTCTAAATTTTAATATGAAAAAGAAAATTCCTGTCCATATTATTACTGGTTTTTTAGGATCTGGAAAAACGACCTTCTTAAATCACTTTTTAAAAAGTAAAAATAACGAACGTATCGTTGTTATTGAGAACGAAATTGGAAAAATAAATATCGATGGAGCTACTTTAGTTACCAATACAAATGATATTATCGAGCTGACAGCTGGCTGTATTTGTTGTTCTTTAAATGATGAACTTTTTGATGTACTCGAAGAACTGTATGTAAAAAAAGACGAAATTGACAGAATCTTAATTGAAACAACTGGCATTGCAGACCCAGGAGCCATAGCAGCTACTTTTCTGAATCATCCAGCGGTTATAAAAGATTTTGAACTGATTAATGTTATTGGCGTTATCGATGCTCTTTTTATTGAAAGCTGGCTTTCCGAAACGGAGGAGGCTATCAGGCAAATTGCCGCATCTGATATCTTGTTGCTTAATAAAACAGACCAAATATCCAATGAGGCAAAGAAAAATGAAATAACAGACTTATTATCAAACATCAATCCTTTAGCAACCATTTTGTGGGGTGAATTTGGCGCCTTTCCAATTGCTGAAATACTGGAAAGACATCATGAGCTACTTCCTGAAATTAAACTGAATAATGTATCCGGCGAGTTAAATAATATCCACCAAAAAATAACTACTTTTTCTTTTACGTTTAATGAGCCTTTTGTGTTGGCAAAGTTAAATTTTGAAATAAACAGATTACTATTCCTAAGTTATCACCAGATTTATAGGATAAAAGGAATCATTGCCGTTGAAAATTATCCGGTAAAATTGCTATTTCAAACAGTAAAAACACAAATAAACTATAGTGACGGTCAGCTTTGGACAAATGATGAGCCTCGAATAAGTAAAATAGTCGTTATAGGCAAAAACATTAATAAAGATAGTATGCACAAATTCTTTCAAAAATGCCAGTCGGTATAAATATTATTCCGGCTTAAAAGGAGCGAATGAAATACCAAAAAATATAGTCCTTGGTCTGGAAGGTCCATAAATATAACCCGCATCTCTTTGTACTCCTCTATCAAAATCCTTCTGATAAGCATTGAAAATATTTTGAATGCCCATTGATAAAGTTAAAGGCATCGTCTTATGGAGGTGCCATTCTTTGCTCATTTTAAAGTTTACCTCTAAAAATGATCTGGTATTTACCCATACAGGAAACTCATTATCGACATCAATTATGTGTTTTACCTGCATAGACCCCGTATAAACACTTGATAGTGAGAAGCTCCATTCATGAACTGGACGCCAGTCCATGCTTAAGAACCCATAAACATTTGGGGTTCTTAAGAGTCGGTCGGTTGACACAACACTATCTTTATTACTTTCGGTAACAATACCAGGAGACCAGATTATTTCCCTTTCGTCATACAAAGCCCGTTGAACTGTGGCTCCCCCTTGAATAATCCATTTCCTGGTAATGGCTATATTGGACTCAAAATTTAATCCAAAAACCCTTGCTCCTGAACCATTTCTTTTTGTAACCACCCCAATACCATTTGGCAATTCTATCTGATCACTCAAAATAAACGGATCTGATAGTGTAATATGAAATCCATCCACAATAAAATTACCTTCAGCGGAGCCTTTTCTCCAATTATAGTCGATAGAGGCGTTCCAGGAACGAGAAGTTTCCGTTTTTAAATCCTGATCGAGCTGGGTAAATAATGCGGCACCTCCCACAGTTTCAATATGCAAGTCTTCATTAAACGCTTGAGGTGCCCTGTAACCCTGTGAATAAGAAACTCTTAATTTTAAACTGCTATTTATATTTTTTAACACACTAAAACGTGGTACGAAAGGTGCCATTCTTTTAATCTGGCTGAAATCATAATTATCCAACAAATAAATTCCATCAATGCTTAAAGGGTCTAAGCGACCTCCTGCAAGAAAAGTCCATGAATCTGCTGGCTTCCACTGTAACTGTGCATAGGTACCAAAAGTATTGACCGTTTGATTGATACTTCTGTTATACCCCGGCATTCTATCTGAAACCTTATTATGAACCCACTCATTTCCAGCGGTCAATGAAAATCCACCATCCAGTTCAGCTGAAATTTGCCATCCGGCAGCCAAAGCCATATCCTTTGATACACCATAAGCATTGATAGCCTGCAACTGAGGCAAACCAACATTTCTTCCAGTCGTCAGAATACTTCCTCCAGAACCATAGTAACTACCTCTGTTGGTTTGTTGCAATGAACTATATACTGAAATTTTCCTTGAATTATCCTTGGAATAATATTCATAAGAAATACCCCCACCGTTTATATCATGATCAAGCTGTTCTGCCAAAGAAGCCTGGTGTGGCTGAACATCAAAATCTCCACCACCTCTTCTAAACTCTTTCATGAAAAGTAAATTCCAACTCAACCTACTTCTTTCCGACGGTTTCCAATACGCATCAGCACCAAGCGTAAGATTATTTAGTTTTGTCATTTCAGATAACCCATCTCCATTGGCGTCCCAGGGATTTCTTGACCTATTAAAACCAAAAAAAGTAATGCCTCTATCTAGCTGGTCTGAAACGAGAGAACCATTGATAGATAAAGATTTATCTGCATTTTCAAAGTTTGTGATGGCTAAATTAGAATTATACTCAAAATGATTGAACAGCGGATCTTTTGTAATGATGTTTACCGTTCCAGCTATCGCATTTCCACCATACAGCGCTGATCCACCACCTCTCACAATTTCAACCCTTTCCACCATGTTGGTTGGAATCATTTCTAAACCATAAACACCCGCTAAGGCAGAAAAAACCGGTCTGCTATTTATTAAAATCTGAGTGTATGGTCCCTCCAAACCATTCATCCTCAACTGGGTAAAACCACAATTCTGACAATTATTTTCAATACGCAAACCTGGAGAAAAATGAAGTCCTTCTGCTAAACTAATTGATTGAGTCCTATCAAAGATGCGATCATCCAGCCGATTAACTATAATGGGTGAAAGAAAGGCGGGAATTGCATTTCGGGTGGCTGTCACAACGACAGCCTCTAAACCCAGAATGTCCTCATCAAGGTTAAAATCCATCTTTTTTATCTCATCCATTTGAAAAATCAATGTAGATGAAATAGATTTATAACCAACATAAGATATATTGAAAGTATGTTCGCCTTTTGGAATATCAGCTAAAACAAATTGACCATCCAAATCAGTAATGGTGCCTAAACTACTGTTTTCCATAGCAACAGAAGCCCCAATTAAAGGGGTTCCATTAGAGGTAACCCGACCAGATAACTTATTATTCTGACCAACAACACCAAAATATAAGAACAGAAAAAGGACTGAAAACCAGACGAATTTAAATCTTAAAAACATTTGTGAAAATATGTCCATTTTTATACATTTCAATTTCGTGTGAATTAAGGAGGCAATTATTTAATTCTGCCGTTATTTTTTGCTCATCAATTTGTTAACCAATAATTACAATTTCACTTTTTCTATCCCCCCACTGTGCATCCCAATTTTTTTCAATCTGTTTTTGATTATCAACAAAATCAGCGTATTGAATCCTTTCATGATAGGTCATGCTATCCCACCACAAGCCAGCCTTTTCAACTTTCATAGAAGCACCTGCCTGGTTCCAGTTAACCGCGTCATTTTTATTGGAAGCTAACCAAAATAAACCTTTAGACCGAAAAATACGAGAATCCCATGAATTATTTAAAAAATCAAACAATCTATTTGGATGAAATGGCCTTTTATCTCTAAAAACAAATGATTTAATTCCATATTCTTCTGTCTCAGGGGTATGTTCATTTTCAAGTTCATTTTTCCATTGGGCAGATTGACTTGTTTTTTCAAAATCAAATAAGCTTGTATTTAGAATTTCCTTAAGATCAATTTGACTATTTTGGGTTTTAAAAACCCTGGCACCAGGATTAAGATTTCTTAAAATAGATTCAATTTCATTCACTCTATCCTTCTCAACCAAATCTACCTTATTTAGTAAAATAACATTAGCAAATTCTATTTGATCCGTTAACAAATCTACTATAGTTCTGTTATCCCCATCCATTTCATTTAAATTTCTATCTGCAATAGTATCAAAACTATGGTAATCTAATGTAAAATTAAATGCATCCACTACAGTGACCAAGGTATCTAATGTACTCACATCCGATAGATTCAAAGGGAGTTCATCGCTGTCAAAAAAGAAAGTTTGAGCTACAGGAAGGGGTTCAGAAATACCCGTACTTTCAATAAGCAAATAATCAAACCTATTTTCATTCGCTAAACGAGCCACCTCTTCAATCAAATCCTCCCTCAAAGTACAACATATACAGCCATTACTCATTTCCACTAACTTTTCATCTGTTCTTGAAAGAGTAGTTCCTTCAGCAATTAATCTTGCATCTACATTGACTTCACTCATATCATTTACAATAACAGCTACCTTCAGCCCTTCTTTATTGTTTAAAATGTGATTCAATAGTGTTGTTTTACCAGATCCTAAAAATCCACTTAAAACAGTAACAGGTAATTTTTTAAAGTTTTTCATTATTGCAGATTTAGTTAAACTTCAAAGGTACATTTAATACCTTAAATGCAACAATGTTTCATAAATAAAAATTTTATTATCTTATATTTGTAAGAAAAAGAAATGAAAGTGAGGATTAATACTATTGTGATTTACTTAGTCATTGGGTTATCTCTGGCTATGCTCCCTGACCTAAAGGCGCAATCTTTGTTGAGCTGGGAAATATTATCCGATGTTAACTTTGATTTAGTGTGGTTTGAGGAACACCAATCCAAATTTATGGTGCCAAGATTTGGTGCGATTCCAAATTCTTATAAAAACAAAAAGGTCAAAATTAAAGGTTATGTAATACCTGTTGACGCAACAAAAAACTTATATGTCATTTCTAAAGTCCCTATGGCCATGTGTTTTTTCTGCGGAGGTTCCGGTTCAGAAACTATTGTTGAACTTGAAATGAAAAAAGGATTTTCTAAAAGATATAACACAGATGATGTAAAAACCTTTCAAGGAGTACTTACACTAAACACCAAAGATGTAATGCATTTCATATACATCCTAAAAGATGCGGTAGAAGTAAGTACCCCTTGATTAAACGCTATTTCAGTGATATAATCAAAGATTTATACGCAGGTACAATTAAGGAATCCGATAAATCCATATTTGTACCTGATATAATTTCAGTCGCACTAAATGAATTGGGTAGCAACTCTTTAAATCTTTTTAAATCCAAAGAAACATCCTTTTTATTCAGACTAAGGACAACCATAACCTTTTCATCATTGTCATACCTGAAATATACATAAATATTATTTTCAGGGACAAAATGCATCATTTTTCCATGGTGAATCACCCCCTTATTTTCACGCCATTTAAGTAATTTTTGAATATGGTTTTTTGTTTCAATCTGTTTAGATGAAAGACCCACATTTGAAAATCCATTTTTTTGATCTCCTTGCCAACCACCTGGAAAATCACTTCTAATGATTCCATGATCATCTGTCCCAGGATTTGACATCAGAATTTCTGTTCCATAATAGATTTGGGGGGTACCTCGGGTGGTTAGCATATAAGTGAGACCAAGGTTAAACAGATCCAGATTTTCATTCACCTGGGAGTAAAGCCTGCTCATATCATGATTATCAGGAAAAACCACTAAACTATTTGCATCAGGATACAAAAAATCCATAGTCAACGTCTCATATAGAGGATACCAATTATTATTGGTTAATGATTTCCTTAATGCACCTTGAATGGGAAAATCCATGGCACCAGGCAAACAGGATGTATAACCATTTTGATTCACCTTTCCTTTTAACCAATGAGCAACAATGGCTGGATTTTCAGACCATTCCTCCCCTACTATATTAAAACCAGGATACTCAGACATTACAGCACATGTCCAGTCACTCATAAAATCTTTATCAGGATAAGGATATGTATCCATTCTAATGCCATCAATATCAGCATATTCAATCCACCAAATGGCATTTTGTATTAAATATGTTGCCAGTAATTTATTTTTTTGATTTAAGTCAGGCATGGTTTCCACAAACCAACCGTCTGTAAACATTTTTTTATCGTATTCACTTGCGTGAACATCTTGGATAACAGGTTTTTGATGAGTGGTATTAACAAACTTATTATCGAAATTAATCCAATCTGTATCAGGTAAATCATTCATCCACCAATGAAAAGAACCACAATGATTAACGATCATATCCATAATGACCTTCAATCCTTTTTCATGACAATTTTTTACTAAATCAAGGTAAGAATCATTCGAACCAAAGCGAGGATCTACTTTAAAAAAATCAGTAATGGAGTAACCGTGATAGGAATATTCAGTCTGATTATTTTCCAGAACAGGATTGAGCCAAATGGCTGAAAACCCGGTGGATTTAATATAATCCAAATTTTTAATAATACCAGCAATATCGCCTCCATGGCGTCCCCCTTTAAATGATCTGTTTAATTTTTCCCTCATTTCTGGGTGATTATCATTACTTGAATCCCCATTGGCAAAGCGATCTGGCGTAATCAGATAAAGGACATCTGCCGTTGAAAAGCCGTGCCGCGCTGCGGAATTCTCTTTCCTTTCTTTAAGGGTATAAGGGTGAGAAAAGACTACTTTTTCATCCTTCAAAAAATCAATGGCAAAAGTTTGAGGCTTTACAGTAGGTTGAATTTCCAAATTCAAAAAAAGATAATTTCTATTGGACGTCTGAATCACATTAACCAATCTTATACCCGATGTACTAATTTTTGGTCTTAAATAAGCAATATCTTTAGCATGAACCATAATCTGTAAGTCCCTGTTTTTCATGCCTGCCCACCAAAAGGAAGGTTCAATATGATCAATTGTAAGCGCGGGATTTGAAGCATTTAACTGCAAATGGACTCCAAAAAAAAACAAAAAGAGGAAAAAGTATTTTTTCATGGTAAAGTATTATAAAATAGACTGAACTAATTATCTTGTTACAATATATTAAAAAAAATAGGGTATTGCTTGAATTTTTCCATTATCATTTTTCATTAATTTAATACAGGTATGCTCTACATCATGTTCAAGGATAAGAACATAATCATTATTTAATGCTTCATCTATCAATGTACTTCTTTCTTTTATAGTTTCAAGTGGTTGAATATCATAAGCAATGATATAAGATAGCGACAAATGATGAATGGTAGGAATAAGGTCAGCACAATAAACAAATGTTTGATTTTCTATATTTAAAATGGGTAACATCATACCCAATGTGTGCCCATAAACAAATCTAATATTCAAACCGTCGATAAATGGGTAATCAGAATCAGTATTTGGAATAAATTTCAATTGTCCGGATGTTTGTAGCGGAATAAAATTATCCTTAATAAAAGAGGGTGCTTCCTTTATATTGGGATGTACTGCACTTTCCCACTGGATTTCATTTGACCAATAAGTTGCTTTTGGAAAAGTGGGATAAAGTAGAGTATCCTCGTTTAAACTAACGGCTCCTCCTGCGTGATCAAAATGAAGATGGGTTAAAATCACATCAGTAATATCAGATGCAGAAAAACCCTTTTGTTTTAAATTATCAACGAGAAGATGAGTGTCCTTAGGAGAAAAATATTTAATGAACTGATCATGATTTTTATTACCTATACCCGTATCGACTAAAATTAATCGATCTTCAGATTCAATAAGCAGACACCTCATTCCCAACTCGATCCTGTTAGCATCATCAGGAGGAATTAATTTTTGCCACAAAACTTTAGGAACGACACCAAACATGGCACCACCATCGAGTTTAAAGGTACCCGTATCAATCAGGTGAAGTTTCATCTTAAAGCAATCTTTTCAATGCCGCCATTCTTATGGCAGTAACTGCTGCTTCTACGCCTTTATTTCCATACTTTCCACCTGACCGATCAATGGCCTGTTGTTCATTAAGAACGGTTAGAACACCAAATATACAAGGGATATCAAACATAACCCCTATTTGAGTGAGACCATTAGCCACCGCACTTGCGATATATTCATCATGCGCAGTATCTCCTTTAATGAGACAACCCAGACAAATAATAGCATCCACTTGAATTTTATTCGCTAGAATTTTTGCGCCGACAGGTAATTCAAAGGAGCCAGGAACCTGATATGTAATTATATCGTTAATATTAGCCCCATGACGAATGAGGGTATCTTTACATCCGACGAGTAGATTCTCCATGATACCACTGTTCCATTCAGAAACGACAATGCCGAACTTCCAACCAAGGATATTCGGCATTTTCGTTTCATCATAAAGGGAAAGACCATTTGATGATGATGACAAATTATTTTAGTTTGCTTCTAATCTACCTATATATTTTTCAATATCAGTAGCTTCGAAAGAGTTAGGATAATCGTATAAGATTTTCTGAAAAGCTTCAATAGCCTCTTCATTATTACCGTTAAGCTGATGTAACATACCCACTTTTTTGAGATAATGAGGGGTCATGAGTTCATCGGTGTCAAGAATTTCTGTAGCACTTAAATAATACTTCATTGCTTTTTTTAAATCACCAAGTTCCGCATGACAATCACCAATAATACCCTCTTTCATCACAGCAAGAACGGTTCCTTTAGGTGAAAAGTCTTCCATATAAGAAAGCGCCGCTTCAATCTGGCCTAAATTCAGGTAACAAACACCAGCATAGTAGTGCGCAAGATTTGCTGCTGGTGTTCCACCATAATTTTCAATAATACCAAGGAAACCAGCAAATCCCCCTCCTGGATTTTCAAGAGCAACGGCGAAAGAATCTCTTTCGAAAAGACGCTGAGCTTGAGCCATTTGTTCAATAGCTTCTACTTGTCTTGGCTGTTTATATAGAAAGTTAAAAGCAACTAAGCCAACAATGATGATGAGCAAAGCAGCACCACCATAATTAATAATGTTTTGATATTTATGATAAAATTCCTGCGTTTTATTGCGAACTTCAACGATATCTACAAGAACTTCATCTTGTTTAGGATTTTGAGACGTTTTTGCCATATTAATTTAACTGCCTTAATAATAAGATGAACTAATTTCAAATGAAATGCAAAAGTAAAATTTCTTTATGAATTTTTATAAAAAAATTAATCCATTATGAAAGGATAATCTTTTTGCATGTAATTATCTGTGTAAAGTTCATCAGGATGTGGTAAAGGCGAATTTTCAGCAAAATCAATAGCCTCTTCCATTTCAATCTTAATTTTGTCCTTAATTGCCTGAATCTCTTTTTCAGTAGCAATTTTTTCTTCCAACATTTTCAATTCAATCATTTTTACAGGATCTCTGTCTTGGTAGGATTGAACTTCTTCTTTAGTTCTGTATTTAGCTGGATCGGAAACGGAATGACCTTTATATCTATAGGTTCTAATTTCTAAAAAATAAGGACCATTACCAGCTCTAATATGAGCGGCGGCACGAGCTATTGCATCATGAACAGCTTCCGGAGACATACCATCTACTGCTTCACTAGGCATATCATAAGAAAGACCCATTTTATATAACTCAACTACATTACTCGTTCTGTTTACAGAGGTACCCATCGCATATCCATTGTTTTCAACAATATATAGCACGGGTAATTTCCAGCTCATTGCCATATTAAAGGATTCATGCAGCGCACCCTGACGAGCGGCTCCATCACCAAACATAGTAACGCATAAATTATCGGTACCTTTATACTTTTCTGCAAAAGCAATACCTGTTCCTATTGGAATTTGGGCACCTACGATACCATTTCCACCGAAATACTTGTGTTCTGCACTAAGAAAATGCATTGATCCACCCTTTCCCTTAACTACGCCAGTGGCTTTTCCGTAAAGTTCGGCCATAGCTGCTTTGGCACTAATACCTCTGCCCAAAGCGATACCATGTTGACGGTAAGCGGTAACAATACCATCTTCCCTGCGAATAACAGATTCAATGCCAGCAGCTACCGCTTCCTGTCCAATATATACGTGGCAAAAACCACGAATTTTCTGCTGACCATACATCATCAAGGCTTTTTCCTCGAATCTACGGATTCTCAACATCAGTTCAAACCAGAAAAGATACCTTTCCTTAGGATGCCCATCAGATGTAAGATTTCCCTTGCCTGTCTTTTTTTTGTCTACGACGGTGTTCATACCCTCTATTTTTTTTAAAATCCTGATTTTTTTAAATCCTGACAAATATAAACTATTATTGTAGAAGATATAAATTGAAAGCCACCAATTTTATTAAAACCTTGTTTATTTGTTTTTAGAAAGTGGAAAATGCCTGTTTAAGCATGTGGTTGAATCAACTCATTCTAACAAATTATAAAAACTACGAATGGGAGGAGTTTAACTTTAATCCCGTAATAAATTGTTTTACAGGTCTTAATGGTATGGGTAAAACAAATTTATTGGACGCTATCTATTATTTAAGTATGACTAAGAGTTATATAAGTACGAATGATTCATTGATATCAAGATTTGGTGCAGATTATTTTAGATTAGAGGGCCATTATTCCAGATTAGAACAAAATGAAAAAATTGTTGCAAAAGTTCAGCCAAATAAAGCTAAAGTTTTTGAGGTAAATCTAAATCCTTTAAACAAGCTATCCGAACATATCGGTTATTTACCTGTTGTTTTTATCGCTCCTGATGATATTTCAATCATTATGGAAGGAAGTGAGTTAAGAAGAAAATTCTTAGATAATACGCTGGCTCAAACCAACACCACTTATCTGTCACATTTACTGCATTATAACAGAGTACTTCATCAAAGAAATGCCTATTTAAAACAAATAGCCAGTGAAAAAACCACTGACGCTATCTTACTGGATATTTATGATGAACAGTTAGAAAAACCAGCCACTTACATACACCATGCCAGGACTGAATTTCTTAAAGTATTTAACCCCGTTTTCAATGAAATTTATCAAAAGATTTCTAGTGATAAGGAAACGGTTGGGGTGGAATACCAATCTAAATTAAATGGTGATTCCTTACTAAACTTACTGGCATTCAACAAAAAGAGGGATGTATTTTTGCAACGAACTTCTGTCGGGATACACAAAGATGATCTTTTATTTACCCTGGAAGAAAATCCATTGAAAAAATATGCCTCACAAGGGCAAAGGAAATCTTTCCTATTAGCGATAAAATTAGCCCAATTTACCTATTTAAAGAATTGTTTAGGTATTAATCCTATTTTATTATTGGATGATATATTTGATAAACTTGATCCATTTAGAGTCCAATCTCTCATTAATCATTTAATTACTAATTTCAAGGGGCAGATTTTCATTTCTGACACTCACAATCACAGGATACCCGGAATGTTAACTGACTTGGGCGTTTCTCATTTACACAAAGAAATTATTGACGGAAAATGGAAGAAATAAAATTTTATCCTTTACTTTCGGGAAAACACCTTTCAAATGAATATTAAAATGAAATACATTCTTTGTTACTTTTTTATTTTGCTTTGTAGCTTTAACTATTTGAATGCTCAAAAATCTGCGTCATCTTCTAAAGGAGTTATAGCGACGGCGCATCCCTTAGCAACCGAGGTTGGCCTTAAAATCTTGGAAGAAGGAGGAAATGCTTTTGATGCCGCAGTAGCAGCCTCTTTTGTTCTTTCTGTCACCGAACCTAGCATGAGTGGATTGGGGGGAAGACTACAAGCATTGTATTATAACTTTAATACAGGACCAAAAGGCATTGACGCAACCACCCAGGTACCTATGAAATACCTCCATGATGTTTCGAAGGCTGAAGATGGTTTTAAAACCATTGGCATACCAGGTATGGTAAAAGGTATTATTAAAATGCACAAAGAAAATGGAATATTGCCGCTCAACAAAGTATTGGCACCCGCCATTAACATCGCAAAATATGGATTTGTCCTATTACCTGACGAAGCATTAAGACAATCTATGGTCAGGCGTTCCTTATCCAATTTTCCAGGATCCATTAAATATTTTTTAATCAATGATTCAACGCGACAGGCAAATACGCTTTTTAAACAACCTCAACTTGCCAAAACAATTAAAAAAATATCGAAAGACGATGGAAAAAGCTTTTATAATGGTAAAATAGCTAAAGACATTTCAAATGAAATTATTTCCGGTGGAGGTTTTTTACAAGAATCTGATTTACAGCAATATAGCGCTTTAGATGCAAAGATTATAAAAGGCAGTTACAGAGGATATGACATTGTTGCAATGGGTTTACCCTGTTATGGAGCCATTGTCATTGAAATGCTAAATTTATTAGAAAAGACGGATCTGGCAAAGGCTGATGAAACAAAATGGGTTCTTGCTCATGCCGCAGCACATCACAAAGCTTATGAGGACAGACCCTTACTTAAAAAAGATGAAGACAAAGTAGCCAGTCTCTCTTTTGCCAATGAGAGATGGATGGCACCATTACCGCCGACCATGCAATATGATACTAATTTACATTCAAATGGTCACACGACTCACTTTGTTGTTTCTGATCAAAAAGGAAATGTGGTCTCCGTTACTCAATCTTTAGGACCTCTACTTGGGTCAAAAGTAGCCTCAGAAAAACACGGTTTCCTTTTTGCAACAACCATGGGGCCTTACCTGGGTAAAATGGAACCATTGGAGAGAGCTTCTTCCCATATTTCTCCCGTGCTTGTTTTTAAAGATGGAAAGCCAGTTTTAGCTTTGGGAGCCGCAGGTGGCGCCAGAATTGTTCCCGCAGTAGTACAAGTAATAAGTCGATTTATTGATCAAAATTTATCGCTGGAAAAAGCCGTTGAAGCGGCAAGGGTTTATCAATTACCTGAAAAGTTATTGGTGGAAAATCATGAAGGAAATCTATGGCAGCACCCTCAAACAATACCTAATTTAAAAAAATTAAATCTGTCTTTAGAGGAGGTTAAACTACCCGGTCAAATGGGTAGAGTTCATGCTCTATTTTATGACGCTTCTTTAGGAAAATGGCATGCCGCAGCAGATCCAGATTGGAGTGGAACGGCTCTTGGACTAAAACCAGACATCAAATAAGAGTCTGGCAGCAGCCAATAGGGTCATCCAGATGACTAGTTTCCTAAATGTCTTTTCTTCTAAATGTTGTACTATCCAGGTGCCGGAAAAAAAGCCAAAAACCAGGAATGGAATGCCCAAAATATTCAAGATCAGACTATCTACATTAATAGTTTTCCACGAGAATATATGAAATGGCAACTTCATAATATTAACCGTTAGGTAAAACCAGGCTCCTGTACCTAAAAACAGGAGCTTGGGCAGCTTAAGGCCTAATAAATATACCGACATAATAGGGCCGGCAGCATTACCTACCATGGTACTAAATCCGCCTAAAAGTCCAATAATTGAAGCAAAAATAGGATGACCAACCATTTTTTCATTAACAAATCCTTTGGTTTGCAATATCATTAAGGTTAAACTTCCAAAAACAATGCCCGCCATCCATAATTTGAAAATGGCATCGGAAACATACATACCAAGATAATGTCCCATGATAATCCCTAATAATGCCATAGGTAATAATTTCCACAACGTCTTCCATTCTGTATGTCCCTTATAATGTCTAACGGCAAATAAGTCGGCAATAAGTAACATCGGTAAAACGATACCTGACGATACTTTGCCTCCAAAAATTATAGCCATGATAGGTATAACCAATAAAGTAGTACCTTTAATTCCACCTTTTGCCATACCAATGAAATACGCAGAACTAAATAATCCAATCCAGCTCCAAATAGGAAGACTTGGAAAAAATAGACTCATAAAAATGTAGCTTTGAAAGGAGAGCGAGCTTTCCAAAGAAGGTTTTTAGGTGAAAACCAGGGTATAAGTATTGGAAATAGAGGCGCCAACCATTTAGAGGTTGGTTTTATATAGACCATTGTATCCATTCCAACTGCCCCTACTGAACTCTTAATTTCCATGGCTGTACGGTAAAAATTTAATTTCTCAACTTTTAGTTTAATGGCATTATCTACCATTAAAAATAACATATTCAGATATAATTGCATTTTTAGATTTGTTTCTTCTTCAAATCCTGCCAAATTTGCTTCAAGCGTTTCTCCATTAATAAGAGTGGAATAAAAACAAACTAACTTTCCATCCAAATAACCCGCCATTATGTTATACCCTTCTTTAAAAGCCTCTTTCATACTTGAAAAATAAGACTCTGGGACCGTTGCCATTTTAAATGTGGCTTCAGATAAAATGCCTATATACAATTGATGTAAATCTGCTTGTGAGTGTATTATTTCTTCTTTGTTCAAAGTTTTCCAGGTTATACCTTTCATTTTATTTCTGGCCCTCGATAATCTTATCCTATACTTAGACGACAAAGATTGTTCATAATCATGCATGGTTTCCCAATGATTATCGATGGTCATTATCATGGCAGGCTGATACTTAAAGGAAAAATAACCATTGTTTTCTAAGGCAGCACAGACAGAAAAGAAATCCTTCCAAAGGATCGCTTTTGACTTATACCTGGACGCAATACTTTGTAGGAAATGATGTAATTCTTTTTGAAAATGTTGGTCTCTTAAATATTCACTGAAGGGGTAGTTAGTTCCCGTTGAAAATATTTGACCCATTACCAAAATTTTTCCCTTAATTAATTTCCCGAAAATTCTTTTAATCGGATTTTTTTCCCGAAAACTTTTATCTAATGAAAAATCATAAAAATAAATTGGAAAATATCCCTTTACTTCGCTTCCAGATGAATAGCAACCAAACAAAACCTTTATATTTTCAGGCATGGCCTCTACCATATTTTTTTGAAATTCAAAGGATAGCCAGGGATTTAAACTTTCATTTGAATCCATTAATTCCCATTTTAATGCTATCTCCTTAAGGTCCTCAAAAATTGTAAAATTGAAAGAAAATGAATCATTTGGGGATATACCTGCCGATGGTTTTAATAGATCGAAAAAATTCAAGCTATCACAGTTAATAAAATTTTTGGAAATATTCAAAGCAATGATTTTGATGAATTATTAACCAAAACAAAGGAAGAAATGTTTTAAAAGTAAATCTAAAATACAAAAAATAGTTTTAAGACCTATTTCAACATAATTAGTATTTTTACAAGAAAATTGACAAATCAGATGAAATTAATTCTAAACTCCATTTTTACCCTGGCTTTATTAACCCTTTTAGGTTGTGGCCCAAGCGCAGAAGAAAAAAATCAGCAAAACGCCCGAGTTTTAAGTGAACAAATTCCCGGCACATGGCAAATAACCTATATGAGTGTCAAAATTGATTCTTATCAATCTGTTGGAAAAGATTCTTTATTTGAAGCTAGAGAAGAAACATGGGAAAACCAATTTCAAGTTAAGCCATTCAGGATGTTTTTTGATAAAGACAAAAAGTATCATCAAACTTTCAGAGGCAGGGATAATTCTCTGATTAGTGAATACTTTGGTATTTGGAAAATCAAAGGAGATACCTTAACCTTAACTCAATCAGATCAAACTCTTGAATATAAAATTGATATTGACAACGGTCAAATCTTTATGACTAGTCTAATGGATTGGGACGGTGACCAGGTTGAAGATGACACGTATTATGCAAAGCAAAGATTGATTAGTAAAAGGTCTGTTGAGTAACGAATTAATAACCAAGGAAAAATTTAGTTTCATATTTTCCACCGGTCAAATTTTCCTTACCTACAAAAGAACCAATTAAATCGGACGATAAAGTAGCCGTAATATTGTATTGACCGTTTGGTAATTTAACGACATACATACTCCCATCATTCACTTCTATTTTTTCGCTAACGGGACCACTATAAATAATAGTAAGGGTAAATCCTGTGATATTTTTTATAGTGATTTCGTTTAGTTTAGAACCCGGAAGAGACTCACTTTTATTCATAGCAGGCAATGCCTGATAATCTCCCGCCAGAATGGTTTGTACTTCTTGATCTAAAATTTTCTTTTTAGCTTCTTTAAAGTACCTGCCAGTTGGAAAAAGCTTCTGATAATTTTCATAAGCTTCATTAGTATTTGTTGACTTGGCCCTCATCCAGGTTTGTTCATCGAATAATGCTAATTCCTTTTTTGCTAAAGGAGAAAACTTATGTTTAGGAAACTCTTTTAAAAAATCCTGATAAGCTTCTATAGTGTTTAATGCATTGGCTTGAAACCATTTATCGGCACCTATGTCTTTCTTTTCAGGCTTTTCAACCTTTGTAGGTTCATTTTTAGGTATATTGTTTGTTTGAATCCTTGAATTATTCGCAGAGGAAACAGGTGCTTTAGAAGCCATTAAATTTGAAGAAGGCGCATTGCTATTCAATGATTGAGCTTTGGCTATTGCCTGATTCTTGAATACACTATTTGGAAAAGATTTTACATAATTTTCAAAAACAGCTACATTATTAAAATTTTTAATTCTGTTCCATTCTGCTTCACTTTGGATACTGGCATATTTGTTCTTAGCCTCAGGAATATATTCAGAAAGTGGAAAACGTGAAATAAAATCACTGTAAGCCTCTGCTGTATTCAGCATTTTTGTTCGATTCCAGGTTCCTTCTTGCCTTATTTTAGTTAGATTAGCAAAAGCCTGTGCATTATACTTAGATCCCGCATAATCTCTCATAAAAACCTGATAAGCCTCTTCAGAATTGGCTATTTTAGCTTTTTCCCAGGCTGCTTCTGTATCCACCAATTGTAATTGAAGCCTTGCATCATATTTATATTTTCCATAAGGAAACTTACTTAAATAATCTACATAAGCCTCTTCCGTGTTGGTAGATTTAACCTTTTTCCATAAAGTTTCCTCTGGAGAAATACCATTAGTTGCTGGCTTTTCCCAGGAAGCTTTATTATTTAACCCCATAGAAGTCATAAGAGCACAGGAATTAAAAAAGAAAGCTATTAAAACAACAAAAAGGGTAACACTAATTTTCATGGGATACATTTGAAACATATCATTAAGTATTTGAATGAATTGGATGCAAATTAGCAATTAATTGTTTACATTATATATTAAAATGCCTATTTTGCACCAAAAAGTATAAAAACAAAATCAATGGCCTCAATGAACGCAGCGCAAGTCTTAATTTTATTGGAACATACTAAAATTGCACCTGTCTTTTTTAATCCGGATATCGAATATTCTAAAAAAATAGTAAAAGCGTGTTACGATGGCGGAATGAGGGTATTTGAATTTACCAACCGAGGCGTTGAGGCACCCACCGTTTTTTCTGCCTTGAGAGATTTTGTCAATGAAAATTGTCCGGAAATGGCGTTGGGCATTGGTACCATTTTTACTGCCGAAGAAGCAAAAGACTACATAGATTTAGGAACGGACTTTATTGTTCAACCTATTACCTCCTTAGAAGTAGGAGAAGTATGTAGAGAACATCAAATTCCCTGGTTACCTGCTGCAGCAACACTCAATGAAATCTGGCATGCAAAACAAGCTGGAGCTACCGTTGTTAAATTATTTCCAGGCAATGTTTTAGGACCGGGATTTGTAAAAGCTATAAAGGGTCCTTTGCCCAATATTAAAGTAATGGTTACAGGAGGCGTAGAACCAACGCAGGAAAGCATTCAATCCTGGTTAAAAGCTGGTGCAAACTACCTTGGTATGGGCTCCCAGTTGTTTGCAGGAGAATTAAAAACAATAGAAGATTTTTCGAAACTTAGTCTAAAAGTAAAACAAGTATTATCCTATTAAAATGAAAGAAATAAGTGAATTACTTGATTTATTAAATTTAGAACAAATTGAAGAGAATTTGTTTAGGGGATATTCCAAAACGGTAGGAAGCTCCAATGTTTTTGGTGGGCAAGTCCTGGCGCAAGCGTTGAGTGCCGCGATAAATACAGTACCAGAAGACAGACATGTGCATTCTTTACATTCCTATTTTATTCTTCCAGGCAACCTTGATATTCCTATCATATTTCAAGTAGATAGAATTCGGGATGGCGGAAGTTTTACGACAAGAAGAGTAAAAGCTATTCAGCAAGGTCGTGAAATATTTTTAATGTCCGCCTCTTTCCAATCAGATGAAATTGGATTTGATCACCAAATAGCTATGCCAAAGGTTCAAGAACCTGAACAATTAGTAAGCTGGAAAGATTTAGCTAAGCATTTCGGAGAATTTTTACCTCAAAACATGTATGACTTCCTTAATCTTGACAGGCCTATTGAATTCAGACCGGTTGAATTATACAACCCTGCTGTACCTGAAAAGAGAGAGCCGTTTCGTCATATTTGGATGAAATCTATCGGCGAAATGCCAGAAAATTCAAAATTTCATCCGTTAGTATTAGCCTACGCATCTGATTATAACCTATTGACCTCAGCGCTGCTACCACACGGTAAAGAAGGAAGTATTCCCAAATTACAACTTGCCAGTTTAGACCATGCCATGTGGTTTCATAGACCATTTAGAATGGATGATTGGTTACTTTATGCCATTGATAGTCCAAGTGCCTCAAATTCAAGAGGATTTACCAGAGGAAATATTTTTACAAGAGATGGAAAACTTGTCGCTTCTGTAGCCCAGGAGGGTTTAATGAGACCAAGAAAACAACCTAAAGAAGCCTAATTCACTCAGTAATTATCTTGAAATATCTGCTAATTGACCTTCAGTTATCATAATAATATCGTCGAGTAACATCTTTAGTAAAACCCCCTTTTTACCTGCATTAATCCAAACGATTGTGTTGGCATCTTTGGAAGATTGAATATAAACCGGGAATTTTTTTTTCATCGCTATAGGTGAGCACCCTCCTCTGATGTAACCTATTTTAACCATCAACTCTTCTGTCGGAAGAAGATTTATTTGTTTAATTCCGGCCACTTTTTCTAATTTTTTAATAGATAATTGTTCATTTGCAGGCAAAACTGCTACTATTATTTCTTTGTCACCCCCTATACATATTAGTGTTTTATACAATAGATGTTGTGGAATATTATTATCTAAGGCAATTTGTTCAGCATCATAATTATCCTTGTTTATCTTATAACTTACCATTTCGTAAGGGATTTTATTAACATCAAGTAACCTTACAGCATTTGTTTTCATAAAATAGTATTTTAATGATAAACAAGATGATAAATTAGTGTGTTAAAAACAATAAAAAAGATGAACAAAGATTGGTCAAACTTAACGGAAGAAAACCAAATAGCTGAAATTATAGCTTTATCAAATTCCATTCCAATATATATATTTAAGCATTCAACTACTTGTGGAATAAGTGCTCAAGCGAAAGAAAATGTAGAAATTTCTTTCAAAAACACAGATAAACCCCTCTTGTTTTACTATTTAGATCTATTAAAATATCGGTCTATTTCAAACGAGGTTGCTTCAAAGCTCAATGTTCATCATCAATCCCCACAACTTATTTTAGTGCATAACGGGCAAGTTGCCTTTACCACGTCTCACCATAAAATAAGGGCTACCATATTGGAAGACAGTCTTTCTTTGTTAAAATAAAAGGAAATTATTGCCTAAATAAATTATCTCCTTTTTTGAACCTAAACAAAAAGATTAAAAAAGAAACAAGACCTAATGTAAAAAATAGCGAAGAAATATTGTATCCCAAAATACCATGGTAATATTCCCTTGCTATATATAATAGGCTAAAAGTCAAAATTAACAGTGCAAATTGTTGACCCAACAGGTAAAGTAGTTTAGCACTCCTCCAAATATCAGGAGTTTTTAGACTGCTGTTACCCGTTTGAAATTGTTCCACTGTATCTCTGATCAGTTTGGGAAGGCTTATTATATTTCTGCCAAATATACCAGCCTCTTTAACCCCCTCTTTAAACCATTTAGATTGATTACTTTCATTTAAATACTTCTTAACTATTGGCGAAAGATATTTTAGTGGATTTTCACCAGGACGAAGGACAAAAGAAACACCTAATAACAAGGAGAATGTCCTCCCTAACAAAATATAGTCTTTGGGAATTCTAAAGGATGCAGATAAGTCTTTTATACTTGTATTCAACATTATGTGACTTACAGGATTATTCCAGAACTCTGGATTCATTGCTCCCTCCGGGTTAAATAACTGGTCGATATCATTTTCTAAAAACTGGTTAAATGCCTTGGCTAAATCTATCGCCAGTGATTCGGCCGCTGGAGAATCATTGATAAAACCAAGGGTAATCAGTTGTTGCGTTAACTTTTTTACGTCTAAGGTAGAAAAAGCAATAATTAATCCAGGAATTTCCTTTTTGAATAATGGAGATAAAGTACTAACTGCGCCGAAATCGAGTAAACAAATATTGCCCATTTTATCAACGAGAATATTACCTGGATGAGGATCTGCGTGATAGAAACCATGTTCGAAAATCATTCGGCAGAATCCATTCCACAGTCTATCGACAATAATTTTAGGATCGATATTGTTTAAATAGAGATATTCTTTATCAGTAATTTTTTTACCATCCATCCAACTCATTACCAAAACTTTTCTACCTGACAACGTTGAAAAAACGGTTGGAAAAGACCAGGAATTTTCATCAGATAATGAAGAAGAAATAGAAATAAGCGAGTTAGCTTCCTTTTCGAAATCAATTTCCTGTAAGATGAGGGCTTCTACTTGTTTATAGGCATAATCTAATCCTTCCAATGCAAAAAACCTGCCTATCCAATAAGTTAATTTTCTTATGATGGTCAAATCAATTTCCGCAATTCTTTCAATATGTTCATGTTGAATTTTTAAGACTACGGGGGTGTTATCTTTTAACCAAGCCTTATGAACCTGACCAATAGAGGCAACTGCCATGGGAGTTGCCTCTATTTTCGTAAAAACATCTGAAAGTGGAACAGCATAATGAGACAACAGAGAAAACTGTATTTGTGAAAAATCTTTTGGTGTTGCTGCATCTTGTAAGCCTTCTAATTGCTTTTTGAAGGTTTCAGGCAAGAAAAAACCAGCAATAGAAAGAAATTGCCCGGCTTTTATGAATAATCCTTCCAGGTCAGTAAATAAATCCTTTAGTTCTTCTCCCTTTTGTGACAGCAACCTATTCAAATTTCTCTGATAATATGCTCTACCTGAAAAGAACGAAATACATTTTAATTGATAGTAAGCTAAAAGGAATCTAAGGGTATAACCAATGACCTTTCTAACCCTGTATGTTTTATTAAACTTTGTCTTCAAATGCTTTTTCATCACTACTTTTTACCGACATATAAAACATTTTATAGTAGAATTGTTGTTCATTAGTTAAAAGAATAGT
Organism: Saprospiraceae bacterium; assembly: GCA_030728245.1. Taxonomy (GTDB): domain Bacteria; phylum Bacteroidota; class Bacteroidia; order Chitinophagales; family Saprospiraceae; genus BJGN01. Next base: position 12,217 of record JANQZX010000029.1, on the reverse strand, counting down.
TATGTTAGACTGGTTAAATCATTTTTATGAACATAAATTTTCTGAGTATGCAGAATTTATAGGCATCCTATTAGGAACCTTTGTGGTAGGATATTCTTTCAGTAAAATATTTCGTCGATTTATCCTAAAATCGACGGTCATTATGCAAAATGACCCTACTAATTACCAATTTTTAAGGCATTTTTTAGCTGCTGTGATTTACATTGTAGGTATATCCTTAGCTATTTATTCTGTGCCAAGTATGCGAACCATTGCCAATTCCATGCTTGCAGGTGCCGGAATTTTGGCTGTTGCTGTTGGTTTTGCCTCTCAACAGACCCTAAGTAACATAATAAGTGGTATATTCATCGTAATTTTTAAGCCGTTTAGAGTAAATGACAGGTTAAAAATCAGAGATACCCTGAACGGTATTGTTGAGGATATTACCCTCAGACATACTGTAATTAGAGATTTTGAAAATAGACGAATCATTGTTCCCAATACCTTGATGGGGAATGAAATCATAATAAACTCTGATTTTGAGGATGACAGAATTTGTAATTGGCTGGAAATACAACTTGAACATGGAACGGATATAAACCATGCAAAAGATATTTTGGAGAAAGCAGCCGTTGCACATCCCTTAGCTTTAGATAATCGCACAGATGAAGAAATGGACGAGAGTTCACCTACGGTTAAGGTCAGGATTGTACAGATTAATCCTGTGGGTATTTCTATTAGAGCCTGGATCTGGACAGCAAACAGTGCGAAAGGATTTGAACTAAAATGCGACCTTTATGAGATTATTTATAAAAAATTTAACGAAGAGGGAATTTCATTCTCTAAATTAAATCAATCTTTGAACGCTTTAAAAGAAAATACCTAAAAACAACAAATTTTTAATAAAATGAGATATCATGGATGCATTTATTGAATCTTTGAAAGGAATTAATCCGATCCTATTAGCTTTAATGGCTACTTTGTTCACATGGGGAATCACTGCATTTGGAGCTTCTTTTGTTTTTTTCTTCAAAAAAATGAATCAAAAAGTTCTTGATGCCATGTTAGGCTTTGCTGCCGGGGTAATGATTGCTGCCAGTTATTGGTCACTATTGGCACCAGCCATTGAAATGACGGAAAAAGCTGCAAAAGTACCTTCATGGCTCCCAGCATTGATCGGATTTTTGGGTGGGGGAATATTTCTCTGGATTGTTGACCGTTATCTACCCCATCTTCATCCAGGTTTTGAGATTAATCAGGCAGAAGGCGTTCCCTCTTCGTGGAAAAGAAGTATTTTATTAGTATCGGCGATAACTATCCACAATATACCTGAGGGACTTGCCATTGGTGTTGCCTTTGGAGCTGCAGCCCATGGTTTAGACACTGCAAGTCTTGGAGCTGCTGTAGCTTTAACCATAGGCATAGGGTTACAAAATCTACCAGAAGGTACTGCCGTTTCTGTTCCGCTGAGAAGAGAAGGAATGAGTAGGCGAAAGGCTTTTTTTTATGGACAGTTATCTGGCGCAGTAGAACCACTTGCCGGCGTTCTCGGTGCTACGGCTGTTTTGTTAATAGAGCCTTTACTCCCCTACGCATTGTCTTTCGCAGCTGGAGCCATGATTTATGTGGTCGTTGAGGAACTAATACCTGAATCCCATCTGGCGGGAAACACTGATCTCGCTACCATGGCAACTATAGTTGGATTCGCCATAATGATGACCTTAGATGTTTCTTTAGGTTAAAAAAATACCACCAAATCCCTAAGTAAATGGTGGCATTCTTCAGATTGGTTGCTATTAAAAAACTTGTAGGTGTTATTTTTTGATTGGTTGAAATTACATATCAAAAGGTAAAAAATTCATTTATTTCGCCCAACACAATTAAAATGAAGCCAATAAGATAAAAACAGGGCACCAATGCAATTTATCTTCATAATGGGTAATAAACGGTGATTATTTATTGTTTTTTATCACCTATCCTTTATTTACATGGCTTTATTTTATCTTTAGTCAAGCAAAAGGGTGATTACAATGTCAACATTCTCATTTTTCAGGTTCGATAAATTTCTCTATCCCAAAAACAGGATACTCGGGCATCTTATTTTTTGGCTCATATATCTTGGTTACTTCACAATCGCCTTTGCAAGTTTTAGAGATAATTATACTCAAAGTTTCATAGAAGTATTGGTAACCTTACCAGTAAGAATGTTTGCTACTTATATAACACTGTATTGGTTAATTTCAGGTTTTCTCGACAAAGAAAAATATTTGGCATTTACTTTAATTTTTATTTTTACGGCTATTGGTTTTGGCTATTTAGATCGACTATTACTCCATTTATTTTACGTACCTATTTATGTACCTAATTATGATTATACCACATTTCCTCTAACTAGTTTTACTAAGGCTTTACAAAGAACCACAAATGTTTATACTATCGTTTTTGCCGCAGCCGCTATTAAATTAATTAAAAAAAACTATCAGAATGAAAAAATAGCGAGAGAGCTTTCCAGAGAAAAACTAGATGCGGAACTTAAATTTTTAAAATCACAAATTCACCCTCATTTTCTTTTCAATACCCTTAATTCTCTGTATGCTTTAACTCTCCAAAAGTCAGACCAATCGTCCGAAGTTGTTTTAAAGCTCTCTCATTTCCTGGACTATATGTTATACGATTGCAATGTGAGTCAAATTTCTTTGGAAAAAGAAATTGAACAAATGCAAAATTTAATTACGCTTGAAAAATTGAGATACGGCGACAGATTAGATGTTGATTTTAATATTAGCGGGCCTGTTAAAGATCTTAAAATTCCTCCTTTACTAATGTTACCATTCCTGGAAAATGCATTTAAGCATGGTGTTAGTCAACATACTGATAACTCTTTTATCTATGTAGATCTTAAAGTAAAAGAGAAAAATTTAACCTTTAGAGTAGAAAATAGTAGTGTTTATTCAGAAAGTGACCTGGAAGCAGATTATACCAAAGGCATTGGATTGAAAAATGTAAAACGAAGATTAGATTTAATTTATGGTGATAATGGATATAATCTCGAGGTATTTAAAGAAGAAGATTCCTTCACTATTGTTTTAAAAATTTCACTCATAACAAATAATGAATAAAATTAAATGTGTTCTTGTCGATGACGAACCCTTAGCCTTAGATGTATTAGAATCTTATATTAAAAGGGTGGACGGGTTAGAGCTAACCGCCCGATGTGATAATGCTATGAAAGCATTTGAAGTATTAAGAAATCAAAATGTTGACTTAATATTTCTTGACATTCAAATGCCAAAATTAAACGGTATTGATTTTTTAAAAACATTACAAAACCCACCAAAAGTTATTTTCACTACAGCCTACAGAGACTATGCTATTGAAGCCTTTGATTTGGATGCAGTAGATTACCTATTAAAACCAATACCATTTGGAAGATTTCTAAAAGCACTGAGTAAGGCTTTCGGACAAATACAAAGTGCCAATCAAAACACAGGGAGCAGTGAAGAATACGAACCATACATCACTACAGATACTCTTATTGTAAAGTCAGATAAAAAAATGATTAAAATAAACCTTAAGGAGATTATATATATAGAAAGCCTAAAGGACTATGTTATAATACACTTACCAGACAAAAGAGTAGTTACTAAACAAAAGATCAGTTTTTTAGAGCAGAAACTAATGGAGAACAATTTCATAAGAATTCACCGTTCCTTTTTAGTTTCTGCTTCAAAAATTGAGTCCTTTACACCAAGCCACATCGACATTCATGGTCAACAATTACCTATCGGTCGAAGCTACAAAAGTGAAGTTGGAAAAATACTAGGTTACTAGTATTTACTTTACTGAAGATCCTGGACTATAGTTAATTTATCACGAAGTTTTTTTTTCTTTTCTGGCTTGTCTTCACCATCTGCAAACTTCCTGGCAAAGTCTCCACCATCTTGTTTTGCCCTGGCTTGCTCAAGAACGAGTGGCCTGCCGCGAAATCTTGTCTTTGCAATTTTCTTTTGAATCTGAATAAAAGTATCCATAGGTAATTCAAGCGTCGAGGTAACATTACCGGTTACAATACGACCAACTTTACTTTTGTGAATACCCCCTGCCTCACAGATAATTCTTAAAAGACCGCCTTTGTCCAGATTGTCTTTTGAACCAAGATTCAAAACGAAACTAGACATTGGCACACTACTATTTCTACCTTCTGAGGATGATGAATTACCGTAAGAGGATGAAGATTGTCTTCTGTCTCTGTCACCTCTGTCTCTATCACCTCTGTCTCTATCTCTTGAGACAGGATTTAAATCCGGTGCATTTCTATAATACTCTAAGAACCTGTTAAACTCTAAAGAAGCAAATCTTTTGATCAAATCTTCCCTTGACATATCTTTTAAGAAATGTAAAACGTCAGGTAAGAAAGTATCCAGTTCATCGTCATTTAATTCAACCTCTTTTACCCTTCTTAAAAGCTCAAGAAGTTGTTGTTGACAAACTTCCTGACCACTGGGAACGGGGAAAGGACGGAAGTGTATTTTAGATAAACTTTCAATATTTCTAATTTTGTAAGCGTCTCTATTGGTTACCAGAGCAATAGAAACCCCTTTCTCCCCTGCTCTACCCGTTCTACCACTTCTATGGGTATAAAATGGAAGTTCATCAGGAATATTCATGTGAATTACGTGTGTAAGCCCACTGACATCCAAACCTCTTGCAGCAACGTCTGTTGCTACGAGAATACGAAGTGCCCTATTCCTGAACTTATCCATGATTTTTTCGCGCTGCTTCTGATCCATGTCACCGTGAAGCGCACCAGAAGTGTAACCGTCTTTCATCAAGTTATCGGCAACGTCCTGAGTATCCATTCTTGTACGACAAAAAATAAGCGCATAAATGGAAGGATTAAAATCCAGTAAACGTTTCAATGCGGCATATTTATCTTTTTCCTGAACGATACAGTAGCGATGTTCGATGTTAACGTTACCCGAATTTTTCTCTCCTGCTTGAATTTCAACAGGTTTTACCATGTAATTTCTCGCTAGATTTCTAACAGAATTTGGCATGGTTGCTGAAAATAGCCACGTATTTCTCGACGAACTACAAGAAGAAATAATGGAATCAAGATCTTCTTGAAAACCCATATTTAACATCTCATCAGCCTCATCAAGGACTAAAATCTTGATATCGTCTAGTTTGATAGCTCTTCTGTCTAACAGATCTACTAATCTACCTGGCGTGGCTACAACGATATGTGCATTTCTTTTTAAGGCTCTAACTTGTTCCTGGATGCTTGCACCTCCATAAACAGCCACTATATTTAGGTGCGGTTCTTCGCCAAGAAAGCGATTTAAATCACCGGTTATTTGTAAACAAAGCTCTCTGGTTGGAGCTAATATAAGCCCTTGAACACAAAATTGACCCGCATCAACTAAATCAATTAATGGTAGTCCAAAAGCGGCTGTTTTTCCCGTACCGGTTTGAGCCAAAGCGACTAAATCTTCTTTTCCTGAAAGCAGAAAAGGAATAACTTTTTCCTGGATTAAGGTTGGTTGTTTGTAACCAAGTCCTTCAATAGAGACAAGTAATTGTGGTGAAAGACCCAGGTCTGAAAATGAACTCATGTATTATTTTTAATTAAGCCGCAAAGGTACGTCTTATTTAATTAAAATACGCTTTTATTTATTAGTAACCTTTTTTAATGATAAAGTGTTAATACAAAATCGAAGACGTGTTGGTTTTGGACCATCAGGAAAAACATGACCAAGATGCGAATCACACGTTCCGCAACAAACTTCAATCCGCTGATGACCAAAACTATTATCCATATTATAAACTACAGCATTGTCTTCCACAGGTTTAGTAAAAGATGGCCAACCAGTGCCACTTTCAAATTTCTCTTCAGCATCAAACAAGGTGGTTCCACAGCAGACGCATTCATATTTTCCAGCTTCAAATGAACTACACATTTGATTGGAAAATGGCCTCTCTGTGCCTTTTTTTCTGGTAATCTGGTACACCTCAGGAGATAAAATTTCTTTCCATTCAATGTCTGACTTAACTACCTTAATGTCTTTCTTTTCTCTTATTTTTTTAGCCTCTAATATTACAGTTTCCCAGTTCATTGCCATTTTTTTATTGCCTTAACAAACCAAATAAAGCAAAGGTTTATCAGAACTACTTTAACTTGAGTCCTGATTTTAAAAGTTAGATACCTTGTTTCCATTAACATTTCAAGTTAATTTACTCAATTAGATCTAGGTAAATGTAAAAAGTCTTACCTTAAATTTATATTTTGATCATCAAATTTGAACTATATGCGTTTTTATACTTTTTTGTATTGTTTTTTAATACTTCATTTGATTGGGTGTAATCTGCATGCTCAGTCTATTCCACCCATTCATTATCAACATCTTGAATATAGAATGATAGGTCCATTTCGGGCGGGAAGAACCGTTGGTGCAGTAGGTATACCCACTCAGCCAAACGTCTTTTTTATAGGAGTAAATAATGGAGGTGTGTGGAAAACAGATGACTATGGTAGAACCTGGCTTCCCATTTTTGATAAAATGCCGACGGGATCTATTGGTGATATTGCCGTTTCTTCAACAAATCCTGAAATTATTTATGTTGGCACAGGTGAGGGTCTTCATCGTCCGGATTTAAGCGTTGGAGATGGAATTTATAAATCAGAAGACGGAGGCTCAACCTGGACCCATCTGGGCTTGAAAGACATTCAGCAAGTGGGAAGAATTATTGTTCACCCCACTGATCCAAAGGAAGTATTTGTTGCTGGTTTAGGCCATCCTTACGGAGCCAATGCTGAAAGGGGCGTGTTTAGAACTCAGGACGGCGGAAAAACATGGAAAAAAGTGTTATTCATTAATGAAAATACTGGGGCCATTCAAGTTGAATATAATCCATCTAATCCAAACATACTTTTTGCCAGCTTATGGGAGCATAGAGAAGGTCCCTGGGAAAATGGAAATTTTTCAGGTGCCCACAGTGGTCTTTTCAAGTCTGTTGATGGTGGAGAAACGTGGAAACCTATATTACAAGGATTACCTGGAGCTACCGATGGACTTGGTAGAATTGGCATTTGTTTTGCACCCAGTAATACGAATCAAATGTATGCTACCGTAGATGCAAAAAATAACGGTGGAATTTACCAAAGTAAAGATGCCGGTGAAAATTGGAGTTTAGTAAGCCGGGATCCAAGAACGTGGGGGCGAGGTAGCGATTTTGCGGAAATTAAAGTGCACCCTAATCATCCTGAAATTTTGTTCATTGCCAATGTAGCTGCCTATAAATCAACTGATGGAGGTAAAAACTGGTTTTCTATCAAAGGCGCGCCTGGGGGAGATGATTATCATCGTATATGGATAAATCCACTTCAGCCTGATATTATGATTTTCGCAGCAGATCAGGGGGCAGTAATTACGGTTAATGGTGGAAAAACATGGAGTTCCTGGTATAATCAACCCACCGCTCAACTTTATCATGTTACTACTGATAATCAGTTTCCTTACCATGTATATGGTGGTCAACAGGAAAGTGGTGCTATAGGCGTTGCCAGTCGGGGAAATGGAGGACAAATTTCTTTCCGCGATTGGTACGGCGTTGGTGCCGATGAATATGCCTATGTTGCTCCCGATCCTCTAAATCCTGACATAATCTATGGGGGAAGGGTATTAAAATTTAATAAAAAAACGGGGCAAACACAATATGTAGGTCCCGAAAATCTTAGAACAGGACAACACAGGGTTCTTCGAACTATGCCCTTGCTTTTTCATCCCGCTAATCCGAAAATGTTACTTTTTGGTACCAATAAATTGTGGAAAACATTGGATGGTGGTTACCATTGGGAAATAATAAGTCCTGATTTATCCAGAAATAAACTGGATATTCCAGATAACATAGGTGTTTTTAAAACACCAGAACTAAACGAAATGCCCCAAAGAGGGGTCATTTACTCCGTAGGACCTTCCCCTCTTGATGCAAATATCATCTGGGCGGGAACTGACGATGGCCTGATTCATATAACCAAAGATGGGGGAAAATCATGGCAAAATGTTACTCCGCCTACCCTTCGTTCCTGGCATAAAATTTCTCAAATTGATGCCAGTCATTTTGATAAAAACACTGCCTATATTTCAGTAAATGCCTTCAGATTAGATGACCTTACCCCATATATTTATAAAACGAAGGATGGTGGAAAAACCTGGACTTTAATTACGAAAGGTATGTCAAAGCAGCCCGTTAATGCGGTAAGAGAGGATCCAAAACAACCAGGATTATTATTTGCCGGTACTGAAAACGAAGTTTATTTTTCTGCTGATGATGGCGAAAACTGGCAATCTCTCAGGTTAAATATGCCTGCTACTTCTATTCGTGATCTGGTAATCCATGAAAATGACCTGGTCATTGGCACGCATGGCAGATCCATTTGGATTTTAGATGATATTGCATCCCTCAGGGAAATAAAAAAGGCGATCAATAATGATTTTTTATATAAACCTAGTCAGTCCTTTAGAGTTCGTTGGAATATGTTTTCCGATACTCCATTGCCACCAGAAGAACCAACAGGAAAAAATCCACCAGATGGCGCCATTATAGATTATAATCTGGGGGAAAATGCAAGACTGGTTACCATTGAGATTTCTGATTCTCAAGGCAACCTGATAAGGAAATTTTCCTCTGCTGAGGTGACTGAAAAAATAGATACCAATACATTGGGGTATCCAACGTATTGGTTTAGACCAACCCAGAAACTACAAACCTCTAAAGGACCTCACCGATTTGTATGGGATATAAGGTATGCACCACCCAAGGGAACTCAAAGAGGTTATGCCATCGCTGCAGTGTATAAAAACACCCCGGCAGGACCTGATGGACCATTTGTTCATCCTGGTTATTACAAAGTCAAATTAAATATAGATGGTTTTGTGATGGAAAAAACGATCAATGTTAAAATGGATCCTCGTGTGGATATAAGCGAAGAAGATTTGAACCTGCAAACCAAATACGCATTGATTTGCTACCAGGCTTACCATAAACTGCAAGACATCAGAGAATCCTTAGATGAAAAAATTAAATCTTCCAGTCTGTCCGTTGAGACCATTACAGCATTAAAAAGAAAGAGAGGTACTGGTTCACCTGGCGGCGGGGACATATTATATGGAAGTATTTATGAAACTTCCAATGAAAAAGAAACAGTGGTAGGCTTACAAGAAAAATTTCTATTTATGCTTCATATTTTACAAACTGCTGATGCGAGACCAACACCGCATTCTATTTTGGCTATTGAAAAATTGGAAGCCACATTGCAATATTTGGCGACCAATTAATTTTTCAAATAATTATAATGAAAGAAACCTTCAGCGACTGCATGAAGGTTTCCTTCATATAATTGAAAAAGGCAATCCGAAGATTGCCTCTTATTGGGTCGGAGTGACTGGATTCGAACCAGCGACCCCTAGCACCCCATGCTAGTACGCTACCGGGCTGCGCTACACTCCGTTCTCGTGGGTAATACTGGATTCGAACCAGTGACCTCTGCTCTGTCAAAGCAGCGCTCTAAACCAACTGAGCTAATCACCCTAAACATTGATACAAAACTAATGACTTTATTCAAAAAAAGAAACTCAGCAATAGATTTTTTCAAATACCTCCCTTTTTTACCATTGTTTAGACGTGTTTAATTTTACAACATTTTTAGACATATTTCAATAATTTCTATCTAATTCATTATCAATTAAATTAAAATAAAAAATATCAACTTATTATATGCCAATAAATTATAAGTAGCATTTATAAGATGAATCCAAAGTTCTGTAAATAAGAGTTACTGCATTACAGCGAATGTAATCCATTTAAATCATTATATTTGAACGGTAAAAGAAGGAGAATACAAACCAAAGGAAATATGAAATTTTCCTTGAAAATTATTCCTTGTTATAATTTCTACTTTTGGCTAAAAAGTTAATCCATGAAATATTTGTATTTATTCAGCCTTTTTATTTCACTTCCTGTGTATTTATTTACCCAGGATTTCAACCAAAATAAAGTTGAAAAAATAAAAGCGGGACTAAAACTGGAACATTGGTCAGGTACCCATGAAAAATGGGGAGCTCAATATATTTTAATTTTAAAAGCAAAATACCCTAAGTATAGATTAGACCTTGCTTTTGCAAAAGATACTTTGATAAAAACCAGTTCTTTTGCTTTACAATCTAATGCTCTAGCTGCCATAAACGGTGGTTTTTTTGATATGAAAGCGGGTGGTTCTGTTTCGTTTTTAGTTTCTGACGGAAAGGTCATTCATGAAAATAAACCTAATGTTTTGTCTATAGATAATGAAATAGGAGCCAACGCGCTGGTTATTTATGAAAATGGAAAAGGTGAAATTTCACCCACAGAGGGTCCAAATCGTATTCCAATGCTAAAAAAGGTTGAAGATGCATTAGTTACAGGTCCATTACTTTTAAAAAATAGTCAAATAAATACCCTTCAAAAAAGACCCTTCAATGACTTAAAGCACCCAAGAAGTGCCATTTGTTTAGGAGAAAAAGAAATATGGCTGGTTGCCGTCGATGGCAGACATAAAGAAGCTTCAGGGTTAAATCTAAATGAACTTTCTCAATTCCTATTATCTTGCGGTTGTCAACAGGCCATTAATTTAGATGGAGGAGGATCAACCACACTTTTTTTGAACACAACTAATTTTAATGGTATAGTAAATCATCCTTCTGATAACAAAAAATTTGATTCCGAAGGAGAAAGGCCAGTCGCTAATATTCTTTTCATTAAGAAGAATAATTAATTTTCTATCATTAAGTAAATGCAACAGAATGGAATCAAATATTTTTTCACTATATGATTTAGGCACCCTAATAAAAAGAGTTCTTTCACTCAATTTTCAAGATAAAATTTGGGTTAAAGCGGAAATAGCAGGTTGCAAAATAGTACGGGGAATCGCTTATTTAGAATTGGTTGAAAAAGAAGAAGGTCAGTCAGACAAGATAATCGCACAACAAAGTGCTGTTATCTGGCAGGGAACTTTACAGAAATTAAATGGCAAACTTTCAGAACCAATAACAGGTTTTCTTGAAATTGGTCGGGAAATTCTGGTTTTAGTCCAGATAGATTTTAATGTGAGATATGGTTTAAAACTTGTTATCGATGATATAGATCCTGCCTATACTCTTGGTAAATTATTTCAACAGCGACAGGAACTTGAAAAACTAATTTTTACCGAAAAGTTACATGAACCCAATAAATTAATACCACTTGCTCCGGTTATACAAAGAATTGCCGTACTTAGTAATGAACAAGCAGCTGGTTATCAAGATTTTGTTCATCAACTTACTGAAAACTCAATGAATTATGCCTTCTCATTAACTTTATTCCCTATTTCCCTTCAAGGGAATCTTGTGGAAGAAACCGTTCTCATTCAACTTGCAGAAATATTAAAAGCTGATACTGCTTTCGATGTAGTGCTTATTCTCAGAGGTGGTGGATCAAAACTTGATTTGGCTGGATTTGATAGTATAAAAATTTGCCGTGCCATTTCCTCTTTCCCCATAAAAATCATTACAGGTATTGGTCATGAAGTGGACGAAACGCTCTCTGATATTGTTGCAGGTATTTCATTAAAAACACCGACTGCCGTAGCTGAGTATCTGCTTTACCATAACCAAAACTTTGAAGCCTCCATTCAAAAAATGGTACTGAAAATAAATGACAAAACCAGATATAAGGTGCAACAATCAAAACTAAAATTATTGAGATGTCAACATGAACTTTCTTTAAGACCTATGAGAGTTATAGATAGAACAAATACTAAACTCCAAAATATTAAGCAATATTTACCCAATTTAATTATCAACAGACTAAAAAAAGAAGAGGTGAAATTATCCTTTTTGCAGCGATTAATTGGGCTTGTCACTATCTCCAATACGCTAAAAAGGGGATTTTCTATCACACACCTACTACCTGGTAATAAACCATTAAATGACAGCATCATGCCAAATATGGAAGTTGAAACTATTTGGGAAAAAGGTAGTTTCAGAAGTATAATTATTGATAAATAACCTTAAACAAATAAAATGGATAATGATAACATTAGTTATGAGCAGGCTTATTCGGAACTTGAAGCCATAATAAATCAATTGGAATCAGACGCTTTGTCCATTGAGTTATTAGCAGAAAAAGTTTCCAGAGCGGCGTATTTATTAGAATTATGTAC
>JANQZX010000028.1 GCA_030728245.1 Saprospiraceae bacterium | reverse complement strand
CCGTTCAAAATATGCTTTCTAATATGGGTGTTCCCGATGAAAATGTAGCTTTTGACGACTTTGGTAGTTAACTATAAATTTTAAATATTAAAAAGGGGGGAAACGAAAGTTGTCCCCCTTTTTTAATATTTCTAATAGACATTTGACCCCTCTGGGGTCCGGTATGAAAAGTATAAACTTTTTTTTTAGTTCAGGGCATTTGAAAAGTGAGTACTAAATATTATTAATACATCAAGCCTTTTCAGACAGTTCCTTTTTTGATTCTTGATTAAATAAATAAAATGATTAGTGTTAATATAGCTAAAATGACGAGTATAATTTGAAATAAATTTCCACTTCCATTTTTATAACTTCGATGTAATAATTCAATGGCGTCTTTCCAATCAAGGTTCTTTCCAACTTCTTCTTTAACCAAGAATAAATATTTTGGTTTGCCTATGGGACTATTATCACCGTGTATTTTTAAAATGAAGAAATTGCCGTCCAAAAAGGCAAGCTCATAGAGTTTTCCTTCACCGTTCTCAATCATAAGTTTTTTTCCTTGATTCATTTTTCTCCATATACCAAATGATACTTCTCCATTGATAGAATTTAAGTACTCTTGTTCTGGATTAAAAAAATGTAAAATAGACTCATGAAAATAGTCCTCATCGCGAAACTCTAGCCAGGGATGCTCCAAATACAGTGATTCCTGGTTTAAATTTTCACTATAATTTTCTAATTCGGGAAGCATCTCTTCCAAATATTTATCTAAGTCGTTTGCCTGCGGCAATGGCTTTTGGAAGGTATTGGTTATTGCTTCAAGAAATTTAGATGCCACTGTAGGTCCTTTTAATTAATGTTCTTTTTTATTTCTTTTTAAAAAGTATTTTGAGGACACCAATAGCAACCCAAAGGATTCTCCTGCTTCTTTTCCCGTGTGCGCGTGATGTGCTCCATGTGCTCGTAAAATGGCTCTGGAGTATGGATTATCTAACTGTTTAAACCAGGAAAATCGCTGATGTATATAAACATCGTGAATTAAAAAGTAAATAACCCCATAGATAGATATGCCAATTCCCACATATAGTAACCAGGTATTAGGCGTACTTAAACCAATGATATAGGATGCTGCGCTGGGAATGGCAAAAACCAGGAAAAATAGATCATTCTTTTGAAAAAATTTATCGCCTTCAACCTCGGGTTGGTGATGATCTTCATGCCAAACCCATAGAAATCCATGCATTAAATATTTATGCGCCAACCAGGCAACCATTTCCATACTTATTACAGTGATAAGTATAATTAAAGCGGGTATAAGGTAAGTCATCATCAATTTTGGTTTATTTATTGTCAAAGATAAGGATTATTAAATCTTACAGTAACTCTACAGCAATCTTTGCTGATAAAAGACATAACGGAATACCTCCTCCCGGATGAACACTTCCGCCACAAAAATAGAGACCTTTTACTTCATTTGAAAAATTTGGATGTCGTAGAAAGGCAGATAAGGGTTTATTGGAAGCTGTTCCGTATAATGAACCCTGATGTGACTGAGTTCTTGATTCTATTTCCTGAGGGCTTAAAATTTCTTCCATTTCAATGAGAGGTTTAATTTGTTTGCCCAGCATTCTGCTCAGTTTTGCAATGGCTTGTTCTCTCAAAGCATCTATATCTAAAGGTTCACTCTCAGCACTTTGGCTAGGTACGTTAATCATAACGAACCAGTTTTGACATCCTTCCGGAGCATCGGATGGCGTATGGTCTGTCGTTAAATTTACATAAATAGATACATCTTTGGCTACCTTTCCTTCTTTTAAGTGTTTGAATTCACTTCGATAATCATCAGAAAAAAATAGGTTATGCATAGCCAATTGAGGAAAAACCTTTTTAATTCCCCAATAAAAAATAATGGCAGAAGTAGACCTTTCCTGCTGTAATATCCTGTTCGGTTTTGCGTGATTAGGTAGTAATTTTTTGTAAGCAAAAAACACGTCCATATTACAGATTATTCTGTCAAACGGGTATGTTTTTTCTTCCGTTCTTAGGCCATATACCACCTTATTTTTGGTAAGTATTTCTTCAACTCTAGTATTGAAATGAAAAGTAACCCCTAATCTAATGGCTAGTTCATAAACAGCTTTGGTGATACTATGCATTCCATTTTCCGGATAAAATGCCCCGATATGATGTTCAAAATGTGGTATGATAGTGAGTAGTCCCGGAGCTCTGTATGGATCTGAACCATTATAGGTTGCAAATCTGTTAAATAGTTGTACTAGCTTTGGGTGTTTAACCAACCTTTCATTTACCCTATTTATGGAGGAGAATAAATCGTATTTGTGTATCTTTAGTAAAGCCTTAAAGACAGGCATATTTAACCAGGTAGACCATCTGTGTAGTGATTTTTCTAAAAAAATACGACCGTTAGCTTCATATTTATCTGCACTGTCTTGTAAGCTTGACATTACATAATCTGCGGGTACATTTAACTTTTGCGCAGCTTCATTACTGAATTTTTTCTTATCGGCATGAGCACTCAGCGTAGTTCCATCTTCCCAAAAGTAATTACACACCGGATCTAATCTTATATATTTAAAATGATCCGCTGGATTTTCACCTGCTAAAATAAACAGATCATCTACATATTGAGGCATAGTAAAAAGGGATGGACCTGCATCGAACCGGTAACCTTGTTTTTCAAAAGCAGTAAGTTTCCCCCCCGGATAGCTATTAACTTCAAAAACGGTAACTTTATGACCAGCTACAGCGGCTCTGATGGATGCCGCTAATCCAGCAATTCCAGCACCTACAATGCCAATTTCCATGTTTCTTAAGTGTAATGAATAATCTTTAGAAACAACATTTTGGATTATCTGTTCATTTGAAAATGCATATTAATTGGCGAGGGCCATTTTAGCACTACAAAAAGGCATAGAATATTTTAGAGGCATTTCTATCCAAAAACAAGCACCCATACTTGGCGATGAGGAAAATCCAATGTTACCACCTGCATTTTCAATAATATCCTTGCACATGGCTAATCCCAGTCCGGTACCTGACGATTTGGTGGTAAAATAGGGGGAAAATATTTTTTGCTGTGTTTCTATATCTACCCCTTCTCCATTATCTTCTATTTCAAGTCGAACCAGATCATTCTTCATTTGGAATAATCTTATGCTAATTTTTCCATTTTTTTCAGTGGGTATAGCCTGAACAGCATTCATCAGAAGATTATTGATAACCCTTTGCATCTGATTTTTATCTGCAAAAATGGGATAACTGTCTGCTTCAATATTGCAATAAAAGGAATCATTATTATCGTCAAAGTGGTGTTTGTGCATGTCTAAAGATTGCTGTAGCAGATCGACTAAATTGAATGTAATATTTTGAGGATTTGGCATAGCTGCAAATTGAGAAAATGAGGTAGCAATTTCATCTAAGGTGTTGATTTGATCCATAATGGTCATTGTCAATTTTGGCAAAAGAGTATGAATCAGGTCGGGTTGAAGTTTTCCAGCGCGTTGAAGGTATTGTAAGCTAAGTTTCATGGGTGTCAGAGGATTTTTGATTTCGTGAGCTACTTGTTTTGCCATTTCCCGCCATGCAACCTCTCTTTCCGTTTTTCGCAATTTCTCATAACTTTGTTGTAGTTCGTCAATAGCAACATTATAGGCGTTAACCAACTGCCCAACTTCGTCGTTTTTATGCCAGTCTATTTTATCACTCTCACCCATTTTTAGATTTTCCAAGTGTCTTCCTAATTGATCTAACGGGTGGGTAAGGGAATTACTGTAGTAAATAGTTATTGCTGATATACTTAATAAAAGAAAGAGATAACCACTGAAAAGTGCACCCATGAAGTCAGCAGCCTCTATCTTTTGAAGATTATCATCGACAGGAAAATAAATGCCAATCATGGATTTACTTTCTTTATCACCTAAGTTTTTAACAGGGAACCAAACACGCAATAACTCTTTTCCTTTCCAGAATATTTTTTCTTTCTTATATGAGAAATTAGCTCTCTTTGGAAGATTATGTTTAAATCCTCCCGGCGGATGAAAAGAAAAGGATGTAATTTTTTTCCCTTTTTCATCGGTCAATACAAAATCATATCCATGTTGTTTTGCTATCGATGCTAACGGGAGATTCGATCCGTGATACCTTCTTTGAAGGGTTGAAATGATCTCTTTCGCCAAATAGCTATATTCCCTTTCATTTTCTCGTTTTTTTAATTTGTCAAAGTAAAAAACAGAAGCTAAACTGAGGATACAGAGAGACGTAAATGTGATATAAAATAATGTTTTTTGTATGTTTAAGCCTAAAGAATCAACCTTAATTGGTTTAGAAATATGCCCTTCAGATTTTTTATAACGAAGGAATTGGCTAAAGATAAAATAGAAAATAAGGCTCAAACAGGCAGTCAGAGAAAAAAATGCAAGGGGTTTGGCATAACCACCTAAGTTTTTACTTAAAATAACCGTTTTACCATTTTTATGAAGGCGATAACTCATTTCTTTCGAAGTCAGCTCTTTTTTTATTGAAAAAGAGGTATGATTTTTTATCATTTCAGGCGCTGATGAGTGCGGTTTTCCTTGCTTATAAAGTAGTTCGTTTTCCTTGAAAATGGAAACTGAATAATCAGACAAATAGTCGATTCCTTTAAAATTACCAGCATTTAAATGATTGAGCCTATTAGATTCATCTGATTTTAAGGTAAGTGTTAACCACCTATTATGGTCTAACTCTAAGGAGTGATTTAGTTGCGCTTCGGAGGAATAATTAAGGTGATAATAGCTCAATAAATAGGGTGAAAAATCAAAAATTGCCTCTAATGTTGTCAGGCGTTCAGTATTTGAAATTAATCCTTTTTCCCAGGCAATGAATAATTCCTTTAGTTGATTTTTTTTAGTATCGGAGTTATCTAATTTATTTAATTCCTTCTCTATTATTTTATCCGAAGGGGTACTTAATTTTTCTGAAATTCTTTTCATTTCAGTCCATTCTCTTTCCAGTGTAAATTTATAAAGGAGTTGGGTGTGAAAAGCAGTGAAGAAAAGAATCCAGGTTAATGTCCAGGTCACCTGCGAATATTTACCCTCAATATATAGGTCATAAAGGAGATGCAAGGAAAATGAAAAAAGAAAAAGAAGGGGTAAAGAAATTTGTAATGAAGAATAATAAAATGGAAGTGTAATCACTGTTGAAATGATAAAATAAAGTACCACTCTCGCATTTTGTCGTGGTATAAATCTAAGTATTTTTTCAAAGGCACCCAAACCTATTTTCCAGCCTAACGATATGATGCCAATATGCAACGAAATAACAAGTAAACCCAACCAATTCAGTTTAAATATATTGTTAAGATCAATAGGATTTGATTGTATATATAAGGTAAATTTGAACCATTGGATAATACTGTAAAGCAAAGAAAAGTATAACAATAAAGCTAAAATAATAGGTATGAATCGCTTGCTTTTTGTAAAATATCGGGGTCTTAGTTGCGATAATATGTTGTAAATTACAAATGAAAGTATCGTCCACAAGAGTGCAGATGAAAAAGCACTGTAGGACTGAAAATTATTTGCTAAGTATATAATTTTCAAGTACAAATCATTCATATAATTGTTTATTAATAATTTATGTATTATGAATAATATGCAAGTATAATAATTTTTTCTTTAAAAAGGAATTGAATTTTTTAATTATTGAAATTTTACGCATATTACAGTAGAATAAATATGAAGATGCTAAAGAACAAATTGGTAATCATTGGAAGCGTTGGATTAGTATGTGTAATTGGCACTGTTTTATATAACTTTACCAGTAGTAATACTTCCGACAGCACGGAGTTAGTTGATTATAATTTACATGTAAGGCCTATTCTTTCAGATAAATGTTTCGCCTGTCATGGCCCAGATGCAAAAGCAAGGCAGGGGGGGCTAAGACTTGATATAGCGGATAGCGCCTATGCTTCATTGAAGGAAAATCCTTCGATGCATGGAATTAAACCTAAGGATAGGACTAAATCCGGCGTATGGTTAAGAATTATTAGCGAGGATCCAGAATTATTAATGCCTCCTCCGAAGGCTAATTTAGCTTTGACAGCTGATGAAATTGAAATATTAGGTAAATGGATTGATCAGGGAGCCGTTTACAAGCCTCATTGGGCATTTTTGCCTCCGAAAAAAGCCGAAATTCCTAAGGTAAAGAAAAAAAATTGGCCTAAAAACGAAATTGATTATTTCGTATTGGCTGAAATGGAGAAAAGGGGTTTATCTCCTTCAGATCAAGCTGACCCTGAACGTTTACTTAAGCGTATTAGCTTGGATTTGACAGGTTTGCTACCCAATATTAAGGATCAAGAAGATTTTTTAAAAGATCCATCTACTGAAAATTATAAAAAGGAAGTTAACAAACTTTTAGCTTCTCCTCATTATGGTGAAAAAATGGCAATTTCCTGGATGGATTTGGCTAGGTATGCAGATAGTCACGGATATCAGGATGACGGTTTAAGGACGATGTGGCCTTGGCGTGATTGGGTCATTCATGCCTTCAATAAGAATTATTCCTATAAAAAATTTGTCTCCTGGCAAATTGCAGGTGATTTTATAGCGCCCAATAATAAAGAAGCTATTTTAGCCACCGGCTTTAATAGAAATCATAAAATCACGCAGGAAGGGGGCGTCATTCAGGAGGAGTATAGAACGGAATATGTTACAGATAGAACCAATACCTTCTCAAAATCCTTTCTGGGATTAACCATGGAATGTGCCAAATGCCATGACCATAAATACGACCCTATTTCTCAGGAAGAATACTTCAAAACGTTTGCTTTTTTTAATCAGGTCGATGAAAAAGGACTCGTTGGAGATATTTCGCTGGGTTCATTAGCTGATCCCCCATTAATAAAAATCTCAAAAAAGGAGGTTAATGAGCTCCTCAAATTTATAAATCTTCAGGATACCACTGTTTCAGTTATGGTCATGAAAGATTTAGAACAAAGAAGGCCGACCCATATTTTGAGAAGAGGGCAATATGACCAACCTGACAGAACAGTAGGTTTTGGACTCCCCGAGGCGGTTTTACCTTATGATACCCTGAAGTTTAGTCCAAACAGGAAAGGGCTATCTGATTGGATGTTTGACGATAATAATCCTTTGGTGGCCAGAGTTTTTGTGAATAGAGTATGGGAAAACTTTTTTGGAAGGGGTTTGGTGAAAACTTCTGGAGATTTTGGGTTACAAGGTGATTTACCGTCCCATCTTGCCTTACTTGATTGGTTAGCGGTTGATTTTAAAGAGCATAATTGGGATATTAAGAGGTTGGTGAGACAGATTGTAAGCTCTGCTACTTATCAACAGGCAGCTAATGTGAGCCAGGAAAATATTAAAAAAGATCCTGAAAATATTTGGCTTTCAAGGGCCCCGAGATTAAGACTTCCTGCGGAACTAATTAAAGATTTAATTTTGGCATCTTCTGGACTTCTTATTCCTGAGATTGGAGGACCTTCGGTAAAATCATATCAACCGGACGGTATTTGGGAGTCAACGACTTCAGGAAGAGGACAATTAGCTACCTATATTCAAGATCATGGAAAATCACTATATCGCAGGGGGATTTATAATTTCATAAAACGAACAGCACCTCCTCCATCTATGTTAACTTTTGATGGTCCCCCACGCGACCAATGTGAAATTAGCAGATCAAGAACAAATACCCCACTTCAAGCGCTTATTTTATTGAATGACCCTATGATTAACGAGGCAGCCAGAGTATTTGCTGAAAAATTAATCGTTGAAAAGAATGGGAATGTGGATGACCTCATCGGCGTGGCATTCAGAAGAATTGTGTGTAGAAAGGCAAAATCAAATGAAGTAAGCGCTCTGGCAGATTTTTATAAAGAGCAATATAAATATTTTTTATCTAAGGCGGGGCAAGCGGAAAAGGTTTTAGATCAAGGGGAGTATCCGCACGAAAAACTGAAGGATAAAAATGAAGTGGCTGCTTTAGCGCTTACTATTTTAACGATTTATAATTTGGAAGAATCTATTTCAAAAACCTGATGTAATGTCAAATCCATTTTTCGAAAATCAACAGCATGTTACGCGCAGACACTTTTTAGGCAAATTAAGTGTTGGCCTTGGTAGTGCAGCGTTAGGTACCTTGTTAACAAAAGATTTATTTTCACCAAAAAAGTCATTGGAAGAATCTATTATGGCTGGGATCCCTCATTTTGCTCCCAAAGCGAAAAGGGTTATCTATCTGTTTCAGAATGGAGCACCTTCTCAATTGGAATCCTTCGATTACAAACCGTTGTTAAATAAAATGGTTGGTCAGGAGTTGCCTGCTTCTATACGAGGTGCTCAGCGATTGACAGGTATGACCTCGGGGCAGGATAAATTCCCTTTGGTGGGTTCTAAATTTGCCTTTAATCAGTACGGCCAAAATGGTACCTGGATCTCTGAAATCTTTCCCAATATTGCAAAGATTGCAGATGATATTTGCGTAGTAAAAACACTCCATACCGAGGCTATAAATCATGATCCTGCATTAACTTTTTTCCAGTCGGGTGCTCAACAAGGCAATAGACCTAGTATGGGTGCCTGGTTGAGTTATGGTCTTGGAAGCGAAAATTCAAATCTGCCTGCCTATTCAGTATTGCTATCAAGGGGAAAAGGTAATGGCCAGGGGGTCTATTCCAAATTATGGACAAATGGTTTTCTCGATAGTGTGCATCAGGGGGTCCAGTTCAGTAATAGTGATGAACCTATTTTATATCTGGAAAATCCAGATGGTGTCGATGCCGTAACCAGAAGGAAAATGTTGGATAAGCTGGCTATGCTGAATGACGAAAATTATAAAGAATTCGGCGATCCCGAAATTCAATCTCGTGTTCAACAGTATGAAATGGCCTACCGTATGCAAACGGCCGTTCCTGAAATGATGGATTTATCAAAGGAACCAGACTACATTGTTAATATGTATGGCGCAGAGTCTATGGTTCCAGGAACTTATGCTGCTAATTGCCTTCTTGCTCGCAGATTATCAGAATCAGGTGTTAGATTCGTTCAATTATATCACCAGGGTTGGGATCAACACGGAAATTTATATAATGAAATGTCCGGGCAAGCAATGGATGTTGACAGAGCTTCCGCAGCGTTAGTGCAAGATTTAAAACAACGTGGTTTATTAGATGAAACCTTAGTCATTTGGGGTGGAGAATTTGGCAGAACTAATTTTTGCCAGGGGAATTTCTCGGAAGATAATTATGGTAGAGATCATCATCCCCGTTGTTTTTCCATCTGGATGGCTGGTGGAGGCGTTAAACCGGGTATTTCTTATGGTGAAACGGATGAATTTGGCTATAATATCGTTAAGGACCCAGTCCACGTTCACGATTTTCACGCAACGGTACTTCATCTTCTGGGATTGGATCATGAAAAGTTGATCTACAAACATTTAGGAAGAAGATTTCGATTAACTGACGTTGCCGGGAAAGTAATTCCCGGTATTATTGCCTGATAAACTTTTATATTTAATTATATGCAGGGATATAAATCCTGGATTAGTAATATCCTCATTGGAGCTAATTTTCTCCTCTTTTTTCTGGCTATTTCAGCGAACAAAATGGTTTTACCGACCTTTCTTTCCTGGACAGGTCATTTTCATCCGCTTTTACTGCATTTGCCCATAGGCATTGCTAGTTTTTCTATTATTTTATGGTTATTTAAAGGGAAATTTTCAGGAAGTTCATTTAATGAGATTTACGAATTAACTCTTTCTCTTTCAGCTGTTTCCAGTGTTTTTACCGCCTTATTGGGCTTATTTCTCTCTAAAGGTCAGGATTATGATGCCGTAATGCTCAGAAATCATTTATGGAGTGGGGTCGCTTTATCTTTCTTTACTTGGTTTTCCTGGTGGGCATTTACAAATCTTGAAAAAGTTAAACCCTACTGGACGTATTTACAATTCTTTGGATTAGCATTGATGTCTTTTGCCGGCCATGCAGGAGGTTCGTTAACCCACGGTGCTGATTATCTGAATTTTCCAGACAAAATAAAGATTGAAGAAGATGTCCAGGCTGTAATTACTGATTCTACAGCTTATTTCCAGCTGGCAGTCAGACCTATTTTAGAGAAAAAATGTGTGTCATGCCATAAAAAAGATAAGGCAAAAGGGGGCTTAATCCTTGCCTCTAATCCTAATACTACGTCTGATGTTTGGGTCGCAAAACATACGAATTTCAATGAAATGCTGGCAGAAATGGTTCAACGTATTGATTTACCAATTACAGACAAGGAACACATGCCTCCAAGGGGAAAGGAACCACTGGAGCCTCAGGAAATGGTTATACTAAAAAACTGGATAAATGCGGGTGGAAATACCAACGAGATATTGGCGTCTATTCAGCAAAATCATGCCCTATTTGCTGATAAAGAGTTACTCTTACAATCAAGCTCAAAAGAAAGGAAATATTCATTCCCTTTCCTTTCCAGTAAAAAATTAGCCTCCTTGAATGATGCTTTTACTGTAGTTAGACAAATTGCTAATGAGTCTCCCGCCTTAAAGGCAGATTTTTTTATAGCGAAATCGTTTGAAATAAGTAAACTTGATAAATTAAGTGCAGCAAAAGAGCAAATCATTCAAATCAATTTAAGTAAAATGCCCATTAGGGATGAGGATCTTAGCATGATAACGCTGTTTCCAAATCTTGAAAAGCTGATTTTGAATCAAACTGATATTACAGATAAGGGAATTCCCAGTTTAAAAAAATTAAATAAAATAAGAGTATTGAGTTTGTCTGGAACCGATATTTCAAAAAAATCCGTTCCTTTTTTAGCTTCAATGAAATCTTTAGAAGAAGTATATCTTTGGCATACCAATATCACAGAAGCAGAGTATCAGGACATTGTAAAGAAGTATAAAAACATTAAATGGTATTTTGGATTTTCACCAAGTTCAACGGATATTTTACCTCTGAATGGCCCGATACTCGAAAATAAATCGTTGGTTTTAATGGAAAATGATAGTATTAGGTTTAAAAAATCGATACCAGGTGCGATTATTCGTTATACAGAAGACGGCAGCGAACCTGACTCTTTATCTAGTCCAATCTATTCGCATCCTCTTGTTTTTTCCAAACCAGTTACTCTTTCAGTCAAAATCTTTAAACCTGGCTGGATCTCAAGCCCCACCTATACTTTTTCCTTCTTTAAAGCAGGATTAAAACCTGACAGTACCAGATGGTTGACCAGCCCTGAACCTGAGTATTTAGGGGCTGGAGTACAGAGTCTGACAGATAATAGTTTGGGTAAAATAGATCAATTCAGAGCGGGAAATTGGCTGGGATATAAGAATAAACCGATGGAGACATTATTCAGATTTAAGCCAGAAGATGCCGCTGATATCCGTTTTGTTTCTGTACATTATGGAATAAATGTTCAAAGCTATATTCTTGCTCCTCAATATGTTGAACTGTGGGGTGGGGATAGTGAAAGGAATATGAAGTTAATTAAAAAGGAAGTTCTCCCCATTTTAGTTAAGGAAAAATTAAACGAAGTTGGGACAAGTGCCGTTATATTGGAGGTGAAAAAACCAACCAGATATTTCAAAGTGATTGTCAAAAATGTGGATAAATTACCAGTATTCCACCCCGGTAAGGGAGACAAAGGTTGGGTTTTTATTGATGAGGTGTTCTTTAGTAAGTAAAATTAAAATATAGTCTAATGTCTGATTTTTTGCATTTGCATTGTCATTCCCAGTATTCGTTATTAGATGGTGCATCTCCTATTTCAGATATGATGGACAAAGCGCTGCAGGACGGGCAGTTGGGCGTAGCCCTAACTGACCATGGTAATATGTTTGGCGCTTTTAAATTTGTGTCGGAGGCAAAAAAGAGAAAAATAAAGCCAATTATTGGCTGCGAATTTTATTTGGTTAAGGATAGACACAGACGTGCTTTTTCAAGGGCAAAAGGAGAACAAGATGATCGTCATCATCAATTGCTATTAGCTAAAAACAAGGTAGGTTACGAAAATTTATCTAAACTCTGTTCTTTAGGTTTTATAGAAGGTTTATATGGAAAATTTCCCAGAATTGACAAGGAGTTGTTACTGCAATATCATGAGGGTTTGATTGCAACGAGTTGTTGCATTGGTGCTGAAATTCCTCAGGCTATTCTAAAGGGAAATCTGGAGGATGCGGAAGATAAGCTTAAATGGTGGATTGATCTCTTTGGGGATGACTTTTATATAGAAATTCAGCGACACCGGGGCATGGAGAATATCGATGGTTCCGGCGTTAGTCAGGAAGATGTAAATCAGGTTTTACTCACCTTTGCTAAGAAATATAACCTTAAAGTCATTGCAACAAATGACTCCCATTATATAAACGAAGAGGACTATTTGCCTCACGATATTTTGCTTTGTATAAATACAAATAGTTTTATTTCAGATGCAGATAGATTTCAATTTCCTTCCTCCGATTTTTACTTTAAGACGAAGGCAGAAATGCAAACACTCTTTAAGGACGTACCTTTTTCCTTAGAAAATACGATGGAAGTTTTTGAGAAGGTTGATACATTAGACCTCGCAAGAGATGTTTTGTTACCTGCTTTCCCTATGCCTCCTGAATTTACTGATCAGGACAGTTATTTGAGACATTTGACGTATGAAGGAGCAAAAAAAAGGTATCCGGAGTTGTCAGCAGCACTTTGTGAAAGAATTGACTTTGAGCTGAAGGTTATTCAAAATTCAGGTTATCCCGGTTATTTTTTAATTGTTCAGGATTTCACCTCTGCAGCCCGAAAAATGAATGTGGCAGTAGGTCCGGGCAGAGGTAGTGCAGCAGGGTCTGTTGTGGCTTATTGCACAGGTATAACAAATATTGATCCAATTAAATATGATCTACTTTTCGAACGTTTTTTAAATCCTGAAAGGGTTTCTCTTCCTGATATTGATATTGACTTTGACGACGAAGGGAGACAGAAAGTTTTAGACTATGTGATTGATAAGTATGGTAAGAATAAAGTAGCACAAATTGTTACCTATGGAACAATGGCTGCAAAATTATCGCTTCGCGATGTAGGTAGAGTGATGCAAATTCCTCTTCCTGAGGTAGATAAGGTGACTAAAACTTTTCCAAATGCATTGAATGCCACCTTATCAAAAGTTCTGGAAGAAAAAGATATCAATGCTAAACTTAAAGGCGATTTAAGAAATGAGGAGGTTGAAAAGGCTTACCAATTCAGAGATCTGTCAAAAGGTGACGATGCCATTGGGAAAATGATTCGCACGGCTAAAAGATTGGAAGGGTCAGTGCGAAATACAGGTATTCATGCTTGTGGTGTGGTGATTACCCCAGATGAGATCACGAAGTATGTTCCCGTAAAAGTCGATAAGGATAGTGGAATGTTGGTCACGCAGTTTGATAATAGTGTGGCAGAGTCTGCAGGGTTACTAAAAATGGACTTTCTGGGTCTTAAAACACTCACTATTATTAAAAATGCTGTCAAAATGGTTAATCTGAATCATGGTATTGATTTAGATATGGACAGTATTCCATTGACGGACGAAAAGACCTTCAAACTTTTTCAAAATGGTGAAACAGTAGGTATTTTTCAATATGAAAGTCCGGGAATGCAAAAATATTTGAAAGAGTTAGTACCCACGACTTTTGAAGATCTCATAGCTATGAATGCCTTGTACAGACCGGGGCCTATTAGTTACATTCCTAATTTTGTAAGCAGGAAACATGGTAGAGAAAAGATAACTTATGATCTTCCCATCATGGAAGAAATATTAAAGGATACTTACGGAATTACCGTTTATCAGGAGCAAGTTATGCTGCTTTCCCAAAAATTGGCGGCCTTTACAAAGGGTGAGGCTGATGTATTGCGAAAGGCGATGGGGAAAAAGCAAAAATCAGTCCTTGACACCATGTTACCTAAGTTTCTGAGCGGAGGGAAAGAAAATGGTCATCCCGAACTGGTTTTATTGAAAATTTGGGGAGATTGGGAGGCTTTTGCTTCTTATGCCTTTAATAAATCGCATTCTACTTGTTACGCTTTTGTTGCTTTTCAAACTGCTTATCTTAAAGCCCATTTTCCAGCAGAATTTATGGCTGCCGTTCTTACAAATAACAAAGGAAATATTTCTGATGTTACTTTCTTTTTACAAGAATGCAGAAGAATGGGTCAGCCTGTTTTAGGCCCAAATATTAATGAAAGTGGCTCAGATTTTACAGCAAATAAAAATGGTGCTGTTCGTTTTGGATTAGTCGCTCTAAAAGGAGTGGGAGAGGGGCCGGTGGAAGAAATTCTTAATGCCAGATCAAAGGAAGGTCCGTTTACTGATTTTTTCGATTTTATGAGAAGAATGACTTCCCAGTCCGTTGGAAAAAGAGTTGTAGAAAGTTTGGTCTTATCGGGTGCTTTCGATGATTGTAACGAAGCCTTTAGATCGCAATATTTTGCTCCCTCCGATAAGTATGAATCTCTTATTGAGCATGCTACCCGTTATGGGCAAGCCATAAGACAGGGAGCTGCCGGAGGTGGGCTATCCTTGTTTTCAGATACAGAGGAAATCATGATTCCTGAACCTGTATTTCCTCCCGTGTCAGATTGGAATCTTTTAGAAAAATTAAGACGAGAAGAAGAGGTTACCGGTTTCTTTATAAGCGGACACCCCTTAGATGATTATCACTATGAAATAAAGCAATTTACTACCTGTTCCCTCGATTCTTTAGCCAATCATCAGCAAAGACCCTTTGTTATGTTAGCTGGATTGGTATCAAAAGTTACTCACAAGGTGTCTAAAAATGGAAATGGTTGGGGCGTATTTGAAGTGAGTGACTTTAGTGGAATGTTTGAGTTTAGATTGTTTGGTACAGAATACCAACAGTTTAAGTTCCTTCTGGATGAAGGTATGACCGTATTTCTAAAGGGTAAATTTCAAGCAGGATGGCGTGATCAGGGAATGGAATTTAAATTATTAGAAGTAACTCTTTTAGAAGATATTGCTGCTAAGTTGACCAAAAATGTGACGCTTCGTCTTCCCCTGGAGGGAATTAATTCCTCCCTTATAAACGATTTAGAACTCCTTATTAAAAATGAAAAAGGAGCCCATACTGTGAAAATTGACGTTATTGATAGGTCAACTAAGAGTAAGGTCTCCTTTTCAATGAAAGATAAAAAAATACACGCAAATACTCAATTGATTAGAAAACTAGAAAAAATGGGTATTGAGTGTATTCTGAATGTTACATAAATTTTAATGCTTTGACGAAGTAGGTCAAAACAAATGGCAGGGCCAACCAAAACCACTCGTCGGCAAAAGCCAAGAGAGCAATCATTCCGGCAAGAGAAATCAGGAATATTACCCAATCACTTTTAGTTGTATCTTTAACAGTTTCCATGTTTTTATTTTTTTGTAAAGGTAAAACGAAATAGGGAAAATACCAATGGTTTTTTAAACAATGGTTTCCTGTTCAGGGCCTAATTCTCCTTCCC
Organism: Saprospiraceae bacterium; assembly: GCA_030728245.1. Classification (GTDB taxonomy): domain Bacteria; phylum Bacteroidota; class Bacteroidia; order Chitinophagales; family Saprospiraceae; genus BJGN01. The sequence goes on along the minus strand of JANQZX010000028.1, from coordinate 24,616 downwards.
ATTTGCTTATAACAGTGGTAGCTAGTGCGTTACCTATAACATTTGTCCCTGACCGAAACATGTCACAAAAATGGTCAATAGGTAGAATTAAGGCAATACCTTCCGGGGGAATATTGAACATGGATAAGGTAGCCGTAATAACAACCAAAGAGGCTCTGGGTACGCCAGCAATTCCTTTACTGGTTAGCATGAGTACCAATAACATCGTTATTTGTGTTCCAAAGTCCAATTGAATACCATAAGCCTGAGCTATGGCAATACTGGCAAAAGTCATATACATCATACTTCCATCCAAATTGAACGAGTAACCTAAAGGAAGAATAAAAGATACAATTTTATCCTTACATCCGAATTTTTCAAGTTCCTCCGTTAGTTTTGGAAACACCGCTTCACTACTTGTTGTAGTAAAGGCAATGATAATAGGTTGAATAATTCTTTTGAGGAGTCCGGGAAGACGATTTCCCAAAAAGATTTTTCCGAAAGCCAGTAGTACAATCCATAAGACCGCAATGCCAATGAGAAAAAATCCCATATATTTTCCGTAGAAATAAAAAATACCTAAACCTTTGGTGGCAATAACGGCTGCAATAGCACCAAAAACACCGAGAGGAGCCACATTCATTACATATCCAACCATTTTTAGAATAGCATGTGCCACTGCATCTAGACCTTTTACAATGATCTTACCATTTTCACCTAATGCAGCAGTAGCTAAACCAAAGAGGATGGAGAAAATTACGATTTGTAAAATTTCATTTTGTGCTAAGGCTTCGAAAATACTTCTTGGAAAGAGATGTACTACAAAATTCTCTAAGGAAAAAACTTGAGTTTTACTTAAAACATCTGCAGCCGCACTGGCATCTGCATTATCTAAATCTATGCCAACCCCTGGTTTTAGAATGTTTACTAAGATTATTCCTATCGTTAAACTCATGAGGGAAGCAGAAATAAACCATAACATGGCTTTGCCTCCAATGCGTCCGACAGTCTTTAAATCACCTAATTTTGCAATGCCAACGACCAAGGTGGAAAATACAAGTGGAGCGATAATCATTTGCACCAAAAGCAAAAATATCTTAGTTAAAATTTTAATGCGTTCAGCGAATGTCGCAATAAATTCAGGGGAAGATTGAGTGTGTATGGTATATCCTAAAAGGACACCCGCTACCATGGCTATGATAATGTATAGCGTAAGATTATTAGCTTTTTTCACGTTTTGTTAATTTTTCTAAATATAAGCAATACTCGGTTAAATAATAGGGGTTGGAATAATTTTCTGGTCTAACAAAAAGGCATGTAAGTCTTCAGGTGTGGTAAAATGGACAGCGTCCATACCCGCTTTTATGGAGGCGTCTACATTCCTAATATTGTCATCAATGAAAAGAGCTTCATCCGGATTAATATCAAATCTTTCAAATAGCAATTCATATATCTTTGGATCTGGCTTTGCCAGTTCTTCTCTTCCTGATACTAATATACCCTCAAACCAGTCAAGGAAAGGAAATTTATCCCAGGCTACAGGCCATGTTTCAGAGGACCAGTTAGTCAGGGCATATAGTTTGTATTTTTTTTGCTTTACCAAATAGTCCAAAATTTTCACCGTTACTTCAATCGAACCATTTAACATTTTCTCCCATTGTCCGTAAAAAGCACGTATTTCCTTTTCCCAAAGAGGATGATTTTCAATCAGACTATCCGTTGCTTCCTTTAAACTCCTGCCAGCGTCTTGTTTCTCATTCCATTCGGGGGTACAAATCTTAGCCAAAAATAGCTCCATTGCTTCGTCGTCATTAAATATTTCCCGGTAAAGATATCTTGGGTTCCAATCAATCAGCACACCACCTAAATCAAATACGATGGTTGTTAGATTTTCCCTGTTAGTTTGCATGGTATTGAAATTTAACACCACAATGTACTAAAAAATACAGTAAAACGGCAGCGTAGAAGGGCTCAACTTGCAAAGATTAATAAAAAACCATTATACTATGCATGATTTTTTAATAATTCTGCAATAGTATTTTCCATTTCTGCAATGGTGTTATCTTTTTCTGCAATAGTGTTATCCCTTTCGGCAATGGTATTATCCATTTTTGCAATGGTACTAGCCTTTTCTGCAATAGTGCTGTCTTTTATTTTAAGTTCCTCCTCTTTTACTTTAAGGTCTTTAAAATATTTCTTTTCACTTTCTCGGTATCCAGCATAAATTGAGCGCCACGCTTCTTGTTCAATTTCGAAAAGCTTTTTTTGCTTAGGATCTATGCCCGTATAATGGAGAATGTCAGTGACAATTTTTAAATCATCACTATCTATTTTATGAGTATATTCTTTCACAAATTTTTTATCGTCTATAAAATTTGATTGTTCAAAAAGACTGAGTAATTTATCGAGTCTTGACTGAAATTTGCCTGAAATTCTATTAACTTGAACAATAAAACTATCGTGAGTTAATTTCTCAATGAATTCACTTTTTTTACTAATTATTTTTTTTGATAATAAATCTTTGTAATTTCTTTCAATTTTTATGCAAGCCGTTTCTATTTCTGGTAAGTTGAAGCCTAAAATATAAATGGGAATAATAGGCAAAATCAACGTTTCTCCATTTACTGTATCTTCCTTTTTATAATTTTCAGCCAAATAGTTTCTAAATCTCATCAAATCAATATGATTTCTGGCTTTTTGAATTTCAATAATCACTTTTATATATTCTCCACTTTTCGTTTTTATAGTCGCAATAAAATCTAAGCGAAAGAATGACAAATTGGCTAATTTATTTTCAAACGTAAATTCCTGAGGTTTTAAATCTATGGTATCAATAGGTTGATCTATTAGTGTTCCGATAAAGAATTTAGCTACTTTATCGTTTTCCATCATTCTTTTGAATACCAGATCGTAAATGGGGTTCGCTATGATCATATCTTTGGGAGTTTGTAAGTTTTTTCAAAGATACACCTTAATCAAGCAATAAATTTTGATTAAAATCGGACAGATCACGCGAAAAAACAGCTGTTTATTTCTCTACTTTTCGAAAAAATACTTGCCTCTCCCGACATAATAAAGCTGATCGGTTAGTCTTAAAATACTTGTTAAAATCAATGGAATCATTGCTATATGAAATTCCTGTGGCAGTATTTTCCAGCCTGTGAGAACAGTAAGGTTCAAGGTAATAAGTAAAAAAAGCAGATATTTTCCATTTTTTCCTAAATATAAATTTAAAATTACAAGTATATATAGAGGATTGGCCCAAAGTAAGTTCATATTTTTGTGGGTGACAAAGTGATCTGTTCCCACCCACATAAAAACAAAAAGAATACCTGAGAGTGAAATCAGGCTAAAAAATACAGTGTCAAAAATTTTAGTCCAACGCTTTGTATAATAAATGGTTAATATAAGTGCCATTAAAAAGAGTAGGCAACTTACTAATATAGGACTTAGAAGGAATGAATCAGAGGGTTGTGGCTGGTTTTGAAATAAGATATTGATTTTATTTTTAGCAAGAGGTTGACCACCCAGAAAGGCATTTTCCAAGTGCTTTTCTAAATAATCGGGAAGAAACATTTCATCTCTAAAAGTTGCTATCGCGTCGGCTGGTAAACCAAGAATCAGGTAAAAACCTACGTTTATCCATGAATTTTGACCTACATATTCCGCTAGAAAATGACGAAAAGAAGCTTTTTTTACTAAACTGGTATCTGGATAATTTGCCTGAAATTTATTTTCCAGTATATCTCTGATTCGCGTGGCACAATTATCGAAGAAAAAATCATAAGGATATTCTCGATTTTCAGGAAGATAATTGACAGATAAAAATTGTATTAAGGCTAGTCTTTCTTTTTCATCGAGGTTTATTTCTAATTCTCTGCACTGCCTGTTTTCTTCAATATAGGCATTTAAAAATGCATCAAATCTTTGAATACCCAGTTGATAAGGTAATTTTCCACGAATAAATTTCAAATAGAACCCTGGCGTATTAAAATCGAACAAACCATAATTGAACACTAAATCCTGCCCGGAAAGGGTATCGGTAATTCTGATGGCGCTATGGCCAAACTGGGCATATAAATCTTCCCCGGGGGAAGATGTTAACAAACTAACTTTGGTATGTTCAGAAAGGTATAAAGGGACACCCTTTTGACAAAATAATTGCGCTGGTTTGCATATTAATAGCAATAAAACTGGCAATAATTTTAAGAATAAGGAAAAATGGCTGTCAGGCTTCATTTTTAATTTGTATGCGTGAAAATAAAATAATACTTACGACGAAAATAACGCTTAAAAACAAAATGCTAAAGCGCATACTACCCGTAAGCTGATTTAAAAAGCCAAAGATAAAAGTTCCTAAAATAATGGCTGACTTTTCCAGTATATCATATAGGCTAAAATAGGAAGTATTGTCTCCCGTTTGTTTTGGTATTAATTTAGCGTAGGTTGACCGGGAGAGTGATTGAACAGCACCCATGACAAAACCAACAGCGGCCGCTAAAAAATAAAAATGACTTTTTATGTAGGTCATATAAGCGACCATGCATACGATGGTCCAAATAAATAAAATAAACATTAATGTTATCTTATTTCCCCATTTCGTAGAACATAGGGAGGCAACGTAAGCGCCTGCAATACCCAAAAGTTGTATGCATAGAATGACTATTATTAGTTCAGACGTTTCAAAATGAAGTTCTTTTTCAGCAAAAGTGGCGGCCATATATAAAATGGTTTGAACGCCGGCACTGTAAGTGAAAAAAGAAAATAAAAATTTGTATAATTCAGGATATTGTCGGGAGGATTTCCAAACTTTTAAAAATTCGTTTATTCCATTTTTAAAAGGATTTTCATAAGATGTGCGGCGGTTATCGTCGGGTAATTTTGATAAAGATTGAAGTGAAAAAATAAGCCACCAGCCCCCAACTAATACAAAGGATAATCGTACGGGAAGGGTAGTGCCTTCGTCCATACCAAAATAACCAGGCTTTTGAATCATTATCAAACAGAAGCTTAAAAGAATAAGACTACCTAAAAAGCCTAAGGAAAAACCTTTAGCACTTACTCTGTCATATTGGTCGGGACTGGCAATTTCAGGAAGAAAAGCATTGTAGAAAACTAGTCCGCCCGCAAAACCGATGAGACCTAATAAAAATAGGAGGATTCCCAATGAAATTTCTTCCATGCTTTGAAAAAAGAATAATCCAATACAAGAGAAGGATCCGAGAAGCGTAAAAAACAATAAAAACTGCTTTTTCTTTCCACTATAATCAGCTATTCCAGATAGAAGGGGAGAAACTAACGTAAGAATGATATAGGCTACTGTTATTGTAAAAGCATACAGCGCACTATTTGATACCTGTAAACCAAATACTTCTATCATATCATTAGTAATGGCCAGGTAATAAGCTGGGAATATAGCAGTGGTGATAACTAAGGCAAAGGCAGAGTTAGCCCAATCATAAAATGCCCAGGCACGGATAACCTTCGGGTCATTGATTTTAAAGTTAGCCGATACGGGATCATTCATAATTTTTCGAAGTTAATTTAGGAATATTAACAAGATAGGGAATTAATTGTATTTTGTTCAACCTTAAGAAAATTGATTCCTTCTTGAGCCCTACTATGAAATTTGGTATATTATCCCAGTACCCGAAAGTGTACTCCACAAACACCCTCGTTCAGGCCTGTCTTAAAAATAAGATAGCACCTGAAGTTTTGAACTATAATAAAACAGATATATCATTTGAAAATGGAGTCCCCGTTGTCTATTATCTGGGAAAAAAAATGACTGACATTGATGCTATTATTCCAAGAATTGCCTCTTCTGCTACCCACCTGGGGGCCCGGTTGATAAGGCAGTTTAGTATTCTTGGTATTCCCAGCACTATTGACGCTGTTCCTTTGACAAAGGTGAGAGATAAGTTGGTTGTTCAGCAACTCCTTATCAATGAAGGTATTCCAATGCCAAATACCTATTTTCCAGCAGAAGAATCCGATCCGGATTTTTGGGGTTTTAAACCTGGAAATTACCCAATGATTGTTAAAATGCTTCATGGAAACCGAGGTGCTGGTGTTATCCTCGCAGAATCTCAGGCCGCTCTGAAATCGGTACTCGATGCTTTTCAACGATTAAAAGAACCAGTCATTGTTCAGGAATTTATTAAAGAAGCCAAAGGCAGAGATATAAGAGCTTTTGTTGTAAATGGTGAAATTGTGGCCGCGATGGAGCGTTGTGCAAAATCTAATGATTTCAGATCTAATTTACACCAGGGCGGTCATGCAGTACCCATTGATTTATCAGATCTGGAAAAAGATTTAATAATCAGAACAGCAAAGATTTGTGAACTTGACGTTACTGGTATAGATTTATTAAGAAGTGAAAAAGGTCCTTTAATTCTAGAGGTTAACGGATCTCCGGGGCTTGAGGGTATTGAAACCGTAACAGGTATTGATGTTGCAGGGAAAATAATTCAATACTTAGTAGAAAAAGTACACCATTTAAAAGGAAAAAACCAATAGAATTCTACCACCGTACAGGATGAAATTTAAATTTTCCCAAGGTGTTTAATTCGAGGGCTGGCGCGGGTATTTTTATGAAATTTATAGCCTTGAACACGGTTCTTAATAACTTACTTTTCGTCGGTATCATTTCCGTATTTATATCTATCGACAGGTAAAATTGTTTGTATCTCGGCAATCCAATAGAAGTTATTCGTCCTTCTTTGTCATGGTAATTATTGTAAGCGGCACCATATATATTTTCTCCTCCAAAACCAAAGGATAAGCTGAAACTGCGAAGTATATTCTTTTTTTCTCTGGCCATAAAGAAGGAAGCTGGAGAAAAGCTTGCCCAAATAGTCATCGCATTATAATCCTTAAAGGCATATTCCCAAAAGTATTTTCCGTAATGGCCTTCCGCCGCATATTGCTGTGACCCAAAAAAAGCAGGATCATTAGTGGCTATGGGAGTAGTAGTGTATTTGGGTCGGGTAGAGGACCATTTTAAGGCTATTCTTTGCTCTTTCCAGGCCAATTGCTGGGAGGTAAACAGCCCAGTACCGAGAGTATTAAACGCCGCATCATAGAGGGAATATCCCCATCCTTCTGAAAATCCATCCATTATTTCTAAGGTGTTCATCAGCGCTATGCTTATTCCCGTTCCAATAAAAACGGCTTTTTTATCGGATATCCCCGTCCATTCAAACGCATTATATCCCATTTTTGCAGACTGATAAGCGGAAAATGCGTGTCCATATTTATCGACTTGTTCCCACAGTATCCAATCGTCTTTAAGGTGAAATTTCACTCGGGGATAATCCTTATACCACAATTCATTGAATGCTAACGTTGTTCCTATATAGGTAACGGCTGAAGTAGCCGCGAGCGTGGTCAGCCTTGTTTCATTCAGTGTGTCGGCTACTTTCCAAAAATCGACAAAAAGTTTGTTTTGACTTTTTATAGGACTCGTAGTGAGGGCCACAAAAAAAACTAAAAAAAGAGTATATTTTGGCAATGGCACGGTAATAATTTATTTTAAAATTTCTTTTTCAGCGCGTAAATTCAGGTAATCCTCGGTAGTGTCAATGTCTATCCTGCCATCTTCAAATAAAATGGTATTTTCATGGTTGAGGACTCCTTTTTCTATTAGGTTTTTCGCCCCCTTTTCTCCTTTTAGTGCCAATAATTCATGAAAATACTCTTTCTTAAATACAGCGGGTACGCCATAAGTGTCACTATATGCGGTGCATACCATTAAATATTTTGAAGATCTGATTTTGTGAAGCAGGGAAGAAATATGTTCTGTGTTTATTTTAGGCTGATCTGCAAGTAATATGAGAACCATGTTTATCTGCGGAAAATAAGACAATAGGTAGGTTAATCCACATTGAATGCTGGAACTCATGCCATTTTCATAAGCTTCATTTAAGACAAAGGGAATTTTATGGGTGTTACAGTGAGTCGACATTTGATCAAAATAATGACCTAAAACAGTTATAATATTTTTAGGATGAACGCTTTGAGCTAAGTTGTAAGTATTTAAAAGAAAAGAATGGCCTTGATAGGTTAATAACGCCTTTGGTTCGCCCATTCTGCTTGCTTTACCTGCTGCAAGGATAATGATACCGAGCTGTTCGTCTTTCTCCATATTTATTTTTTCAATGGGTTCAGCCGCTGATATTTTTTCATGATTGGCAGGACCTCCTCAATGGGAAGTTCTGGAATCACTTTATTTCCTTTAGACATAGTTTTTCCAGCAAATAATGAATTAATAATAGATTCTTCTGTTGCCTCAATCACAGCTAAAAACAGGGGACTCATTGCTTCATTTTCCAATAATTCACCTTTTCCTGTTGAAAAGGCGATAACATAATCACCGGAGCCATTTGAAGCTATTCCACCCGTTCTTGCCAGTCCGAAAATAGCTCTTTTTGCTAATCTTTCCAGGTTTCTTGCATCTATAGGGGCGTCTGTTGCAACAACAATCATGCAAGATCCATCACTTTTTGCTAAGGCATCTTGCAAATAATATTTGCCCAGTTCCTGTCCAATGGGAACACCAGAAATAGTGAGGACACCACCAAAATTGGTTTGAGAAAGAACTCCCACAGTATAGCCGCCTAATGAAGGGGGCAGTTGTCGGGATGCTGTACCTATGCCGCCTTTGTAACCAAAACAAACCGTCCCTGTTCCCGCACCGACGTTTCCCTCCAGAATGGTTGTATCATCGGCTTTGTTTATAGCTTCCAGGAAATGCGAAATTTGTAAATGTCTTCCCCGAATATCATTTAATGTGCCATCATTCGTTTCTCCGACAACCGCATTGACTGAACCAATATTTTCATTGCCAACTTGTTGAATAGTATGGGTAATGATAGCTTCAATACCCGTTGATACCTGTAAGGTATTAGTTAATAAAATGGGAGATTCAATATTTCCCAGTTCTTTAACCTGTGAATAGCCAGCCAATTTTCCAAATCCATTGGCGATATATATGGCTGCAGGTACTTTATCTTGAAAAATATTGCCTCCATGTGGTAGTACGGAGGTTACGCCCGTATGAATTTGCTGACCATTGTCAAAGGTTACATGGCCAACTAAAACCCCGGAAACATCTTGAATAGCATTTTTAGGCCCAGTAGGTAAAATGCCAAAGGGTATGCCGTATTCTCTGGGTCTTAGTTTTTGCGCTTCCATAATATTCACAAATAAAAAGGTAATTAAAACAAGAATCGGTATCCAATTCGCCCCTTTTGACATGACTAAATAGTGTTTAGGTTAAAATTTATTTGCCAAAGTAAACCATTTTTCTACTTATTTACGTTATTAATATTAAACAAATAAACCATGAAAAGCAGTCATTTTTTTTATTCAATTATTTTTTTCATTGCAGTAACTACTAATGTTGAGGGTCAAAACCTTAAGAGCATTCTGGAGAAGGCTAAATCTGGGCTCGGTAAAACTACGGGTGTCCCTTTGACAAATCAGGAAGTAGGTAATGCCTTAAAGGAAGCGCTTGAACTCGGTGTTGGTGAGGCTGTTAAAAATTTATCTGCAACCGATGGATATAACGGAAGTATATATAAAATTTTGCTGCCTGAAGAAGCTAAAAAAGTGACAGATAAACTTAAAAATATCCCTGGGTTCAATAAAGTGGAAGCTGAACTGGTTCTGCGTCTCAATAGAGCAGCAGAATTAGCCGCTAAGGAAGCTGGGCCTATTTTTTTACAAGCTATTAAGGAGCTCTCTTTTCAAGATGCCATTGGGTTGTTAAAGGGAAATGAAGACGCCGCAACCAGGTTTCTTGAGTCTAAAACAGATACTGCGTTGACAGCAAAATTTTTACCTGTAATCGCAAAAGCGCTCGATGAAGTAAATGCAAGAACCTATTGGAGAGATGCCGTTACTGCATACAATAAGATACCTCTAATACAGAAAGTTAATCCAGAACTGGATAATTATGTTACCGAAAAATCTATCGACGGTATGTTTGCTCTCGTTCAGGTGAAAGAAAAAAAGATTCGTACCGATGTGTCTGCCAGAACCTCGGATCTATTGAAAAAAGTTTTTGGAAGTCAGCAAAAAAAGTAATTATGAAGGAAATTTCATCAAAATTGGCTGCGCTAAGAGAAGATTATACGTCACATACGCTTGACGAATCAGGTACAGAAAATGATCCAATCAAGCAGTTTTCAATATGGTTCGAGGAAACCTTACTTGCTATGGTTCCAGAACCCAATGCAATGGTTCTGGCCACCGTCCAAACTTCAGGAAGACCAGCCGCAAGGGTTGTACTATTAAAAGGATTATCCGTTGACGGATTCGAATTTTTCACTAATTACGAAAGTGCTAAAGGATCCGATATGGCTGAAAATCCTTTTGTTTCAGTTGTTTTTAATTGGCTTCCATTGCAGAGGCAAGTCAGAATAGAGGGTAAAATCGAAAAATTGAGCGAAGTCGCAAATGACAGCTATTTTTCCCAGCGACCTTACATGAGCCAATTGGGTGCCTTAGCTTCTCCTCAATCACGAAAAGTACCCAACAGGAAATTTCTGGAGGAAAAATTTGATGAGTTAAAGGAAAAATATTCCGAAGGTACTGGCGTTCCACGACCCACTGCCTGGGGAGGATATGTAATTGTGCCTGATAAAATAGAATTTTGGCAAGGCCGACGAAGTAGATTACACGATAGAATAGTGTATCGCCAAGAAAATAACGAGTGGATTAAGGAGCGTTTAGCTCCTTAATCTACCCATTATTTATATTAACAAAAATGATCGAAAGCCATTTTTAAATTGTCAGCTATAAGATTTGCTGACCTTCCTTCTATGTGGTGCCTTTCTAAAAAATGTACTAATTTTCCATCTTTGAATAAAGCAATAGACGGAGAAGATGGAGGGTAGGGAAGTAAAAATTCCCTCGCTGTTGAAACAGCATCACTATCAACACCGGCAAAAACCGTCGCAAGGGTATCAGGTTTCTTAGCATTCTGAGCAGCCATTCTTGCTCCTGGTCTGGCGTTTGCTGCAGCACATCCACATACCGAATTTACGACCAGTAATACCGTACCTTCGGTTTTTTCAAGTAACTCGGTAACCTGTTCAGGTGTTGTTAAACCTATAAAGCCATTGCGGGTTAATTCCTCTGACATGGGACGAACTAATTCTGCTGGGTACATTGTTTTTATTTTTTTTGTGATAAAATTCTAATAGCAAATGTAGGTTAAAAACAGTATTTTGTTGCTTTGTGTTTTAATTGTGAAAAAAAAATTACAGATATCTCATTATGAACTCTTTTAGTAAGTATAATTTTACTTTTCTTTTAGTCACTTTTTTATTTCTATCTGGAAATATTTATGGGCAAGCCTTTTTAGAGGGCTCCTGGAAAGGGAAATATACTTATGGTATTCAAAATGAATTTGGTTATCCTTTTGAAATTTTTCTTCGTATCAATGGACGAAAAATAACAGGAAGAAGTTATTTAGTAACCCCGGATAAAAGAAAAGTGGAGATGGATATTAGTGGGTATCTTTTTCAGGATCTTTCCTTTATTATCGAGGAAACAGCTATTATTAAGTCTCCGGAAACTTCAGAAAATTCGTTCTTTAGAAAATACCAACTTCGATTTAAAGGAGATATTTGGACAAAAAATCTGGAGGGTTACTGGCAAGAAATTATTGATAATAATTTCGATAGAACGAGAAAAGTAGGAAGAGTCTTACTGACGAAAGAAAAAGAAAATAAAGCATAGGTATTTAAAACCAACCGTGCTTTTCCCAATCATCTGCTGTATCTATGTCTGGAAGTGTTTTGAGTAGGTGATAGGTCTTATTATTCATACTTATGCGTTGAATAGTCTCACTCAATACGGTATCGATACTCCAGGTCATATTATGGAATAAATAATCATTGGTTTTTTTCATGCCAATTAAATAATAACCACCGTCATCGGAAGGGCCCAATATAACGTCAGCATTTTTCAAATAGAGAATAGATTCCTCTAGTAAATCGGTAGACAAATGAGGAATATCGGTTCCAATTAATCTGACGGAAGAGTGAACTGGTAAGAGCTCATTAAATGCAGCTTTCATTCTAAGGCCTAAATCGGCAACAGAATCTTGCTTTCTTTTTATAAAGAAATCATTCTCCCATAGATCTGGTTCAGAGGGAATAAATTCGCTGTAATAGACATAACATTTTCCAGAAAAGCCAAGACAAATATTTCGCACCCGTTCACACAATGCCAAATAAATAGACAAAGCTTTGTCCTCTCCTAAAGAAGATGCCAGGCGGGTTTTTACATGACCGCGCCTGGCATTTTTTACAAAAATCACGAGAGCGTTTGACTTAAGCATAGGTGTCAAACTTCAATATGGGTTTATTTTTCAACTGTAAAGAGCTCTTCTTCTTTTACAACAATAACTTTATCTCCTTGCTTTAATTTTTTAAATATCAATGAATAAGGAGCTGACACCACTTTAGCACCTTTTTTTAAACCGGTAAGAATTTCTATATAGGAATCATCTTGAATACCCGTTTTAACCTCTTTCATTTGAATGGTATCTCCTTTTTCATAGACAAATACCACTTCGCGTAGTTCATCTATTTTTTTGTTAGACGCTCCACCATCAGTCCCTGATTTTGCTTCCTTTTTAGCCAAACCTTCTTTTTCGCGAGTAGTCACTGATTGAATAGGGACAGTAAGGATATTTTCTTTGATGGTTGTTTTAATTTCAACGGCCGCAGACATACCAGGACGGAAAGGATATTTTCGTTGAGAAGTTACTAAATCGGCATAAGACTGTGGGTCAATTTTAATTCTTACCTCAAAATTCGTTACCTGATCAGTAGCCAAGGCTGCACCACCCATTGAAGCTGAATTTTTAGATGAATTGGCAATTTGACTTACACGACCTACAAATTTTCTACCAAGATAAGCATCTACTTCTACAGAAACTTCGTCGTTTAATTTTACTCTGGGAATATCATTTTCACTTACATCGACCCTTACCTCCATGGCATTCAGGTTAGCAATGCGCATAATTTCAGTACCTGTCATTTGAATAGTACCTACAACCCTTTCCCCCTTTTCAATATTCAATAAAGAAATAATGCCACTTTCAGGCGCAACGATAGTCGTTCTGTTTAAACTGGTTCTTAATTCTTTTAAACTTGCTTCTGCACTAGCCACTGAATAGTCAGCACCTCTTGCAGCATCTTGAGAAGATCTGATACCAGCATCTGAGGCACGTAAATTAGCTTCCAAAGATTTTAGATTAGACTGTGAGGCTTGAAAATCTGCATTGGAAATAACGCCGTCTTTAAAGAGTTTTTCATTTCTTTTATGTATTTCACGGGCATTATCCAATTGTGCGATAATTTGCTCTTTCTGCGCCTTGATGTTTTCAATTTGAGAACGACTATTGGCAGCCTGAGCTTTTGAACTATTGACAAAGGCAACACCACGTTCAACCTGAGACACATAAGCATCCGGATTGATTTTAGCGAGCACTTGTCCCTGAACAACGGAATCACCTTCTTGTACGTAAAGTTCAACGACTTCACCAGAAACATCGGAACTTATTTTCACCTCAACAATAGGGAATATTCGACCACTAGCAGAAACTCTTTCCTCAATAGTTCTAATTTGAGCTTCTTCCAAAGCTACTTTATCACCTTCCTTTCTGTTTTTTCCTTTAAAATAGGCAACGGCAACCAAAGCAAGAACTGCCACGCCAGCGACGTAAATCCAAAGGTTTTTTCTTTTCTTATTAATCATGATGGGTAAGTTTTTCTTTTGCAGTTAATTAATCAAGGGTGATAGGTCTTCCTTGATAAAAATCTACTTGTTTTAGGTTAAATAAATGTTGAAATCTGGAACGGATTCTATCTGATTTGGCTCTTTCCATATTGGTTCTTGCTGTATTTAATTCTAAAGAATTGATGGCGCCAAGTTCATATCTTTTTTGTGCATTTTCAAATGCAGCCGTAGCCGCCTTTAATGACAAATTAGCTGCTTCCAAGGTTCTCTGGGATGCTCTTACCGCTGTGAGGGTCTGCTCTATTTCAGTGCGTAACTGTTGGCGGGCCTGCTCTTTGGCAACTTCATTAGAAATAACCCCCAGTTTCGCCCGTTCAATATTTATCTTTACCTGACGGTTGTTATAAATGGGAATATTAAGTTGAAGTCCAAGACTTTGACCAAAATTTTCCCTGACTTGATCGAAGTATTCTTTTTTGGCAAAAGTGGGGACATTTTGTTCTATCTCCAACGCAACAGGTAAATTATTGATGAACACATTTTGTTTAACTTTAGTAACATCAAATCCTGTAATTGTTCTTGCCTGGTTAGAAAAATTGGAACGAAGACTGGCAAAAAGGGAAAGGGTAGGTAATAAATTGGCTTTGGCCTGTAAGATACCAATATTTGCAGCTTGTAAACGTTTTTCTGCCGCTTTAACCTGGGGTAAAATATCTACAGCTCCAACAAATAATTCATTGGCTGAAATACCGTCAACGTCAACGTCTTCGGGAATTTTAATTTCAGGTTTTTCAATGTCAAATGGTGTTCCATCGGGAATAAGTAAAAATTGCCTCAATATTAAATTAGATCGGATAAGAAAATTTTCTGCTTCTATGAGCGCTTGCTGATCTAAGGCTAAAGCAGCTTCAAAATCATATCTCTCATTGATTGGTCTCGCACCCACCTCGATAAAACGATTGATTTGATTAAGTTGATTTTGAGATTGAAATAATCTCGTTTTGGCTATGACCAATTGTTCATCGGCTAAAAGCACATTCAGATAAGCAGCAGCAACCTGTAGCCCCAGGTTATTTTCTGTGGTTTCAGCTTCTAATTTACCTGCTTCCAGCTCATACTTGCTTCGCAGTATATTATGTTTGATAATACCACCACCAAATACCTGAATACCCGTGTTTAAGGAGTAACTGTTAAAACCAATACCTTCCAAAGCAAAGCTGTTTGTGGTAGGGTCAATGGTTCTACCAAATTGATAACCACCGCTTACTCCAGCATTTAAATTGGGCAATCTTGATAATTGATTTTGTTTGAGCGTCAATTCGGCATTTCGAATCTGGGCTATGGACTGCTTAATAGCTAAACTATTTTCAGTAGCGTAGGTCACACATTTTTGTAAGGACCACCGATTTTGCGCCTTTACCATAGTAAGGCTGCCAAAAAGCAAAAGAATAAATGAAAAACGTAGAAACAACATTTCGTGTGTAATTTATATTTAGCTGCAAACTTAGATAAACCATCGGTAGGTAGCTTTAAATATTATATGAAAAGGATTATTTTATGGATAAACTGAGTAAAATAGATAGCCTACCGCCTTGAATTAAAGACCTGATAGCCGATAACTTCATCGTACCTTGCTCCAAAGGGTCTATAATAAATGAATATCTGATACTCATTTTCAGTTTCGTACCAACTACCTTCCGTTTCCATAAAATCTAATTTTTCCTCTTTTTTAGCCCGTGTGGCAAAAGCGTAATCATAAAAACCTTGTTTTATTGGTTTTTTCAGGATGTACCCTTTTTCTTCTGGGCTGAAAATCATTCTATATTCGGGTGAGGGAGACCAGTCATTGAAGGAACCTAATAAAAAAACATCTTTATCGTAGATTGGTTCAACAGTGTATAGATTGAAAACCACCTGTGCATAATCAGCAGCGAGCTGATTATTCTGATCCTGCGTTTCAATAAAAAAACGTCCATTAATATCCCTGTTTTGGAAATAGGGTTCTTCTCCTCTTAATTTATCTTTAAAAAGTATTACTTCAGTGGAAGATCTTGTTCTAATTAAATCTGCCATTTGGCCTGTTCTTTGCCACAAAGTACGTAAATCGAGCGGCCTGAACTCTTTACCACCAGGAAAAACTATTTTTCCCTGATAATCAAAAATAATTTGCTGATTTCTGAAACTGAATGGTGAAATACCCGTAATAGCATTTTTCCATTGTCCGTTTTGTACAACTGATGCCTTTATCTCCTGGGCGGGTTGACGAATCAATAATTTAGGATGATTTACCACAAAATCTAACTCCTGATGCGTTCTGTAAAGAGAGGCATTTGCTGGAATAACTAACCTGGGTTCTATTTGGATTAAATTATTTACTACAACGAATCTTTTGGTGATTACAGGAAATTTTTCTGTTTCATCTTCGTAAATAATTAGTAAATAATTACCCGATTTTGTCCATCGTGTACTTCTGTTAGGCAACGTTAATTCATAGTGAACGTAAGGTAAAGTAGTTTTTGAAGAAAAGGAGTATTGCTGAATATTGTCTTCAGGATAACCGTTAATATATTCCATTTCCATTAATTCTGAAGGACGCCAATCAAAGTCACAATGGATTAGTTTGTAGGAAAATCGTTTTACATCATTGGTGAGTTCGTCAAAGGTTAGTAAAAGAGGAATATTACCTTCAACATCAGAAACGGGGGCCGCGATACCCATGCCCTGAGGATGGAAAGTGACGGATTTGATAGTAGGAACATATACCTTGTCAATATATTCAAAATCTACATTTTGGCCTTTTAATGAAAAAAAAGAGGCGAAAAGAAGAATGCCAATGATTCGAAGCATAGAAAAAATTAAGGTTATGGGTGTAATACTTGTTATTTATCTTCTGCTATAGTTTGGTGCTTCTCTGGTGATAACCACATTGTGAGGATGGCTTTCCTGAATTCCAGCAGCGGTAATTTTCACAAACTGCGCTTTTTGTTGTAAAGCAGGCACATTTTCAGCACCACAATAGCCCATTCCTGCTCGCAGCCCACCAATATATTGAACCATAACCTCCGAAAGAAATCCTTTAAAGGGTACTTGTCCTTCGATGCCTTCTGGCACTAATTTTTTTATATCATCTTCCACGTCCTGAAAATAACGATCTTTTGAACCAATAGCCATAGCACCTAATGAGCCCATACCCCTGTAAACCTTAAATTTTCTACCTTCCAAAATGATGGTTTCGCCAGGTGATTCTTCTACTCCGGCGAATAATCCACCTGCCATGATAGTGCTTGCGCCGGCAGCCAGTGCCTTAACAATATCGCCGGTATATCGGATGCCTCCATCGCCAATAACGGGAACACCTGTATGTTTTATTGCCTGATAAGCATTAAAAATAGCTGATAACTGAGGAACACCAACACCAGCAACAATGCGCGTGGTACAAATACTTCCCGGGCCTACACCTACTTTGACTCCATCGGCGCCGGCTTCAACCAGGGCCAATGCACCAGCACCTGTTGCCACGTTTCCACCGATGACTTGCAAATCTGGGTATTTTTCCTTAACCAATTTTATGGCACGAAGGACGCCCGCAGAATGTCCATGTGCAGTGTCTACGGCAATTACATCGACACCAACAGAAACGAGTGCCTCAACTCTTTCCAACATATCATTTGTAACTCCAATAGCACCACCAACGATCAATCGGCCCAAAGAATCTTTACAAGCTAAAGGATAGTTTTGCACCTGCATGATATCGCGAAAAGTAATCAATCCAATTAATACTTTTTGATTATCAACGACAGGTAGTTTTTCAATTTTATTTTGTTGAAGAATGGTCCTGGCTTCCTCGAAAGTAGTACCGGCTTCCGCCGTGACCAGATTTTTACTGGTCATTATGTCTTTGACAGGACGGTCTAATCTTTTTTCGAAACGTAAGTCTCTGTTAGTCAATATACCAACTAATCTTTTTTGATTATCAACCACCGGAATGCCACCGATTTTAAATTTATTCATTAAATCGAGAGCTTCCTTTAACGTTGCCTCCGGACTAATAGTCACAGGATCTATAATCATGCCACTTTCAGACCGTTTTACAATACGAACCTGCTCAGCCTGACCGGCGATAGAAAGATTTTTGTGTATGATGCCAATGCCACCTTGTCGGGCAATGGCTATGGCTAAACGAGCATCGGTGACCGAATCCATTGCCGCAGATACTATAGGTACGTTTAATTTGAGTTCCCGGGTAAGATAACTTGATATATCAACTTCGCGGGGTAGAACTTCACTGTAATCGGGAACCAAAAGTACATCATCAAAGGTGAGTGCTTCGCCCAAAAATTTGCTGTCGGATAAATTTTTCTGTGTTTCCATTTGCAAAATTAGGCAAATGATTGCAAATGCGAAAGGAAATTGTATATTTTCGTTGAATTTTATAAAAATAATGATGTTAAGTATTCATAGCGATGATTATTTTATGAAGGAAGCTTTCAGAGAAGCTACCTTCGCCGCTGAAAACGGGGAGGTTCCCGTAGGCGCAGTTATAGTTTGTGATAACCGAATTATTGCGAGAGGTTCTAATCGAACAGAGCAATTAGGAGATATTACCGCTCACGCAGAGATTATTGCCATTACTGCCGCAGCAGATTTTTTAGGAAGTAAATATTTAACCGATTGTACTTTATTTGTTACCTTGGAACCATGCTTCATGTGCGCAGGCGCCCTCTATTGGTCACAAATTTCAAGGGTTGTTTATGGCGCATCCGATGAAAAAAGAGGATTTATGAAGTTTGGAAAAGCCATGCTGCATCCACAAACAAAACTTTCGTATGGGGTAATGGAGGCACAATGCCGTCAATTGTTACAAGATTTTTTTAGCCATAAAAGGGGTTAACCAGGTCTCGTTCCTGCAAGGAATGGGACGAACTTAGCCTCACCAAGATCCTCGGTTTCCCAACTGTTTTCTCCCGTTCGCACTATTTTTAATAATCTTTGAACTTCTACACCCGTAGGTACTAACATGATGCCGCCAATACTTAATTGTTTTGGTAGTAAAGGTGGAACTTCCGGCGCACCAGCCGTCACGATAATTTTATCGAAAGGGGCAAATTCTGGTAATCCCAAATAGCCATCCTTGTAAAAAGATTGGATATTTGAAAATTTCATTTCTCTTAATAATGATTTAGAAGAAAGATACAAGGCACGAACTCGCTCAATAGTATAAATTCTGCCACCTAAAGAAGCCAATATGGCAGCCTGAAAACCAGACCCTGTGCCAATTTCCAATACTTTTTCCCTTTTCTTCACAGCTAAATGTTGTGTCATTAAAGCAACCGTGTAAGGTTGAGAAATAGTTTGTTCATGACCAATCGGAAACGGTTTGTCCTGGTAAGCCCATTCTTCAAATGCCTTATCTAAAAAGAAATGTCTTGGAACTCGCTGAAATGTATCCAGAACTTCCTCTGAAAATAAACCTCTGGACCGGAGTTCCTCCACTAACAAGCGGCGCATGCCTTTATGCCGATAGGTATCCGTCTGTAACATCTTGATTTTTCTATTTATTTGTTAAGGTGAAATTTAGAAAACATTTGATTTCTTATTTCTTTTAAAATGGTAAAAGTATCCAATAATAGACTTATTTTTACTTAAAATTGTCAATATGAATTCAATTAAATTTGGTACCGATGGCTGGAGAGCAATTATTGCTTCTGATTATACGGTTGAAAATGTTCGCCGTGTCGCTGAAGCTACGGCTATTTGGTTGAAAAATACAGGGGGAAAACAAGTTGTGATTGGATACGATTGTCGATTTGGAGGCCTACTTTTTGCAAATACAACAGCCTCCGTATTAGGTGCTTATGGTATAAAGGTACTCATGTCACCCGATTTTGCATCGACGCCAATGGTTTCCTTAGGAGTGGCTAAAACAAATTCACAGCTGGGT
Organism: Saprospiraceae bacterium; assembly: GCA_030728245.1. Classification (GTDB taxonomy): domain Bacteria; phylum Bacteroidota; class Bacteroidia; order Chitinophagales; family Saprospiraceae; genus BJGN01. Next base: position 4,938 of record JANQZX010000028.1, on the reverse strand, counting down.
GTGGTTATTACCGCCAGTCATAACCCGCCTGATTATAATGGGTATAAGTTGAAATCGCACTTTGGTGGCCCTCTTTCTCCGGCTCAGGTAAGTGAGGTCGAAGCGCTCGTTCCCGAAAAATGTTCCTTATCTGTCTTTCCGTCTATCGAATCTTTGCAACAGGCAGGTTTATTTGAATATCTTGATCTTGAGCAAATGTACCTCGATCATGTGGAGAAATCATTTGATTTGGAAGGGATCAAAAAGGCAAAAGTTGGCGTAGCTTATGATGCTATGTACGGTGCTGGACAACGTGCTATGCCTCGTATTCTTCCCGACGCTCATTGCCTCCATTGTGATTTTAATCCGTCTTTTAAGGGACAGGCGCCAGAACCAATTCATAAAAATTTACAAGAACTTTCAGCCCTGATTGCTAATAACCCTGATATTCAATTGGGTATCGCAACAGATGGAGATGCAGATAGAATTGGCCTATATGATGAAACAGGTAAGTTTGTTGATTCTCATCATATTTTACTCCTTTTGCTTCTTTATTTAGGCAAATATAAAGGTCAAAAGGGACATATTATTATTACCTTCTCCGTGACTGATAAAATGAAAAAATTAGCGGCGTTACTCAATTTACCTATCGAGGTTACGGCTATTGGATTTAAATATATTGCCGACATTATGACCCAAAAAGATGTGTTGGTGGGTGGCGAGGAATCAGGCGGTTTAGCTGTTAAAGGGCACATTCCGGAAAGAGATGGTATCTGGATCGGATTGATGATCCTGGAATTTATGTCCACAACCGGCAAATCATTAAAGGAATTAATTCAGGAGGTGTACGACTTAGTGGGTTCTTTTTGGTGCGATAGAGATGATTTGCACATTACAGAAAGCCAAAAGCAATCCGTAATTAAACATTGCGATAACCAAACTTATACTCAATTTGGTTCATTCAATATTCAAGAAACAGTACAAATGGATGGTACTAAGTTTTTACTCGGCGATGATCGCTGGGTGATGATTAGACCTTCCGGTACAGAACCAGTCCTTCGTGTGTATGCCCAGGCAGAAAATGAGGAAATGGTTAGAACTATATTAGATGAAGTAAAAGCTGCTATTTTATAGATTTTTTACAAATGGGATGGCTTTTCAGGCCATCCCATTTGTAAATCCTACATTTTTTTGGCGCTCTCTTAAAGCTTTATTTCCGGGGGGCAAGTTTCTGTAAGGCTAGCCACTCCATGATGTTTACAGGTCTTCCACCTACTTTCACAAGTGAACCGTCATAATCTGTCCTACATTTATTTTCATGCAAATATATCCATGACCAGTGTCCATTATAACGAAATCCTTCCCCACCATAAAAGGAAGTGATATCATTGACATGGTCATAAAAGGTGAAATAAACATTTTTTGCACCAGCTGCTTTTAATCGGGTATAAACGGGAACGACGGTTTTTTCGGCAACGGTTACTGAATCATCTTTAGAATGAACAAACCAGATAGGTACGTTTTTTATGGATTGAATAGCTTGGTCTGTAATATATTGTGATTGGTAGGCAAGGGCGCTGATGTAGCCTGCAGCAAAATAATCGGGTTGGTTCAGTATAAGTTTAAGTGCCATGTAACCACCATTAGAACAACCCCCAACATATATTCTATTGGGATCAATACCAGGATTTGTTTGAACATAGTTTTTTATCAAAGCCATTAATCCTTCATTATAAATGTCATTTTCCCTGCCCCCAGTCATTTCCATTTTACTGTTATGCATCCATGCTCCTGGACATTGAGGAGATAAAACATAAGCACCCTCAAAAATGGATTGAATCTCGGTAGAGGCATAATTGACTGCTTTGTTTCCAATAAGAGGAATAGTAGGGTCAAATCCACCTTCTCCGCCACCATGTAACCAAATAATTAAAGGAGATTTTTCTGTTTTATTCCTAGGTTCGTAGCTGGCATAAGACATGGTTAGCTGTTCGTTGTATTTAAATTGTCCTTTTAGATTAAATAAATCTAACTGTGGCATTATTCTTTTGGCTTCTTTTTGCCAAATCAGATTTGATTTGTTATGAAAAATAGTCAATTGGTAGTCAATCCAAAGATTTCGGCCTTGATTATTTATTCTTATATATTGGATGGGAGAGCCAACGGGAAGCATTGGACCAACAGACAGAACGAGGGTAATATGATTACCCGAAGCCAGTCGGTTTCCCTTTTCATCTGAAATATAGGCGAAGGTTACCTCTCTTTTACCATAAGATTGATCTTGTGGAATTTCTCCCTGTATGTTTTTTCTATGAGCAAAAACGGTAAATTCCGCAGCTTGAGCGGTCGTAACTGGCTTTTCAAAAGGAAGCGTTACTTTATTTACTGCCGGACCCCAATCGAAACCTTCCACATGAAGAGTATATTCACCTTGAGCATTGGCCCATGAAATTGTAGCAAATAAAATGAATAGGGTTGATTTAAGTGTTTTCATTTGTTATTCAGCATTTGGTGTTAGTGAATATAATAAAGTTAAGTCAGTATTTTAGCTATACCTTCTCAGGAACCTTTTTATAATTTATAAGTCCGAACATCATAACAAAGGCAGATAAAATAATGACTTGTAATATAAGAGATTTATTGGCCATATAAAACTGTTGGGAAGAAGGAATGCTGAGAAACAAAAGAATGGTGATAAGCCCTCTTGGTGCAATAAACAAAATAGGGTTTTGTTTTAATTGAAATAAGTAAATTACCAGGTATCTAAGGATAAAAATACTTCCTGTCAAAAGGAAGGCCCATAATGCAGTATCCATATTCAACAATTCCGAGATATTTATAAGATAGCCAAAAAGCAAGAAAAACAAAGCCCTTATCATAAAGGTTATTTCAGTAGTTATTTCCTTGAATTTATGTACCTCTTGATTTAGGTTCTCAGGTTTCATCCTGTTTATCCAACTTATTTTCTTTAATTCATCAATATTTCCAATGAATAACCCAAAAATAAGTATGAAAATTAAGGAAGGCATGTGATAAACTTTTGAAATAGAATATATTAAAATCACAAGCAGTATGATGGGAATAAATTTGATAGAATGATTGATTCTCTTTAGTAGATAAGAAAGAATAATGGTTGAGGCCATGGAAACTATGATCATTAATAAAAGTTGCAGCAAAAACATGCCGAAGGAGGACGCATTTAAATGATCATTCGCTAGGATGAAATTGAAAAATATGACTCCAAATATATCCGATAAACTACTTTCATAAGTTATGAATTCCTTTTCATTTCGCAGTAGGTTTTTAGCACTGGGTATGGCGATGGCACTGCTAACAATAGCTAATGGAATAGCATTAATCAAGCCCGATTTAAAGGTTGAACCGCCAAAATATTGAAAGGATAGCGCCAAACCGAAACTGATTACCAGCATTTGAATAAGGGCTAAAAGGGTAGATTTTTTTATCATCTCAAATTTGCTGGGTTCCAATTCTAATTCTAATGCACCTTCCAAGACTATTAAAATCAAACCAATAGTGCCTAATATTGGAAGGATAGGTTCTAAATTGGGTATGTCAATATTTAAAATAATCGAGGTATTCTTTACTCCCCAGCCAAGGAGTAAAAGTAATATTACTGTGGGAATTTTAGTTTTTGGTGCGCTAACATCAAATAAATAGGCAAGTAATAATAATGAGCAAAGGGTGATAATGATAGAAGTACTCATTTATTTTTATTTTGAGGCGAAATATGGAATTAGTAAATCTTCAAAATTATATAAACCAATTGGTTTATTAATAAGGTTTTCTGCAACGAACAATACGCCATTGCCAAAAGCCTCTCTGGAAATAGATTCATGAATCAGTCGAACTGTTTGGTAGGGAAAGCCAAATATTATTTCGTGTTTTCCTACAATTCCTCCTGCACGTACGGAATTGATATCAGATTTTTCCAAATCTAATGCTTCTGCTATTTTAATTGCTGTGCCTGAAATTCCCTTTTTTTCTTTAAAATGCTCTTCACTGATTTGAATATCTACCCAAGGAGCTATTTTTTTCAAAAATTTAGCTGCAAACAATAGGTAGTTTACCCCAAGCGTAATATTGGGGCTCCAGAAAACAACATTGCTTTTAGCGAGTATGCTTAACATTTTCCGTTCCTTTTCCTCATAATGAGAAACAGCCGATATGATTTTAATTCCTCGGTCCCGGGCAATATCAAAATACGTATAAATGCCATTTTCCGATGAAAAATCAATGATTATGTCCACCGGATGTTTATTTATTAGTGTTTCTAATTCTGTATTGCTGGTAGAATAAATTAGACCTGGATGATCGGATTCAATACCTAAAAATTCTGGAATACTTCTTTTTTCAAGTAAATTCCGCTGTCTTAAAACCCATTCCAACCTAAATTCTTTGCATTGTAAAATTACATTTGCAACAGCTTTACCTGTTTTTCCAAATCCAATTAAACCAATTCTGGTTATTTTTAATTGTAATTTTTCTAGCATTTATAATATTTATTGAAGGTATTAAAACTATCGATTTAAAAAAGAGGAATACATCCAAACTAATTTTTCTTGTTCCCTGATATAATCACTCATTAAAGCATTGGTTCCCTCATCGTATGTTTCAGCAGCAAGATTCAGTAAATCTCTTTGTTTAATGATTATAGTTTTGAAGGAGTCTAAAACATTTGTAATGCCTGTGTTACCATCGGAAATATTCTTTATACTTTTAATCTGGGTAGTTTTTTGATAATCATCAAAGGTGTGTAATGGGGTACCGCCCAATGTTAAAATCCGTTCTGCAATTTCATCCACTTTAAGAAGGAGGTTCGTATACAACTCCTCAAATTTCAAGTGTAATTCAAAAAACTTATCTCCTTTGATATTCCAATGTAAACCACGGGTGTTTTGGTAAAACATCATATAATCTGCTAATAATTGATTTAGCCCC
>JANQZX010000027.1:5408-8306 GCA_030728245.1 Saprospiraceae bacterium | reverse complement strand
TTTATACATCGTGGCAAGCGCTTTTTGCATCTTAGTTAACTCCATTTTAATTTAGTCTACAATGCTATGACGTATTCACACCCACGACAGCGATTTGATTATTGAAAATTTTACTGATTTTAGTATAGCAGATGATGAATTCAATCCTATTTGTTTTAAAGGTAAATACTGGGAATTTATCAAAGAAGATATTGAAGAAATTATCATGAAATTTAAAACGATTTAAATTTCATATTGTTGTTATAATTTTTGATTGCAAAAAAAGACTTCTTTTGAAAATAAGAGGTCTTTTGTTTTTACTCGTGAAAAAAGAGCTCAACAGTCTCGAACTCTTTTGTAAATGTCAATGTTTTCAGTGCTTCCCAATTTTGAATTCCTTTAGGGTAACTGATAGGGTAACAGTTTATATCAGTCAAATTTTACTGTTTAATTTGTAAAAAAATAAATAAATAGTTTTGTTAAATTTATTTATCAAAACACTTATTATTTTTATAAAAGTCGCTACAATTTATACATATAAAAATACGAAATTGGATTTTCATCGAGGCCGTTAGTTACTTTATTTTTTACTCCATTTTCATTAAATATAATTTTCCATGGATTGTTTTTATTTAGTAAAAACTGATTAACTCCAATTTTTTTAGTATCAGCATTAATGTAATATGACGATGAGCCAATTTTAAAAATTATTAACTTTTGGTTTCTGTTCATAGTTGTTAAATCACCAATAGTATCTTTTGTAGTTATTTTAGACCACCATTTTAAGATATCATATAAGTCATCTTTTTTTAAATCAATTTCACTTGACATTTTCTTAATATAATTTCCATCAGGAGTCAAATATTTGTTTTTAATTTCTTCAAAAGTCATAATAATAAATTTTAATTATTTTTTAGATTTAAATTATTTTAATTTACTTAATACCTAAAAATTCCTTCATTTTATCTAAAGTAGTTGGAAAAAAAGCTTTCCTTATTTCTTTATATAGATCAGGGTAATACATTGCTAAGTTCATCCCTTTTCACAATTGGATATAAAATCGCTTCTTTTTCCCAATGAAACTCCATCCTTTAATTTCAAAACTTGTGCAGGACAATGATAAGTTATAATCATCAAATAAATGATTGTCAAATTTTTCATACATTAATAAATTTGTAATTTTTAATAAACTTTCTTAGTTTTTGACTAAAATATCCACTTTATGCTGACGATTTACAATTACTAAAGACTATAAATTTACTTGACTAAAAGATTATTGACATGAGTGGCTATAATGCCAAAGTTAAAACCTTGTGCCTTTTCCATACCAGCATAATTAACAGCTATTAGTTTCCCTTCTTTGTTAAAAACAGGCGAACCACTAGCACCATGAGTAGATCCAGCATCATATTGAATTTCAAATTTGTCAGATATTTTGGAAACTTTACCATGATTAGAAGTTGATTTTATTTTACTTTCTGAATTCTTTAGAGCTAAATTAAACCCCATTGGAAAACCAATAATGGTAATATCATCATCAATCCCTATTTCAGAAGAATTGCTAATAATATCAGACCTATTAATAAAATTCACAGTTGAAGGAAGTTTTTTTTCTTTAGTTTGAATAAGCGCCAAATCGACTTCTTTTTCAGAAGCTATCTTTATAAAATCACATTCTATCGCTGTTTTGTATGGATCATCCTTATCTAATGAGGAATTATTTACAAATAAACCCAAATCAACTGGTACTCCTACTATTTTTGGATTATATCTTATCTGCCCAGTATATCTGGAATCAATTTCACCAATCTTCTTTTGCATTACTTCTTTGTCAATTGCTAAATCACTCTCCCAAGGGGCAGCTACGTGTTTATTGGTAACTACTTCACCTTCTGTATTCATAAAGAATCCTGTTCCAGTAACAACAAACGGATCCAATTCATCAAGTTTATAGGATTCATATTTAAAATCTATAATACCATTTTCACCTATATAATACAAGGTGTCCTGCCCATCCATATAGGCAAGATAATAGCGATTATATACCAAACAAACAGCTTTATTGTATTTTTGTGAAATATTTACTGGGGTTAAGTTTTTATATGTTCCAATTGAAATTAATCCAATAATTAATAGAACGGCAACTGGTATCAAAAACTTAATTTTTGATTCTTTTTTAGGAATTTGCTTCCAATCTAAGGCTTGACTGTCAGCAAATAGAATTTTATCTTTTCTTTTTATTAAATAATCCTGGTATTTTGGCACTTTACTGCCATTAACAGTAGTCCCATTTAAACTTTGATCATAGATATAATATTTCCCATCACTTGTAATCTTTAGAACAGCATGGTAACGACTACTTTGTGAAGCATTAATCTGGATTTTATTATCAGGATTTTTACCAATGCTTATTTCTTCTTTAACATTTTTTAACTGTGAAGGATAAGGTACTTCATCCCAATCAAGCTTGTTGTTATTTGGAAAAATAATAGATGCCCCACGTTGAACAGGACATTCGGTATTATGAATTAATCTGCCATTGATCATTGAACCGTTACGGCTAATGTCTTTATAGTACATAGAGCCATTATCAAAAATCTTGATTTCCCCGTGATTTCCGCTTACACTATTTGAGTTATCCTTTATTACCACTTTATTGTCAGGATTTCTCCCAATTGAAACTATTATCATAAGAACTATATTATTAATATCATTCAATTCTTCAGAACTATTAAACATAACTGTAATTAATTTATTTTAATTCAAATAGTTCTATTTTCCAAAGGATTAGCATTTTTGTCTTTCTATTCTACTTTGCTCTCATTGTCGGAATTATTTTGCGGATCCAGAGGCTTAGTAGGCTTTTCTGCAGGTATAGTCTTATTTTCTAACGGATTATCTTTTTGTGGTTTTTTCTCT
>JANQZX010000027.1:0-5308 GCA_030728245.1 Saprospiraceae bacterium | reverse complement strand
TCAAGAGGTTTTTTCTCTTCAAGAGGTTTTTTCTCTTCAAGAGGTTTTTTCTCTTCAAGAGGTTTTTTCTCTTTTACAGGTTTATCTTTTGCCGGAAGAAGCTTTTTACTAATTTGTTGATTTCCAATTCTCTTTTCAGGTTGGGATTTTTTTTGATTATCTGATACTTGCTGTAATTCAAGTTTTTGAATACTATCTTTTTCTACTTGCACTCTTAAATCTTGAATTTCATTTTTTAGCTTCGTCAACTCTGCTTCAGTAATTAAAGGCTTTTGCAATTTAGTATATCCAATATAACTACCTAAAATTAACACTAATGTAGCAAGAGAAGTAATTGTTATTTTTGTATTCATATCTATTTTTGATTTTAAAATTGAGTTTGCTTTACATTCTATGATAGCTGCTGTAAGGTTATCATGACCACCTCCTGCCCTAAATCCGTTTTGGTCTATTTCTCTTATTAAATTTTGAACGGTATATTCAACATCTTTCTTTGTATTTAATAACTCCAGTAATTCACTTTCAGGAATTGCACCGCACACACCATCTGTACAAAGTAAAAAACGATCTCCTTTTAAATATGGTAAATTGTCTTTTATTTGAACTGCTACCTCAGGCTTTATACCCAAGGCTCTTAAAATAACATTCGATTCATCTGATACTCTAGCTTGCTCTTCATTCAGAATTCCACGTTTTACTAATTCGAAAACTTTGGAATGGTCATCAGTACGAAAAACTTTTTGCATGGATTTACCCAAAAAATCAGACTTTCTTAGCTGATACACTCTACTATCACCAACATGAGCTACAACAGCCTTTTCTTTCTGCAAAATTATTGCTGTCACTGTTGTACCCATCCCCCGGCAATTTTCATCGTGATGAGATCGATAGAATATTTCGGAATTGGCCTTTATAATAGACTGTTGAAGTGCAGCAGTTGGAGTATTAAAATTATTATTTCGAATTTCCTCTAAAATAATATTTACCGCCATCCTAGAAGCGGTAGCACCCCCTTTGGCACCTCCCATACCATCGCATACTACGACAAGAAGTCCGAATTTTGTGGTAGTCATCCCGGAAAAATCCTGTTGTTCTCTCCTACCACCAATACTTTCGGCTATTTTATAACTATAATTATCCATTTTAAGTCTTATTTATGAAAACAAACGATTCCACCAATTTTTACGCTCAAACATATTTTGCAATGCTTCAATAAATTCAGGTGACGTTTGATATCTTCTAGATTGTTCTTTTTGGGTTGCTTTTTTTAAAATTTTATAAATCTCTAATGGTAAGGCTGAGTGAGCCGGAATTGTTTTTTTTACCTGCATTTCCATGACGTCAAACTGACTGCTACCTTCGAAAGGAGGATTACCAGTAAGTAGTTCATATAGAGTAATACCTGTCGCATATATATCAGTGGTTGCACTTATTTTGTTATTTTCACCTTTTATTTGTTCCGGTGCCGAATAATAAGGAGTACCAATCACCACACCTGCATTGGTAAGCCTTTTCCCATTTGAAGCACGAGCAACTCCTAAGTCCATTAATACTGCCTCATTGGCTCTGGTAATCATAATATTATCTGGCTTCACATCACGATGTACTATTCCCATTTGATGTAAGAAATGCAATGCTTCAAGAATAGAAATTGTATGCCTAAATATCTCATTCCTGTTGGCTATAGAGTTACCATTAATCGACTTTATGTATTGCGGAAAAGAAACACCATCTACAAACTTACTGATGATATGCACTCTTCCCTCCTCACTCACACAATAATCGAGCATCTGAATCAGGTTAGGGTGTTGAAAACGCAGGTGTGCCTCTATTTCGCCCCTATCTTTTATAGACGGCTTTTTTACCAATTCAGCATATATAGCCTTAATAGCTACCAGGTTACCATTTTGATCAGTTCCTCTAAAAACGCGGCCCATACCACCTTCACCAATGACATTTCTACTATCAAAAGGAAAAAATTGATAAGACCCGTTTTTACCATATAGAATAATATTCTGCATTAATAATAAGGATAGTATTTATTCATATATCTAACATTATATTTACCATTTTTATCACCCTTATTGGCAGCCATTCTATAATATTTTTTAGCAGTCGAATAATCACCCTTATAGTAATACCTATTACCCACTTCATTATAATAATCACCCAACATTGCTGTAGCATCCATATTACCTTTCTTTTCAGCTATTATTAAGTACTTCACAAAAGTTGACTCATTTTTCTTTAATCCTGGACCACCTTTACGGTAAAGTTTAGCAATATTTATGTAATTATTTGACCGTAAACCATTGGTTTTAAGTGCTAGTTGGTAAAAATCTTCTGCCTTTTTATAATTAATCTCGGTTCCTATTCCAAATTGGTAAATATCACCTAAATTTTCGATTGCATTATAATTTCCCTCATCAAACTTAAATGCTTTATTAACGAGTTCGAAGTGTTTTTTATAATCTTTAGGTAAATATTCGCCATCAAAGTATAAATTCGCTAGACTATTCAAAGCAGGTGAATAATTTTGATGAGCGGCTTTTTTAATTAATTCTACACCTTTATTTACATCTATTTTAATCTCGTCGTTATCACCAAATATAAAAAGGTGCCCTAATTTATTCTGAGCTTGAGGGTTTCCTATATTTGCTGATTTTTCTAACCATTTTATGGTTTCATTGATATTTTTATCTACACCATAACCGAATAGATAACATGCTGCAATCATATTCATTGAATATGTATACCCGGTATTTGCAGATTTAAGGTAATATTCGTAAGCTAACTTATTGTTTTCGACTATACCAGATCCATTTAAATACATATAACCTATATTTCCTAATGCTTCTGGGTCTCCATTGTCAGCTAATTTTTTCACTCCTTCTAAGGCTTCTAAGAAATATTTATCAGCTTTATTCTTATCTTTTTTCACTCCATAACCGTATTCATAAGCAAGTGCTATTCGCATATTTGCCATTTTAAATCCTCCTTCCAAAGCTTTATTGGTAAATTTGAAACCTTCTTTATAACTTTTAGTTATACCCTGACCATTGAAAGTCATTTCGCCCAAGTAATAATTAGCATCTACCAATCCCAAATCTGCAGCTTTCTTTAATTGTTCAAATGCTTTATTGTATTTAGCCTGGTAAAAATCCTTAATTGCAGGGATAAAAATGCGCAGGGCTTCTGCCTTATTCATTGTACTGTCATTGTTAATGTATTCCAAAGCTTTGTCATAGTATACCTTGGCACTATCATATCGCGCAACGGAATAAAAATTTTCTGCAGTTTCAAAATTTTTATTGTATTCTCTCTTATTGCTATTATACCTTACCATAGTAATGGAAACCCCACAAATTAAAATAATTGCAGCTGCAGCTCCTCCCAGTTTAAAATTCTTAGTTTGCCACCACTCGTTCTTGATTAGATTAACAATTCCGTAAGGAAGTTTGAGCAAATCATCTTTAAATGCGGTTATTGTCTTATAGCGGTGCTTTTGTTCCTTGGCAGTAGCATTTGTAATAAGGTTGTAAAATCCTTTATTTATATTAGAATGAGTCGGAAGAATTTCCTTAGTATGCTTTTCCATTATTTCCCATTCACTAATACCATCAAATGGCACCTGACCCGTCAGGAGTTCATAGAGGGTAATACCTAATGAATAAACATCAGTACTCTCGTTGATCGCGTTTTTATCAACGTTTCGAATTTGTTCAGGGGAAGCATACTGATAACTACCCACAAATGAACCATCTCGGGTAAGCTTGTTTATTACTTCATCACTCTTTTTGATTACACCATAATCAAATAACTTAATATTTCCGTCGTCAAGTAACATGATATTAGAAGGCTTGATATCCCGGTGAATGATCTTGTTTTTATGCAATTCTTCAAGTCCTTCCGCTATCCCTAAGATTATTCTTTTTGCATAATCAACACCTACAGTCTGACCATTTTTAATTAATTTTAATAGTTTGTCGCTCAAAACTTCACCTTCAAGATACTCACTAATTATGTGAAATTTACCTCCATCCTCTATAAAATCAATCATTTCGATAAGGTTTTTATGCCTAATCTTAACAGTAGATTCAATTTTAAATCTCTCAATATTGTTTTCATTGGAAGTGAACTCTTTAAAAAGAACCTTTACCGCAACTTTTCTGCCTGTTTCTTTTTCTTCTCCCTTGAAAACCCTTCCCATACCGCCTTCTCCCAAACAACTCTCTCTGTTTTCAGGATCAAAAATATAGGTTCCGTTTGTTCCAATAAGTGTAACATTAGCCATAATTTTATTGATTTAAATTAATAACTTGCTCTTGTTGAATTATCGTTAGAACTAAAATAGTCTCTGGAATCATAACTGATGTTTTGTGTTGTTCCTTGAAATTTATCGCTCTTGAAAAGGTTCATTACAAATTTATCTGCAGCAATTAATACCAAGGTATATTCACCAATTTTTATTCTGTCGTTATTGGTTAATTCAACCCCTGAATAAATAGGTAAACGTGAACCGTTCAATTCTGTTCCATTGGAAGAACTTAAGTCTACTATTTGAAATTTCCATGAATTATTCGAGGCATCTTTACTCACATTCAAATTAGCATGTTTACCGCTTACATGCTTTTCTGAAAGTTCAATACTGTTTTCAGCTGACGAACCTATAGAATTATTACCCTCGCGAAGTTCCCAATATTCCCCTATTTCCGTTTTAGAAAATGTCACTAAAAATCCAACAAGCACATTCAAGTTCTTAGGATTTTCTCTTGAGGAGGTTTCTTCCTGTCCTTCTATAATCGTTTTTTTACTGCTTGAACTAAAACCGCTTTGAAAATCGTTATTAGAATAGGTACCATTATTTTGGAATTCTTGTCCGGGTACTGTCTTGTTATCCATATTTATTTTATTTTATTAATTTATTAGACGTATTATTTTATAGTTTTAAATTTACATCTTCAAACTAAACTGTACTTTTCCTAAGAGAGTATCTGTTTAATATTTCAAATATAAATATTTGTTTTTATTTTTTATAGTCTTTTTTTTTAAATAAATAGTTTTTTGCTAATTTAGTCTACAATGCTATGACGTATTCACAGTTCTAAAATTTCGTAAGTTGGTGCTTCAAAATGAATGATTTCTCTTCCCATTGGACCAGAAGTAACTTGCATACCCGATTCACGCCAAGCCCCTGTATTTATTTTATACATTCCACTTCGACCCGTCGGAAATAATGCATATACATAATCACCGCATTTATGCGGTGAAAACATAACTTTATTACCGCATTTATGCGGTGAAAAAA
>JANQZX010000026.1 GCA_030728245.1 Saprospiraceae bacterium | reverse complement strand
ATAAAATGTTTCATTGTACCTTATGGTCCCTGGCGGGATAAAATCCTATAAACATGCGACCCCTTCAGGGTCGATTTTCATAATATCCTGACCCCGAAGGGGTCACATGTCTCTTGCTATTTGGCCCTTGGCGGCACAAAATGGTTCATCATACCATTTGGCCCCTGGAGGCACAATACCACACAAATATTTATTTGATATTAACATCAGTTTTTGTACATTTAATTCATAATCTATAATATGAAAAATAAACAGAATAATTCCAGAAGAACTTTTATTAAACAGGCTTCGACGGCTGCAATTGGCTTTACCATCGTTCCTCGATATGTTTTAGGTGGAAAGGGGTATAAAGCTCCAAGTGATAAACTCAATATTGCCTATATTGGGATTGGTGGACGTGCCGAAGACCATATCAGAAGTACCAAAGGCACTGAAACTTTAGTCGCTTTCTGTGATGTAGATACTAAAAGAGCAGAAAACACCTTGAAGGAATTTCCAAAGGTCCCTCTTTATAAGGATTTTCGGAAATTGTTTGAAGCTGAACATAAGAATATCGATGCGGTTATGATAGCAACGCCTGATCATACCCATACTCCGGCAGCTTTATTAGCGATGGATTTAGGTAAGCATGTTTATGTTGAAAAACCGTTAACCCATAATATAGGAGAAGCCAGACAATTACTCGTTGCTGCCCAAAAAAGTAAAGTGGTAACCCAAATGGGAAATCAAGGTGCTTCGTTGGACTGCAATGCTGTTATTGCTGAATATATTCAGTCAGGTGTCATTGGTAAGGTAGAAAAGGTACATGTTTGGACAAATCGTCCTGTTTGGCCACAAGGTGTTCCTACTCCAGTACAGAAGGAGTCGGTTCCAAATACTTTAGATTGGAATTTATGGTTAGGCCCCGCTCCATACCGCGACTATAATAAGGCTTATCTTCCCTTTAAATGGAGAGGCTGGTGGGATTTTGGCACAGGTTCTCTTGGGGATATGGGGTGCCATATTTTTCAAGTCCCTTACCGTGCATTGAATTTGAAATACCCAACGGCTATTGAAGCCAGTGCAACAACAGTTTGGTCAGGAGATTTTGTTGAGGCTAATTATCCCGATAGTTGCCCCCCTTCTTCCATGGTTAAATTTACCTTTCCCGGAGTAGATCTTTTCTGGTACGATGGAGGCATTAAACCTATGAGACCCGAAGAATTAGGTGAAAATGAACCTTTTGGCTCATGGGATGGTGGCGCTCTTTTTGAAGGGGAAAAAGGTAAAATTCTTTGTGATATGTATGGTGAAAACCCAGTACTGCTTTTCAAGGATAAGCAGAAAAAAGTAGAGAAACCTGAACCATTTTTACCCCGCTATACTGGTTCACACCAAATGGTATGGGTAAACGCTTGTAAAGGTCTTGGAAAGGCCTCATCTCCTTTCGAAGATGCTGTTCCTCTCACTGAAACTTTACTTATAGCTAATTTGGCTATCAGATGCTACGATGTAAAGAAATTACAGGCCGGTAAAACACCTGATTCCTGGGCTCCTTATGATTATCCAGGTAGAATTCGCTTGTTATGGGATGCTGAAAAGATGACCGTCCCAAATTATCCGGAGGCAAATGAATTCATCTCAAGAGTAAGCAGGGTTTATTGATAATTGAATATTTAAATGAAGAGGGAGGTTGGATATTTTCAACCTCCCTCTTCATATTAGTTTTTAGGAATTAAACGTCGGATTCTATTCTATAGAGAACTAACTCAGATAAAGTTATAGAAAATGAAAAATACTCTAAAATAAATAGTCTGATACACGGCTCCTAAACATAAGTATATTATTTCTGATGGCTTAATTGAAATGGTGTAAATGGTACCGGACCTAGTTTTGAATCAATCAAACCTACTTCCAAATCTTGTGAACCACTTTTTTCAAAATATTCTATTCTTATCCTATGTTTTCCCGCTTGCAGTAAAGCTTCTCCTTTTTTTTCCATGCTACTATGATCTCCATCGTGGTCGATGAGTAATGCCCCATTCAGATATAACTTAGAGCCATCATCTGAGTTGAGGTAAAAAGTATGTAAACCTGAAGAGGGAATGTTCACAAAGCCTTCATAAGTACATGAAAAATAGTCTTCCCTGTGTTTAATATCCGATAACTTTACCTGACTGGCTATTCCTTCAAATACAGGTAATAAGGAAGTATAGTCTGGTATGTGATTCCATTCTCCTTCGTAATATTTGAATTTTAATCCTTTGACTTCGCCTTTAACTGAAATTGCAGGTTGAAGACCAGATTTTTTTAAGATTAAACTACTTTTTCTACTTGAAAAACCTTCCTTAGTATAAGCTTTGGCATGTATTAACGCACTTCTATTAATAGTGAAAGGCGCTGAATAAAGCAAACTGGATTTATTCGGTTCGCTTCCGTCAAGGGTATATCTAATTTCTAAATTTTCAAAGGCTGAACTCATGGAAACGGTTGATATATCCTCAAAAAGAGTGGCGGAGGCTGAAATTTTAACGGCCGGAGGTTGAATTACGCTGGCTTGTGTATTTTCAGATTCATCTTTTTGCATTTGAAAAGTATCGAAAAGTCGACCCTCGTGATCAATAGCTTTAAAAATCAATTGATTACCAAAAATAGAGAATGTACAGTAATGATGCGTAACTTCAAGCTCTGAGGTAAACCAGCTTCTAGTAGGGGCAAAAGCTTCAAGTCCTCCTCCAGCACCCCCGGAATTGATATAAATAACTCCTTTTTTTGTATTAACCATTTGTTCTAAGATAGGCCAACTTCTTTCGTATAAATGAGTATGACCAAACAGACAAAAATCTAAACCATATTTTTCGTAAAGGGGAACCAAATTTCTAACATTCGACACTCCAAGGGTAGAAAGTGCGGTTGCAGTATTTCCATGGTCATCTGAATCAGAAGAGTAAGGGGGATGATGGTGAATGGCTATTTTCCATGTCGCATCTGATTTTGCCAGTTCCCATTCCAACCAATCATATTGTTCCGATCCTTCCTTTAAATCCCGATTACTGTCAATCATGAAAAATTGAGCATTACCATATTTAAAGGTATAAAAATACTCGGGTGGCGGAGCAACCATATATTGATAGTATAAAGGAGAATCTTCTTCGTGATTCCCCAAAACGGTATACACTGGAACGCGACTCATTAAAATATGACCATTTGGAAAAAAATCTTGTAACCAGTCACTTTTTCGACGACCTTTATCAACAACATCTCCAGCATGAACGACGAAATTTGGACGGTCACCCCATAATTTTTCAGCTACTTTTCCCCATGCCCATGGTGTTCGGTTATTTTTTTGCGTATCTCCCACTAATCCAAACATAAAGGCACTACTATCTTTTATGTTCGTCTTGAAAGTATATATATCAGATAAAATGGTATCACCAGTTCCAGTGATGGACTTGGTACGCCAAAAGTAATTTGTTTCTGTTTTGAGATTTGACAGGGACACTTCATGCATTTGGCGAAAACCTTGAAGGGATACCTGTTGATCTAGTTCCACTTTTTTTGCAAGATATCGGGCCTCTCCAAATTCAACTTGGGTGGTGGCGGGCTCACTGGTTTCCCATAAAACAAATATGCCAGTTTGTGAACCAAATTGTAAGTACGGCTTAACAAGAAATTTCTCTGAAATGGATTGTCCGAAGACTATTTGTACAACAAATAACCAAAAAAAGAGAAATAAATAAGGTTTAAATGAGGTCATAAAAGAGCATTTAGAATTGATTATTTTTAAAATACGCAAATTACTTCTCTGTTATGAACTAAAATAAATTTAGTATTAATTTTTTCTTAATTCAAGGCTTTAAATTGTAACTAAGGTTTAGGAGCAATTTTTCAGACTATTTTTTTAGCATTTAATTCATTTTCCATGTAAACTTGGTGAGTTATTTGGCTCAAGGATGATTTTTAGAGGTTTTATAAAATATTTGAACCGAATTATCAATCATCTACTTCTGAGATATAATTAATAATTTTGTTCTTTTCCATTTTTGACTAAATTGGAAATATCCATTTATTTTCATAAAAGAATATATGTAAGGAATAAAAATAGAGCTTTTCATAAATTTAACTTAAATGAATAAAACTTCGATAAGGTTAACCTAAACTTAATATTTTTCAGGTAAGGTAATAATATTGTGCGGATAATTTTGGGCTTTACTTTAACCCAAATTATTTTACTATGAAGCTAATTAGATTTTTTAGAGTTAGTAAAGGACTGAATTTAATTCTTTTCCTTTCCATTTTTTCTACTTCATTGGTTCTCGCCCAAAGAACTATTTCGGGAACTGTCAGCGATGGAAATACAAATGAACCCCTCGTTGGTGTAAATATTCAAGCACAAGGTACTTCCATAGGTACGGTTACAGATATTAATGGTAAGTACACCCTTGAGATTCCTAAAGAGGTAACCGTAATTGTATATTCTCATATTGGTTATTTGAATAAGGAGGAAAATATTGGGGGTAGAACAGAAATTAATGTTTTGCTGGATGAGAATATTTCTCTCTTTGACGAAGTGGTTGTTATTGGCTATGGACAACAACAAAAGAAGGATTTAACCACAGCGGTTTCTATTTTATCAGCAAATGAAATTAAAAATGTACCCGTAAACAGTATTGACCAGATTTTAACAGGAAAATTAGCAGGTGTCCTGGTACAACAAACATCAGGTTCTCCTGGTGCTGGATTATCTGTTCGCGTACGCGGCGTTGGTTCTATCACTGCAGGAAACGATCCATTATATGTTATTGATGGTGTTCCAATTTCAAATGACAATAATAGAGGCTTGGGTGCTAATAACCCTGGTAGTAGTTATGCGGAACAACCCATAAATATTCTAAGTACGATAAATCCGACTGATATTGAATCTATTCAAGTGTTAAAAGATGCATCAGCTGCTGCTATTTATGGTTCAAGAGGTTCAAATGGCGTAGTCATAATTACTACTAAAAAGGGTAATTCAGGTAAACCCGTTGTGTCTTACAATACTTATTATGGAAGACAGGAGACGCTTAAGAGGTATGATATGTTAAATGCTTACGAATGGTCATTAATCAATGCGGAGGGAAGAAATAATGCTTATCGGGATAGGTTCCCGGCGGGAAAAGATACAGATGATAATGCCACCAGAGCAAAAAATGTTCCCAATCAACCAGGTATTTTAATTCCTGACCAGGTAAAGCCATATTTAAGTAATACGAGCGGGTTGACAAATACGGATTGGCAAGACGAAATTTTTAGAGAAGCACCAATACAAAATCATTCCGTTTCTATTAGTGGTGGAAACGACGTTGTAAAATATTATGCATCAGGAGAATACATGAATCAAGAGGGTATTGTTATTAGTTCTGGATTTAAACGCTACAGTGGTCGTTTTAACATGGACATAAATTCAGGAAAGTTTAAGGCAGGTTTTGGTCTTAATCCTACCCTGACAAAACACGATTTGGTTAATTCGGAGGGGCCTTGGTTTGACCAGGGGGTGATTGGTTTAGCTTTAAGTATATCTCCTATCTGGCCAGTTTACAACGAAAACGGTTCGTATAACTATGGTGGAAATGCCTGGGGATTCGCCATGACAGATTTCTTGAATCCTGTAGCTATTGCTAATGAAGTACAAGATAACATGGACCATAACAGAGTATTGGGAAATATGTATGCAAGCTATGATTTACTTAAAAATCTAAGTTATAAAATATCTGTTGGGGGTGATATTAATAATTTCAATCGTGATTTTTATCGTCCTTCAACGGTTGAAACAAGAGGTCGGAAAGGTTTTTCAGCACCTATTGGTACTTCACAAACTAGATTTTCTACCAATTGGTTAGTTGAAAATACACTTAATTACGGCACGGTTTTTGGGAAAAACACTTTCTCAGCCATAGCAGGTTTTTCCAGCCAAATGGAGAACTTTTCCTCTAGTTATATCGAAGCTACAAATTATCCAAACGATTTAGTACAAACTATAAATGCTGCGGGACAAATAACTCGTGCACGTACTTTTAAGGAAGCATGGTCTTTACTTTCTGGTTTTGGAAGAGTTCAATATGATTATGCAAACAAGTATTATGCTACAGCCTCTATGCGTGCAGACGGTTCATCCCGCTTTGGAAAAAATAATAAGTGGGGTTACTTTCCATCTGCCTCGGCAGGATGGAGAATTTCTGGAGAGCCTTTTATGGCTGATATCAAAACTATAAGTAATTTAAAGTTAAGGGCAAGCTATGGTATAACGGGTAACTTCCAAATACCTAATTATGGCTCCGTTGGTTTACTTAGTTATGATGATTACATTTTTGGTGGTACCACATTAAGTAGCGGTTTGGCACCAAGCACATCTTCTAATCCAAATTTAAGTTGGGAAAAAACAAGAAGTATTGATTTTGGTGTTGAGTTAGGTCTTTTTCAAGACGCCTTATATTTGGAATTGGATTTTTATAAAGAAAATACAACTGACTTACTTCTTAATGTGCCCGTTCCTTTGGCGTCAGGTTTTAGTACAGAATTACGAAATATTGGAGAAGTAGAAAATAATGGCTTTGAAGCATCTTTGACTGTAAAGAAAAGAACAAAGGATTTTGGTTTTTCTTTTTCTGCTAATTTCTCAACAAATAATAATAAGGTTATCAGTTTAGCAGAAGGCGTACCGCAAATATTAACAGCAGGTGGAACTGGCGTAACTCTATGGATTACCAAGCCAGGAGAGGAAATTGGTTCTTATTATAATCCGGTTTATGATGGCGTTTTTAATAATCAAGCGGAAATTGATAAATATCCTCGCGTTGCTAATGCTAAACCAGGTGATTTCCGTTTTGTGGATGTAAATGGAGATGGCAAAATTGATTTTTCATCAGATCGTCAAATACAAGGAAGTTATTTTCCTGATTTCACTTACGGATCATCTCTCAATATAGATTATAAAGGAATTGATTTTAATATCTCTTTACAGGGCTCTCAAGGCGCAGAAATTCTACATTTAATGAGCCGTTATATATACAATATTGAGGGAAATATGAACTTGGTCAGACCTTCTTTAAATCGTTGGATTTCTGAATCTCAACCTGGCGATGGTCAAACAAACAGAGCAAATAGATTAGCTACCGGTTCAAATGGTCAAACGTCTAACTGGCATTTGGATGATGGTTCATTTATGCGAATTCGTAATATTTCCTTAGGTTATTCCTTACCTAAAGGTATCTTGAGAAAGGTAGGATTGAGCAATGTACGCGCCTATGTTAGTGTATTAAATCCTTTTATGTTCACAAATTATATTGGTTATAACCCAGAAGTTAATAGCCGACCTGATAGTGCCTTAAATCCAGGCGAAGATTACGGTTCTTACCCACTGGCTCGCACTTACACTTTTGGCCTAAACATGACCTTTTAATTTAAATGGGTATTAAACAACTAATTTTTGATTCTAAACATATTTAACGATGAAAAATATACTTTCTTTTTTCTTTATTATTCTTTTTACCAGTAGCTGCGAGGAAGGCTTTTTAGATTTATCGCCAGAATCTCAGCCCAATGTGAATGATTTTTATAAAACTCCTGGTGATATTCTAAATGGGGTTAATGCGGCCTATGCCTCCCTTCAAAGTGGTGCTTTATATGGTGGCAGGGACTTTATGGATATGACCGAGTATAGAGGCGATAATACTTTTGATAATGATCCCTCTGCCAACTCGGGATTAAGATATAACGTGGATCGTTTCCTGGCTGGCTCTGATAATACCATTTTTGAAAATGTCTGGCGCAGACTTTACCTGAATATTTATAGGTGTAATATGGTTTTAGATAATATACCTAATGTTACTATGAATTCAACGCTGAGCAAACAATATCAGGGTGAGGTTCAATTTATAAGGGCATTATCTTATTTTCATCTGGTTCAACTTTGGGGGCCGGTACCTTTAGTTTTGAAAGTCCAGACTACGGAAGAGTCACGTTTAAATATTCGCAATAGTGTGAATGAGGTGTATGCAGCTATTGAAAATGATTTGAAACTTGCAACAACAAATTTACCGAAATCTTATGCAGCAATTGATTTAGGACGAGTAACATCGGGTGCAGCTAAAGGTTTACTTGGTAAAGTTTATCTTACTCAAAAGAAGTATAATGATGCAATAACTGTTTTAAGAGAAGTAATAAATTCAGGAGATTTTGTATTAATGCCTACCGTTGCTGATGTTTTTGATCCTAAAAAGGAATATAATAAAGAAATTCTTTTTGCTGTAAGATTTTCATTGGTTAATAACTCGGAAAGTCATGGATTATATTACAGTTCACAAATTGGAGATTTTGTAGATCCTAATTTAAGAAGTTTATATAGTTCAACGGATACTAGAAAGGCTATGCTTGACTTGAGAAAACCAATTGGTACTCAAAACCAAACAGCACTTAA
>JANQZX010000025.1:3616-41135 GCA_030728245.1 Saprospiraceae bacterium | reverse complement strand
AGATTCCACGCCGGCTTTTTCTTACCAATATACGCAGATAGTTAAAATATTTGATTCAACCCCACCTATCGTAACAATACCGACGCCAGATACTTTTCCTACTTTTCCCAATACTTGTTTAGCAAATATTGATGTACGTTTCAAAGTGGCTGATCTCTGTAAAAGTAATCTAACGATAACCGCTGTAAGTGTGGCATTAAATCAGGGTACCGCAGTAGCCGCACCTATCACCTTTCAATCTGATTGGACCTTAGCGGCAAGCACCAGTATGACTACAGATTCTTTAGCAACTGGGAGTGTGAAATTGAAAAATTTACCTGAAGGAAAGCATGATCTTTTGGTGTCAGTAAGAGATGGTTGTGGTAATGTTGCCATAAATAGAATTCCTTTCATTGTTGCAGATAAAATAGCCACAACTCCGCTTTGTTTAAATGGCGTGGTTACTGGATTGATGCCTGGACTGGATGGAGAGGGGATGATGGTCGTCTGGGCTTCAGATTTCATAAGTGCTGCTGTATTTGATTGTAATGGTCAGGGAGCAGTTAATGCCCAGAATAACAAGCAGAATCAAATTACCCATTATTCTATCAATAGAGTAGGTGTCCCATTTAATAAAGATTCCACTTCTATAACCTTAATGTGTTCGGACACAGTAGGCTTGGTTTTTGTTGAAATTCATGCCTGGGATAACAAAGGAAATCACAGTTTTTGTACCACTTATATCAATGTGGAAGATAACATTAACATTTGCAAAGGTAGTGGTTCTGCATCTATTTCAGGAGTTATTACTAATGAAAATCAAGCAAGACTCGAGGGTGTTTCAGTAAGACTGTCAGGTACCTCTACATCGACAGTGAATACTGCCATCGATGGAAGATATTCTATTCCGTCCCTGACTTTAAATAGAAATTATACTGTTAAGCCCTCGCTTAACAGAGGTTTTTTAAATGGGATAACTACTTTCGATTTAGTGCTGATAAGCAAGCATATTTTAAACGTAGAGCCTTTTAATTCGCCCTATAAAATTATAGCGGCCGATGTAAATAATTCAAAAACACTGAGTACCATCGATTTGATTCAGTTAAGAAAGTTGATTCTTGGCATTGATTTAGCTTTTCAGTTTAATGAAAGCTGGCGGTTTGTTAGCTCCTCTTTCGTTTTCCCGGATTCAAATAACCCATGGAAAACACCTTTCCCTGAAGAGGTTTCTTATAATCCCATTGATGGGCACAAAAGGGCTGATTTTATAGGTATTAAAATCGGAGATGTAAATGGTTCAGCACAAATTAATGGTCCGGTGGCTCCTGGAATAAGAAGTGGTGAGGAAAAGGGAACCTGGAATTTATTTTTAGAAAATGAATTTTTTGAGGCAGGTCAGTTAGTTGAAATTCCAATTTTATTAAAAAATACAAAGGGTCTGGAAGGATTCCAATTTGCATTGCAATTCGATGAAAAGGTGTTTGATTTGGTTGAAATGAAACAAGGTCTGGCGTCCAAAGAATTTTTTGGATTTTTCCCTCAGGATGGTCTGCTAACGGCCAGCTGGAATGGAAGCACTACCGATACAGCGCTGACTACCATTGTGCTTAAAGCTAAAATGGATGGCTTTATTAAAGACGCCATTTCTCTAAATTCCAGATTTATGTCCCCTGAGGCATATATAAATAATGATTTATTGCGTTTAGAGTTAGGTTGGATAGAAAAAAGTAAATCGATTGATTTTACGGAAGTAAAGCAAAATTTCCCGAATCCTTTTACGGAAACTACCAATGTTTGGTTTCAAATTCCTACTCAAAGTTTAGTGAAATGGAGTATTACTGATGTTACCGGAAGATTAATCAAGCAGTCAAATCAATGGTTTAGTGCAGGGGAACATGTGCTGGATTTTGAAAAAAATACCTTTCATTCTTCCGGTATTTATTATTTTACCATAGAATCTGCAGAGTATAAAAGGACGCTTAAAATGGTCAAATTTGAATAACTCACAAATGGTCATATTTATTAACTTATTTCCTTAATTTTGTAATGGTTTTGGTTCATTGTGTTAAATTAAAATTTAGAAAATGAGTAAGTTGTTATCTGTGTATGTTAGTTTATTATTGAGTTTTGTAGGTCTGAATCACATGGTTGCTCAGAATGTTTCTTATTGGGCACCAAAAGATTCAATTATGGCAAACGTTGATGTGTATAAAGCTGATATTCAAGTAAGTAATTTCAAATTTATTGTGGGTACACAATTTAATGTGGCTTGGGATTCAACATTACTTGTTTTAGATAGTGTTGGAAATTTTGGGTTACCATTAAAATTAGATGATCATTTTGGCTTGGTTTCAAAATCGAAAGGAGTACTTAGCTTCCAATGGTTTGACGAGTCGTTGAAAGGGGTGACATTGCCCGATAAAAAATCTATTTTTTCTCTTTATTTTAAGGTGAAAGGTTTGAGAGGTCTTAAATCTCCTATCACTTTCGTTGACACACCTACCAATATAAGAGAAACGGCTGATAGCTCCTACAAAGCGGTGACTGCATTCTATGTGGATGGTTTCGTTGTTTTAAAAATGGGGGCAACTTCTTCCGCAGCAGGTATAGATTCAGACCAGTTAAGGATAGACAAAGTTTATCCCAATCCAGTTTCCTCAGGTGAAGTATCGGTCAATTGGTTTTCGTCTGTTCCGGGTACAGTAGAATACACTCTAACTGACGTAAGAGGCAGTGTAATAAAACGATGGTTAAATAAAATTGGCTCTGGTGATCAATTTCTGCAAATGCCCGTTTCTGATTTTCCAGCGAGGGGCTATTATAATTTGCAAATTAAACAAGGTAATTTTCAGTCAAATCAACAAATCATATATATGCCAGCAAATTGATGCTTTCTTGCTGCATTTTTATTTAAGCATTCATTCCAAAACCGATTTTTATGAAGTTAACAATTAGCCAGGTTCTTATTTTTGGGCTTTTAATTTTCAGTCATTTCTTAAACGCGCAAACGTTAAACATAGCTATTAAAGATACTACAGTGGCTAAAGGGGCTGCTTTTTGTTCAAATGTGACGGTAACTAATTTTACCAGTTTAATTGGCGTTCAGTTATCGTTAAATTACAATCCTCAAAAATTAACCTACAGCAGAGTGCAGGCATTTAATCCGGCAGCATCCGGTTTGTCTGGTGCTTTTAATAATGTTGTGGCACCTGACGGTAAATCTGCTAAGCTAAATATGGCTTGGTTCGATGACCAATTAAAGGGAATCACTATACCTGCTGCAAGTACCTTGTTTCAAGTTTGCTTTACCGCGGTGAATGCTGATGCACAAGACACTATTAGAGTTAATAATATTGAAATCATAAATCTATCAGAGGCTTTGGTTCCCAGTACAGTAAATGCGCCTGTTATCATCATTGGGGCAGGTGGCACAGGTGGTGGAAGCACTGGAGGTGGTGGAAGTACGGGCGGCGGAAGCACTGGCGGTGGAAGTACAGGTGGGGGTTCCACGGGTAATGTGGGAAACTTTATATTGGACATTGAGGACAAATCAGTGGCGAAAGGGGAAAGTTTTTGCTTGAATGTGAATACTCAAAACTTTACTAAAATAGCTGGTATGGAGTTCACCATGAATTATAATTCCAGCTTGTTAACCTTCACCTCATTGAGAAATTTTCAGGTTCCTGGACTCGATACCGTACAATTTGGTATGCCAGGACGTGGTGCAAATCCATTGGGAAAAATTAAATGTTCATGGTTTGATAACGAAGCAAAAGGAGTAACCCTTGCAGATAATCTTTCGATCTTTCAGGTTTGTTTCGCAGCCGGACAAACGGATGGAACAACCAATATTACTTTCGATGCAATAGCAGAAATTATAGATTCAAGTAACAGAGAAGTTGTTTTTGAAGGCAGACAAGGTCAAATTACTGTAGGTGCCGGCGGAACAACCACTTCTGATAATTTTAAGGTTTTAGTGGGAAATGCTTCTGTTGGTTTTGGTTCCGAAGTTTGTGTTCCCGTTACCATAGAAGGATTCAAAGATATTATTGGGTTACAATTTAAAATGAATTATGATTCAACTAAATTATTGTTCAAATCAATTAGGAATTTTAATAGTACTTTGTCTCCCGGAGGTTTTGAAGAATCTGCTATAGGAAAACCAGGAGATGGTTTAAACAGACCTGGCTCACTTATTTTAGGATGGTTCGATAGCAGAGGCCAAAAGACGACGCTGGCTGATGGCGCTACGCTGTTTGAACTATGTTTCACAGCGAGAGATTCTTCTGGGAATACCTCCATTTCGATTCCTACAACAGGTGAAATTATCAACGCTTCAGATTTACTTCTTCCCTATTCCACGCAATCTGGTACGATTACCCTAGGTAAACCAGGTAGTGGTGGTGCTTCAGTAAACGGGCCTACTTTTAAGGTTACTGGTGGGGCTGTTGAAGCGAATGAGCCCATTTGTATTGATATTAGTGCATCAGGTTTCAATAAAATATCAGCGACACAATTTACACTAACTTATGACGCTGCTCAATTACGATTTGACTCGGTCACTCGCTTTGGATTACAAGATCTAAGCGTTAATTCCTTCGGTTTACCCGGACAAGGTTCTAATGTAGCAGGAAATATCAGAATGTCTTGGGTCAGTTCAGATACCAAGGGTATTTCAGTGGTAAATAATACAGTTCTTTTTAAAGCTTGTTTTACCGCACAAGGCGCTGGACCAGTGCCTATTCGCTTTAATAAGAGTAATTTTGAAGTCCTGGATAGCCTACAAAATAAACTTACTCCCGGATTTACAGACGGCGAGGTGTTCATAGAGGGATTAGTGAATACGACTGATTTTACCGTTAAAGTCGGCGACGCAACTGGAGTTGTTGGCGATAAGGTTTGCATGCCTATCTCCGTATTAAACTTTAAAGATATTCTTGGTCTTGAGTTTAGTTTGGCTTATGATCCGATAAGATTAAAATTTGATACTTTATCTGATTTTAATCTTGCTGGGTTAAATGAATCACAATTTGGGTTACCAGGAACAGGAACAAATCTTCCAGGAAAAATTAAACTTTCATGGTTAGACCCAAATGTTGCGGGAGTATCTGTGCCAAATAATACGGTGATTTTTAATTTATGCTTTACTATTTTAAGTGAAAATGGCTCATCCAGAATCACCCACGATCCAACGGCTACTACAGAAATTTTAGATAAAAACGAAACGGCTATCCCTTATCAATTTATTCCGGGAACCGTTCGTGCCGGTAACTTAGTACCACCAGTCATATCACCAAGCGCTACTATTAAATCAGTTTCTTGTTTTGGTTCCAATACAGGAGGTATTAGTATTTCGGTTTCAGAAGGTACAGGAACCTTTACTTATCTTTGGAGTAATCAGGCAACATCAAAAGATTTACAAAATGTGGCAAAGGGTACTTATACAGTTACTGTAACCAATGTTGGTAATCCTCTGAATGCTGTCGCTACTTTTGTGGTGACAGGTGCTGATACTGCGTTGATTTCTCAGATATCCAAAACGGATGCAGGTTGTGCAAATCAAGAATTAGGTACCTTGAAGGCAGTGGTGACTGGTGGACAAAAACCTTATACTTATGCCTGGAGTGGCGGTTTATCTGCTGCCCCTGAATTAAAAAGCGTGCCTCTGGGAACCTATCAATTAACACTTACTGATGCATTGGGTTGTGCTATTGTATCAACGCCACAGGTTATTAAACAGTCGAATCTTAGTCTTTCTATTCAAAAGGTGGATGCCATTTGTTTAGGTAGAAATACTGGGTCGATCGAGCTTTCAGTTACAGGAGGTGAAACAACTTATTCCTACCTTTGGGATAAAGGTCTTCCATCTCAGGCAATTCAAACAAATCTTGCGCCTGATAATTATAATGTTACTTTAACAGATGCAACAGGGTGTCAACTATTTCGTTCAATTACTGTTGGGCAAACGGATGGTATAACCATTTCAGCAGTTCAACCTACCTATATAAATAACGGAAATGACGGAGCAATAGATTTGACAGTGCAGGGAACAAAAGGCCTGGTAACCTATAATTGGACAGGTCCAGGGACATACACAGCAACTACTAAGAATATTTCCAATCTTGATACGGGTAATTATTGCCTGATAGTTAGGGATACAACAGCATGTAGAGCGGAGATTTGCGTCAAAATGGTCCGTAAACTTCAATTTGCTCCCGCTGTAGTCGTTAATCCCTGCGAAGGATCAAGTACTGGCTCCGTAACATTGTCACTGTCTGGCGGAGTTGCTCCATTTTCTTACAAATGGAGTAACGGACAAACGGTTCAAAATTTAAGTAACCTGGGTCCTGGAAATTATTCAGTGACAGTCACCGATGCACAAAATGCAACCTTATCATTGTCCGTAACTTTAACAGAACAAAGCAAACCAAGAGTAACCCCAACAATAACTCATGTTACGGGGGCACCTTCAAATAATAATGGCCAAATATCGCTTTCAGTATTAGGCGGTACCCCACCTTACACCTTTTTATGGGATAATGGGGCTACTTCTTCTACCATTGAAACCTTGGTAACTGGTAAGTATTGCGTGAAGGTAAGTGATAATTCTTCCTGTCCTGTAGATACTTGTTTTAATATTGAATACAAATTGGTGCCTCTTGATATCGACGTTACTACCACAGGTGTTCTTTGTCCAGGAGATACTACGGGTAAAGCCAAAGTGATGATAAGTGGAGGAACGAGCCCTTATAAATTAACTCTTTCCTTAAATGGTCGGGTTTTCAATACAGCAAATGGTATTCTTAATCTGGAAAATCTTAGAGGCGGTGTTATTAATTATGTTGTGGAGGACGCGATAAATACCAAAAAAGAAGGTTCGTTCACTATTTCAACACCTACTCCTTTTACTGTTGAAGCTAGCGTAAAACACGATAGTGAGGAAAGTGGATGTACAGGTAGAATTGTTTTATCTATTTCTGGTGGCACCGCCGCTTACACTGTTAATTGGAATACAAATAATACGGGTCTGCAATTGATTAGTCTTTGTGAAGGTAGTTACACTCCTTCAATAAGGGATGCCAACGGTTGTACTTTTGTGGGAGCGCCCATCTTTGTAAATACTTTTTCTGCGAAACCTGCTATCACAAAAAGTGATTGTCCGGAAGATCTTAATGGATCTGTTATTCTGGATGTTCAAGGGGGTAAAACACCTTACAAATTTAGATGGGTGAATAGTAAAGGGGACACTATTAGTAGCTCAAAAGACCTAATTGATGTTATGTCAGGAGTATATACTGTAATTATCGGAGAGGCTTCCGGTAACGAGGTGGTCAGGGTTTATAATGTAGAGGCTAAGAATATATTGACAGCCAATGTAAAGGCAAATTCTAATTATAATGGATTCGTTGTTAGCTGTCTTTCTAATAAAGATGGCATTCTGGAAGTGACAGCAAAAAATAATAGCGGAAGTACTTCTTTTGTTTATGAATGGTTGCTCAATGGTAATTTGGCAAGTAGCGCTTCCTTATTTCAAAATGCAGCCGCAGGAATGTACCAGGTTAAAATTTCAGATCCACTTGGTTGCACCATAACAAGAGAAATCAACGCTACTGCTCCTACAAAAGTAGAATTGAATGCCTCTGTGATTGATATTGGATGTCCTGCAGCAAGAGATGGTTCTATTGTGGTTTCTGCTTCTGGTGGAGTTCCTGGTTCTACGTATGTGTATGTTTGGAATAATGGCGTACGAGGTCCTTCCCTGAATTTAATTCCACAGGGTACCTATTCCATAGAGGTTGAGGATAGAAATAATTGTAAATATACCCAAACCTATACTTTAAAGGATCCAACGCCTATTGTAGTTACCCTTAAAGCGACGCCAACTCTCGATGATAGAAATTGTGATGGAAAGATTACCGCTTCCGCAACCGGTGGATTTCCTCCATACTATTACTCCTGGCCACAGGTTGTTGGAAAAAGAGATTCGTTTTTATTGAATCTTTGCCCGGGAATTTATGGCCTTCAGTTAACTGATTCCAGGGGATGCGCACCTAATCCAGCTATATCTGTCGTTGAAGTAAATGATGAAAGATTCGATTGTTTAGAATACCGCAAACTGATTACCCCCGATGGAGATGGCTTAAATGAGGAGTTTATTATCAATTGTGTAACCTTTGACCCAGCATACCAGCAAAATCAACTTCGTATTTTTAATCGTTGGGGACAACTCGTTCTCGATCAGAAAAATTATAGGAATGATTGGAAAGGTACAACCATAAATGGTGAGCTTTTACCTCAAGGAGTGTATTATTTTACCCTGGACTTTAATGGCGATAAACCATTGGAAGGTTCTATTACCCTGTTAAGGGAAAACTAATTTATCGCCAAAGTGCTAAAATATTAATCTGAGATTCATGAAAAATTTATTTCTCCCCCTTTTGCTCCTTCTTATTTGTTCAGGGTCTTTACTCGCTCAAGATGAAGCTAATTTTTCTCACTATACTGTAAATCCAGTGTTGGTGAACCCAGCAGCTTCAGGCTTACGTGGCTTTCATCAGCTGCAAGTAAATGGCCGTTATCAATGGGCCGGTATTTCAGATAGTCCCAAATCGTTAAATGCGCTCTACAACGGGCCTCTGGGAGATAAATTTGGCCTGGGCGTTGGCGTTCTTTCAGAAAATGCAGGCCTTCTCTCCAGAACAAAGGCTATGGTGAATTACTCTTTCTTTTTTGATATTAAAGAAGACTTTTTCCTGTCCGCTGGTTTTTCAACTGAATTTCAACAGTTGCGCTTAAGAAGTTCCGCCATCTTTGCCGATATTACTAATGGAAATAAATATTATGATCTCAATGATCCTATAGCGGAAAATGCCGTTGCAGGTATCGGTCGTTTCGATGTGGCACTGTCCGTTATGGCTGGGTTTGGTAACCCCGTAACACAGGGAAGTCACGAAAGACCTACCTATTTAGGCGTTACTTTTTCTAATATTGTGGGGAATCGTCTCGATAATATAGCTATAGTAGATGTTAATAAATCTTCTCCTTTCGATTACTATATGTTACTGGCTGGACACAAGATTAAATCGTCTTCCAGTAATGTTTCTATAGAACCTTCTGTTTTTTTAAGGAGAATTAAAAACGCACCTTTTCAAGCAGACCTGAATCTCAATGTTGGTTTGTTAAATGATCAGTTTATTACTGGTATTTCATATCGTTCTTTAGGGGCAGTAGGTCTTCTTTTGGGGGCTAAAGCAGCTAATATTCAATTCTTCTATTCCTTCGATTTATCCCTCCAGGAAATTAGCAACTATGCCAGTGGAACAGGTACGCACGAAGTTACTTTCGCCATCGCTTTTGATCCCCAAAAATACGGAAGTAAAAAATAATCAATAAGATAACCATTTTTTATTTGCTTAAAAGGCCTCTATCCTAATCCGGATAGAGGCCTTTCAAGTATAAGTAAATTTTTTAAATTAAATATTATCTATATATGTAATTTGGCATGATTTTTTATTGTAACATATTATTGAAAACAGAAATACTTAATTAAGGTATTTCGCTGGTTTTTTATGTGGACGGTTTTATCTCGTATCTCAAATCCGGCAATTATGGAAATCATGAATGGAAAAGCAAAAAAAAATGTACCCTCTTTCCCCACTAATTTACTTAGATTGGGGAATCTATCTTTAACCAATGTATTAAGGTTCGGACCTTTACTGGTTCTCTCCCTCCTTATTTTCTTATCAGAGAATATGGGTGCCCAAACTCTAACCTGCAACCCTGCACCAATAAATGCACCCAAGGAAATTGCAGTAAATCAAAATTGTGAGGGGGTTATTCATCCTGCTATTATTGTCGATACTGCTTCAACGACCTATTCAACTTCTAATATGTCTATTGCGCTATTTACACAAAGTGGGACGCTGATTAAGAGGGATACTGGAAGTCTCACGGTAAATTTAAATCAATATATCGGAACGATTGTTCGGATCGAAATTTTGGTTTTTGGTACCGGTGGCTTTTCCTGTAATGGTTTTGCCAGGATTGTGAATAAAATGCCACCCGTTATTGCCTGCCGTGATACTATTGTTAGCTGTAGTGTTGATACTTCTGGAATTAATCTGGGAAGACCTACCGTCGTAACTAATAATTGCAATGGTACACTTACCTATAATTATAAAGATAGTGTCTCTGTTTCTGATTGTTCGCTTGATACCCTTCAAAAAATATTCAGACGTTGGATTGTTGCTGATATTTATGGTAATGCCGACACATGTATTCAGAAAATCAGCTTGCTTAAGCCTGGTCTCGATTCATTAACTCCTCTTCGAAGAATCGTTTTTCCACGTGATACCTTGCTCAGTTGTAATACGCCTAATGTGAGCCCTAATATAACAGGTTTTCCTACCGTAAACGGAAGTGTGATAAATTCCGCTGGATTGTGTAAAATTAATTATTCTTATTCTGATGATACAACAAGAACCTGTGAAGGGATAAGTTTTGCTGTAATTCGTCGTTGGACCGCCATCGACCTTTGTAACAGCCAAGATACTATTCATATTCAGATTATTCAGGTTAAAGATACCACTAAGCCTGTTATCGTTTGTCCTTTACCTAAAAGGGTTTCAACTCAACCGTCAACCTGCTTGGCTTTTGTACCTTTAAGCGCGCCTCAACTCATAACAGATAACTGTGATGCTGATCCAAATTTAATGGTAACAACTCCATTTTCAGGAACTTATCCCAATTTAATAAGCATGCCTTTAGGTACACATACCATAACCTATATGGCCATCGATAAATGCGGAAATACCGCGGTCTGTACCTCTACGGTGGAGGTTTTTGATACTACACCTCCAGTTGCCATCTGCAGCGGTCCGGGAAATATTACGCTGACTAATGAGGGTACAGCCTATGCCTCTGCCAGAGCTTTTGACAGTGGTTCAAGAGACAATTGCGGACTTCCTATATATTATAAAGTGCGCAGAAAAGATACCAATAGTTGTAACGGTTCTAATGGTGATGATTCTCCCGCTCCTGGTTATCAGGAATGGTTTGATGATTATGTTACCTTTTGTTGCGATGATGTCGATAAAGGTAGAATTACCGTTGAAATGAGAGTGTATATCTCAAATCCAGGGGATGGGCCTGTTGATGCTAGCAGGGAACAGCCAGGTGGAGATCTTTGGGGTAATTTTTATAATACCTGCGAAGTTAAAATGTTGGTCGAAGATAAACTTCCCCCTGTTATTATTTGTCCTGTCAATACTACCACTGAATGTAATGATGAACTTATTAATCTAGGTCGTTTTGGTAGTCCTATCGTTTTAGAAGCTTGCAGCTATACTTTAGATTCTACCCACAATGTGAAAATGGAGGAATGTAATACCGGTCTTCTTACCCGTACTTTTACGGCTACAGATGCCCGGGGATTAAAAGCTACTTGTACCCAAAATGTTACTATTGTTAATAATTCTGTTTTACTAGCTCAACATATCACCTGGCCTGCCGATGTAACAATAAATTCTTGTAACGCTCAGGTAGGCGTGAATGAGCTTCCGATAAATAGCAGAAGGCCAGTTGTAAAAGAACCTTTATGTGCTCAAATTGCTTTTGCTTACTCCGATAATGTATTTGGTATGACTTCTCCAGGCTGTTTCAAAGTTTACCGTACCTGGGAAGTAGTAGATTTGTGTAAATATGTGCCTGGTTCTCCAGGTCATCGGTTTACTTACGCACAGTTAATTATCGTTGAGGACAAAACTCCACCTGTTTTGAACGTTCCTGCCAATCAGGTTATTAATTTGTTTACTGACTGTAATGTAGCTCAGGTTACAATTCCTTTGGCAACGGCTACCGATAATTGTAATCAGAATCTTATCATTACCAATAACTCACCTTTTGCAAATCAAAATGGAGCTAATGCCAGTGGAACCTATCCTTTAGGTACTACAACTTTTACCTATTCTGTAGCTGATGGTTGCGGTAATAAAGTAACAGGACAAACGTCGGTGACGGTGATTGATAAAAAACCGCCTACCCCGATTTGTAAAAATATAGCGGTAAATCTATCTAGAATGCCAGCTATCATGGCCATGGTTGATGCTAAAGATATAAATCTTGCCAGTAGCGATGCTTGTGGCGGCCCAATTAAAATAAGTATTAAAAGAGGTAATTCAGGGAACATAATCCCTCCTCATCCACTCGATACTATGTTAACTTTTACATGTGCCGATTTTGGTATTCAACCCGTGGAACTTTGGGTGACAGACTCTAAAGGAAACAGTGATTTTTGTACCGTTACCGTTGATGTTCAGGATAATGATGGCCTTTGCTTAACAAATCCTATCGGAAAAATAGCCGGTGTTATTAAAACGGAAAAAGGAGAAGATGTTGAAAAAGTCCTCATAAAAGAGGTGAATGACCCAGCAATGAACGTGATAACTACAGCTACCGGCACATTTGAATTAGCAAATTTAGCTTTTGGTAAAAACTATATATTACAACCTTATAAGAATGACGATTTGCTTAATGGCCTGTCAACCATGGATTTGGTGCTAATCCAAAAGTTTATCCTCGGTATAATTTCACTGAAATCTCCCTACCAGCAAATTGCTGCTGATATTGATCGATCTGGTAATGTTTCTACGCTCGATTTAATAAAATTGAGGAAGTTAATCTTAGGAAAAGATACTGATTTAGGTGCACAGAATAATTCGTGGCGCTTTATTGACGCTGATTATGTCTTCCCTGCTGGTATAAATCCACTTAAGGCCCCTTTTCCTGAAGCTAAGACCTTAGATGATTTTAAAACAAAATTTGCCCAGGCTAATTTCATAGGTATTAAAGTGGGTGATCTAAATAGTTCTGCAACGCCAAATAGCCTCATTGTACAAAATCCAAGAAGTACTTTTGGAGAACTCCAATTGCAAATACCCAATTTGAAGTTTAACTATGGAGAGGAATTTACCATCGAGGTAAATGCAGCTTCTCAGGAGGATGTCGCTGGATTTCAATTTACCTTCGATTTTGATGAGAGAATACTGGAAATAATAGATTATACTGCTGGAGATGTTCCTGGCATTTCAGATGAAAATTTTGCGCTTATTAATAAAGAAAAAGGTATTCTAACGGCCAGTTGGAATGTGATGCGCGAGAAAACCTGGCCTACCACGACCACTCCCGTGCTCAGACTTACTCTCAGGGCTAAAAAATCATCAGAGTTAATCTACGCGTTAAAAGTAGCCCCTCATCCTACCGTTCCTGAGGCATACACCCATGAAGGTGGGATGCTCGATCTCAATCTTATTTTCAAAGACGGATCTAAAGATATAGATAAAGGGGGTTACCAGTTATTTCAAAATTATCCGAATCCTTTTTATCAAAATACCACTATAGGTTTCACTATACCACAATCACAAGAGGTTAAAATATCTATTACTGATATGATCGGAAGATCAGTTTGGGAAACAAAAGGAATTTTTCAGAAGGGTTATAACGAAATTCCTTTCCAAAGAGATGGCTTGTGGAGTGATGGAGCTTACCACTATAGATTGGAAACCAGTTCTTTTACCGATGTTAAAAGAATGATCCTAAGCTCCGGTAATAAATAAATTAAAAGCTTTTCCATAGTTTATATAAGGCGGCATCTTTTTAGATGTCGCTTTTTTTAAAATCATTCAGTTTGGCATGAATTTGGTATTGCCTCTCTTGTAATTATTAAAAATATTTATCATGCGTGGTTACAAAAAATTAGATTGGATTATCATAGCTATAATTGCTTTCTTTTTAAATTTTCCTATTTTATTGCACAGCCAGTGTACACTGATTTGTAATAATAATGTTTTGATTAGCGCAGATTCTACCTGTAATCTTAGAATTACGCCCGCAATGATTCTCAGCGAGACGAATCCAGGTATTTGTACACCATCAGCGCCAACAGATTATGAAATTACGGTTATGCTCGGTCCCAATGGCCAGCTTTTACCCACAACGCCTTTCGTTGGCCGTACCTATCTAAATCAGCTGCTCTATGCAAGAATCAGACATATTCCCAGCGGAAATATATGTGTAGGTTCCTTTAGAGTGGTTTCTCTGGGTTCCCCTCTGGTTATTTGTCCGAGAGATACCACCGTTCTTTGTGGTACGCCTACAGACACCGCGCGATTGGGTAGGGCTACCTCGTTAGAGTGTAACTCATATAGTATTACCTATGAAGATAAATACGACAATAGAATTAATGCCTGCACCGATACTCTTGTTGGTGTCATAAACAGAACCTGGACTATTACCTTGTTTAATGGATTGAAAAATACTTGTGTTCAAAAAATAAATATAAGAAGGCCTGTCGTGGGTGACTTGGTTTTTCCGGCAAACCGTGATAATGTAGCTGGCAGAAGGGGCGTTTCATGTGTAACGCCCAATGTAACCCCCGATAGCACAGGTTGGCCTCAATTAAACGGATTTAATATAACGCCTACAAATATTTGTGGCCTTTCCCTCACCTATAATGATCAAATAATCAATGGTTGCGCGCCTACCTTTACCCTAATCAGAAACTGGACAGCTGTCGATGGGTGTACCAATGGAATACGTACTTTCCAACAAATTATTCAAGTCATAGATACTATAAAACCTCGATTAACCTGTATTTCCGACACTTTAGTTGCATTTACTTCGTCTGCCACACAATGTGGTGCTACCGTTATCGTTCCACCCATTGCTTTCATAGACTCCTGTGCACCAAACAATCAGATTAGGGTGGTTATTATGTCTAACTATGGTGTTATAAATGGGAATGGAGGCCAATTAACAGGTGTTCCTCCTGGCTTGCACAGTATCATGTACATGGTGTCAGATCCTTGTGGAAATACTTCCCAATGTACGCGCATGGTTCAGGTATTAGATAATACACCGCCTGTTTTGGTCTGTCCTTCAAGTATTCAGGTATCGTTAACGCTTACTGGAGAAGCTCAGGTGGAACCCAGCTCCTTCTATCTGCAGGCAACCGATTTATGCTGTACTAATCTGACTTTTAAACTTCAGAAAATGACGGCTTCTCCTCTACCATTCTCTGATTCGCTAAAATATTTTTGTGCAGAAATTTTGACTAATAACATGGCCACTCTTCAAGTAACCGATTGTTACGGAAACTCCAATTTTTGTATGGTAGAAGTGGATGTGGTGGATAAACTTCCAAGAACGATTATTTGTCCCGATACGGTTATTTTACAAAATCCTGCCTTTTTAGCTGATACCAGTGTGGTTGGAGCTCCCTTTGTAAATGGTACCTGTAATTTGTTTCAACTAGAATATGAGGACGACAGAAATCTGGGATGCGGCGGTGGAACCGGTGTCATAAGAAGAGATTGGACCGTTTATTATGGGGGCATCGATACAACAACCTGCCCAGCGCAAATCATAATATTAAATGATACTACTACCTTAAGAGCTACTTTTCCTCCTGATTATTCTCAGACAAATTGTACTAATCTGGCTTCCCTGGATCCAGTAAATCTACCTGTAGGATTC
This sequence comes from Saprospiraceae bacterium, assembly GCA_030728245.1. Lineage (GTDB taxonomy): Bacteria > Bacteroidota > Bacteroidia > Chitinophagales > Saprospiraceae > BJGN01. The sequence continues at coordinate 25,625 of JANQZX010000025.1, read as the reverse complement.
AGATCACCTACCGTATTAAATCCTGCTTATAAGGGTATTGTGGTTACTCATAGTGATGCGGTAAATTATAATGTTTCCGGTGCCTGTATTCAGATTTCCAGAACCTGGACGATTACCGACACCTGTGTTTATGAAGCTGGTGACCCTATTGGGCCAGCATCAGGTAGAATTGTTGGCACTCAACTCATTAGGGTATTCGATAACACGCCGCCCAGTTTTATCTGTCCTTCAGAGGGTCTGGTTATATATCTGGATCCGGATTCATGTAATACTACCATAAGACTTCCTGTTCCAACAAATATTCAGGAATGTCTTCCCGATCTGGTTACGATTTCCGTAAGTGGTGATTTTGGAAATTCTTTAGACATATCCCGAATTCCAGCAGGTATTTATAATGTAACCTATCGTGTTGCAGATATATGTGGAAATTTTGGAACCTGTGATGCAACTTTTGCTATCATCGAGAATACACCGCCAGATTTGTTTTGTAATAATATAGTTAGTAGGTCGCTCGCAGCCTCTGGCACTATTGTTGTGAATGCCGTAGAATTTAATACGGGTGCTACAGTAGATAATTGTACAGCAACCGATTCCATCCGATGGAGAATAGGTGCCCGACCCACACCAGGTTTTACCGGTCCGCCGCCCAACGCTTCTTTGACTTTTGCTTGTGACGATATTGGTGATAATCAGTTGACTGTGTGGGCAGTTGATATTGCAGGAAATTATGAGCGTTGTGATGTTATAGTTAGAATAAATGATCCACTTGCTGTTTGTGGTGGCGGTGTTACCGTTGCTGGAGCTATTAGATTGGAAAACGGTTCCGGTGTCCCAACGGTCAAAGTGGAGGAAATGAAAAATTATTCCGGGGAATCTATGACTGATAATAAAGGAGCCTATTCCTTAGGGAATCTGGTGCCAGGGGGTACCTATGAATTCATGCCTGGTAAAACAGGTAATTATACAGATGGTGTGACTACCCTCGATTTGATACTGGTTAATAGGCATCTGACGGGTTCTAAAGCGCTTGAATCACCTTACAAAATAATTGCAGCAGATGTAGATGGAAATGGAAGGATTTCTGTAAGAGATGTCATTCAGTTGCAAAGATTGATTTTGAATGTGACCAATACTTTTCCTGAGAATAAACCATGGCGCTTCATTCCTAAAAGTTTCCAGTTCCCTAATCCAAGGGATCCATTGTCAATGCCTTTCCCAGAATCAAAAGAAGTTTCCAATCTTTTCAAAGATATGATCGATGGTGATTTTGTTGCCATAAAGGTTGGAGATGTTAATAATAGTATAATCCCTGAAAATGGAATCAGCCCCCGTTCCCAGGAATCTTCCAGAGTCTTTTTACTCCCACAATGGAAGCTTAAACCAGGGGAACGGGTCTGGTTACCTATACATTTTGAACACAGTGACCTCTGGTGGGGTGGACAATTTGCCCTGCAAGTGAACCCGGAATTGATTAAAATACATGGCTTCTCTGGTTCTGAAGAATTCAATATCAGTAGTAAACCATTAAATGATAATACCTGGGCTTTGTCCTGGTATGCAGACGATTTGAAAAAAAGCGAGGCTGGTGAGGTGCTAGGATTTATTGAGGTGGAAGCACTTCGACATACTAATCTCTCTGATGCTATAGCATTAAATAATAATTCTTTTGATTCAGAGGCTTACTTATCAACACAGAACATTGATTCAGTGGTGGTCGCCCCCCTGACCATTCAGTATGCTTCACCAAATGCCGCAACCAATAGTGGGTTGCGGCTTTGGCCGAATCCTTTTAAAGACTGGGTTACTTTTCAATTGCCTCCCGCTTCTGGTCTTCAAGGTGTTTTAGATATTTATGACGTGCAGGGAAGAAAAATATGGACAAAATCCTGGCAGTTGAATAAAGGAGATTCTCCACTTTTTACCCTTCAAGCCAATGAATTGCCTCATGCAGGGGTCTATATCTATAAATATACCGATGGTTTTGGACAATATACAGGAAATCTGATTTTACAGAAATAACTCATGATTTTGTTTTTTCAGGATAAAGTGCCTATTTGCCACTTTATCCTGAAATTTTTTATATGGCTTCGACATTCCAAAAGGGAAAGTGGGGAGAAACGCTGGCTATAAACTGGCTCGTTCAACACGATTTTCAAATTATCGACAGAAACTGGTTTTATGGGCATGCAGAAATTGATATCATCGCCTGGCATGCTCATGTTTTAATCTTTATAGAGGTAAGGCTGCTACACAGAAATAATGCCCATTTACCTGAAAATACAGTGAGTGGTTTAAAAAGAAAAAAAATAGCTTCAGCCGCCGCTGCTTTCACAGAAAGTAAAGATTATCAAGGGGATATTAGATTTGATATCATCGGAATTGTGTATGATGGTCATCATAACCCTGAAATTCGCCATTTTCCCGATGCCTTTTTTCCAGGCTTATTCTAATTTCAATTTGTTTTTAAGCTACTTTAAAGCTAATTTTATACAAAATTGTAATGGGTATGTTCTGGAAAATATCAATGTTTTTACTAGTTTCTAATCTTATGCTAAATGTTCTTATTGGGCAAAATGTGGTTGACAATAACGAAATAAGACTAATTACTTTGAATCCCGGTCATTTTCATGCCGCATTGATTCAAAAATCAATGTACCCACAATTATCTCCTGTCGTTCATGTTTATGCTCCTTCAGGTACCGATGTCGATTTGCATCTCGCCAGAATTAATGCTTATAATAAAAGAACCGATAAACCTACTCAGTGGGATGAAAAGGTCTACATCGGAAAGGATTATTTGGCTAGAATGTTAGCTGAAAAAAAGGGGAATGTGGTCATGCTGGCCGGTAATAATAAACTGAAAACAAAGTATATTTCTGATGCAGTAGCTGCTGGATATCATGTTTTTGCCGACAAACCGATGGCTATAAATGCTGCAGGATTTAATTTACTGGAAAAGTCCTTCAAACTGGCTGATCAGAAAAAGGTCTTTATTTATGATGTTATGACAGAGAGGTATGAAATTACTTCTATGCTTCAAAAGGCATTCTCAGAATTTGAAGAGGTGTTTGGCGTGTTACAAGACGGTTCAGTAGATAATCCTGCCGTGATTAAAGAGAGTATTCATCATTTCTATAAAGAAGTTTCGGGCGCTCCTCTGCAACGTCCGGGGTGGTTCTACGATGTTACACAAGAAGGGGAGGGGATTGTTGATGTTACCACCCATTTGGTTGATCTTATTCAATGGAGTTGTTTTCCTGACCAAATACTGAACTATGAAAAGGATATCAAACTGTGGGATGCAAAACGTTGGGCAACCCTAATAACACCCGCCCAATTTCAAACAAGTACTAAACTTACTCAGGTTCCCGAATATCTTAAAAATACCTTGAATGCTGAAGGTCAACTGGCTGTTTTTTCGAATGGTCAGATTGACTTTCAAATAAGAGGACACTTCGCGCGCGTAAAAGTAACCTGGGCATGGCAGGCTGAACCCGGTGCCGGGGATACCCATTATTCCATAATGAGAGGAACCAACGCCAATTTGGTAATTCGTCAAGGTGCTGAACAAGGGTATCAACCCGTTTTCTCTGTTGAAACCAATAGATTTAAGGAAGTGGCCTTTCGCAATACCTTTGAAAGAGTATTTCGGGAAGTTGCGAAAGCATTCCCAGGTATCAGTTATATTTTGATTGAAAACACCGCTGTTTTCGATATCCCCAATGTGTATAAAGAAGGTCATGAGGCACATTTTGCCAGGGTAACTGAAAAATATCTTGACTTTCTCGCCAAAGGTAAAATGCCGAAATGGGAAGTTCCAAATATGTTGGTTAAATACAAATTAACCACAGAAGCATTAAATATGGCCATTAAAAAGTCAAAATAATCAGCAGATTACTTTGGTTCTTCATACACCCCAAGTTCCACCTGTCTTTTTTGAAGATTGGTATCTATGAGTCTAACTTTTAGTTTGCCTCCCATTTTTATCGTTTGTCCAGTATAAATCCCGCGGGCAAATAGTCGGGAAGGATCCATTTCATAAGGTTCGGAAAAACGGTTAAAGGAGAGAAATCCCTCACAATGTGTGGTTAATAGTTCAATGAACAGACCTCTGTCCATCATTCCGGTAACTATACCTTCAAAAACTTCGCCGACATGGCTTTCTAAAAATTCTACTTGCTTGTATTTAATAGATTCCCTTTCGGCCTCCATAGCTTTCCTCTCCATGCTGGAAATATGACGGCATTGTTCTTTTAAATAAACTTTGTTGGTAAGCCATACCGTGTCCAGATTTTTGGCCAGCAAGCGATGGGCAATAACATCGGAATACCGTCTGATGGGCGATGTAAAATGAGTATAATGACTGAAAGCCAGTCCGTAGTGACCAATATTTTCTGGAGAATAAATGGCTTTTGCCATGGTTCTGATGGCAATAGGTGCTAAAAATTTAAGCGCAGGGTCTCGAAGGGATTGCTCTGCCAGTAAATTATAGGAATTAGCTATTTCTTTTGGGGAATCTACCCTCATTTTTACACCAAATTCTTTGGCAAACCTGGCAAGTTCAAATACTTTATCCTCATTTGGTTCATCATGTACCCTGTAAATAAATGGAATTTCATAGCCGGTGGCATCCATTTTATGTTGAAGAAATAGCGCAACCTCCTGATTTGCCAAAAGCATGAAGTCTTCGATTAACTTATGCGCATCTTTTCGCTCTTTAATAAATATTTCAATAGGCGTCCCTGATTCATCGAGTTTAAACTGAACTTCATCGGATTCAAATTGGATAGCTCCGGAGGCAAATCTCCTCTTCCTTAATTGGTGGGCTATTTTGTTTAGATGTATCAATTCTGCAGAATAAAGTCCTTCAGATGTGTCCAGGATCTCCTGGGCTTCTTCATAAGTAAACCGTCGGTCAGAATGAATAACGGTTCGCCCAAACCATTTTTCCGTGACTTTTCCCTTTCCATCGATATTGAAAATTGCGGAAAAGGTAAGTTTGTCCTCATTCGGTCTTAACGAACATAATTCATTACTTAACTTTTCAGGTAGCATTGGAAGCACGCGATCTACTAAATAAACAGAGGTTGAACGAGTATATGCCTCTTTATCTAAGGAAGATCCTTCTCTCAGGTAATGCGTAACGTCGGCGATATGCACCCCAACCTCGACCTCATTGTTAGGTAATAGGCGATAAGAAATGGCGTCATCAAAATCTTTAGCGTTCCAGGGATCGATAGTAAAGGTTAAAACATCGCGAAGGTCCCTGCGCAAAGCTATTTCTTCTGGTGAAATAGAGGTATCTATATTTTTTGCTTCATTTAAAGCAGCTTCACCAAAGCCTAAGTCGAAACCTGCATTGAGCAAAATGCTCTGCATCTCAATATCATGGCTACCTGCAGCCCCTAAAACGTAGGTGATTTTTCCAATGGGGAGAGGGGTAGATTGACCTGTCCAGCCTATAATTTTAACTACGACCTTGTCCCCGTCTTTACCTCCTGATATTTCAGTTAGATCAACTTTGATGTCATAGGGTAAAATGGTATCCGTAACTACGAGGCCAAATTTATTATTCAAATGTAAAACGCCCAAAAAGGACTCTTTAGCCCTTGTAATTACATCGATAACCTCACCTTCAGGGCGACGTTTCCCTCTGGGAGTCCATGTTTGTATCCTCACAGTATCACCATTCATCGCCGTGTTCAAATTCCGCATGGAAATATAAACGTCTATGGGTTTACCCTCCACCTTGATAAATGCAGCACCGGAACGAGTCATATCAACAATACCAATGTCTCCTTTTTCCTGCTTTTCAACAGGTACACTTCGGTTGAACTGAAATTTATAGTCTTCCAGGGCAACCACTTCTTTTTCTGTTACTAATAGTTCCAGTGCATGCAATATGGAATCTTTAGTATTTGCAATAGATAGCGTTTGGGCTATTTGACGGGGATTATACCTTTTTTTTGGTGAATTTTTGAGTAAATCCAAAATGGCCAGCCTTAAATCTTTAGCATTATATTTTGGCTGAGAATCATTGGACGATATTGTTTTTTTCTTTTTTGACATGTCTGTTTTTTAATCCGGAATAAGTTCATCTTCAATTTCAACGATGCGTCCCTCCGGCAATAATTCTAATAACAACGTGGTACTGCTTCCTGGTTCATACGTTTCATCAATATGTGATATTCCAGATAAAATTCTTATGCGCCAATCCTCGTCCATGACTGCAATAGACTGCAATATGGTTTCCTGGATAACACTGGTACCTGAAAGTGTTCTTTTGTCTATAAGTACTCCCTTTTTAGTAAATGTAGCGATGATGTAATGATAATTCAATAAAGCAGCTTTCCAATAAACCAGGGCTTCAAATGCTTCTGTCTCTCCAATACGAAAACAGGCCATGAATTCTGTAAATTCGTCAGGTTCATTTTCTTCTAAAGGATAAATAAATTGCTGTATAATTGCGTCAGGAAGAGGAATATTGTCCTGACTGAATATCTTTATATTCTCTTCAGCCAAAACAATGGGTAACGGCATTACAGGAAAAAATTGAATGAATTCGGTAAAGGTTGCTTCTTTTAAAGGCACTATCGTCGATTTTGTTAATAATGTTATTTGAAATGATTCTAAATTAATTTAAAATAATAAACTTAACGCTATGCATTGAGTTGTAAATTGCCTTAAAGGTATAGATTTGTAGAACATTTTTCAAAATGCTGTTAATGAAAATATAATACAATGAGTTGGATGACTAATGCACTTAAACCAATCGGATTAGTTTGGTTTGCTAATTTTTTAACTTCATCAATAGGTAAAAAGCTGTTGATGAGCCTTTCAGGTTTGTTCCTTATTTTGTTTCTTCCTGTTCACCTGATCGGAAATTTACAATTACTGGCAAAGGACGCTGGGGTTTCTTTTAACCTGTACTCTTACTTCATGACGCACAATCCGTTGATTAAAACGGTTTCGTATCTTCTTTATTTTTCTATTCTTCTCCATACCATTCAAGGATTGCTATTGTGGAGAAAAAATAAGAAGGCCAGAGGAAATATTGGTTATGCGGTCAGTGCACTAAGAGGTGACGGAACCAATGTGAAAGCAGCGTCGAACATGGCTTGGTTGGGTATTATCATTTTTGTGTTCATAGCCGTGCACATGTATCAATTTTGGCTACAGATGAAGTTGGGCAAAGTACCGATGGTTATGATTGAAGGGACTGAGTATAAGAATCTTTATGAGCCCGTAGTTTTGGCTTTTTCAAATCCAGGCTTTGTGATATTTTATGTGGTTTCTATGATTATTATTGGTATTCACTTAAATCATGGATTTCAAAGCTCATTTCAAACGCTGGGTCTTAATCATAAAAAATATACCCCTTTTATTAAATACATCGGCAGAATTTATGCTTTTATCGTCCCATTTGGGTTTGCTATCATTCCCATCATCGTTTACGGACGAAATAACTTATGGTGGTAATTGTTTTATTTTTGACTTTAATTGTTAATGCACATGGATAACTTAAATTTAAATGGAAATGTACCCTCTGGGGACTTAGCCGATAAATGGACAAAATATCGTTCAACCCTGCCTTTGGTTGCGCCAAATAATAAACTTAAAATTGAAATTATTGTCGTTGGTACAGGCCTTGCTGGTGCCTCGGCAGCAGCCACTTTGGGCGAGTTGGGCTACCTTGTAAAATGTTATACTTTTCATGATAGTCCTAGAAGGGCGCATAGTATCGCTGCTCAGGGGGGGATTAATGCCGCAAAAAATTACAGAAATGACGGGGATAGTGTTTTTCGTTTATTTTATGACACTATTAAAGGGGGGGATTACAGATCAAGAGAAGCTAATGTTTATAGATTAGCCGAAGTGAGTACGTCCATTATCGACCAGGCTGTGGCTCAAGGTGTTCCTTTTGCCAGAGAATATGGTGGATTGCTGGATAACAGATCATTCGGGGGGGTTCAGGTTTCCAGAACTTTTTATGCAAGAGGCCAAACAGGACAGCAACTTTTATTGGGCGCTTACCAATCGCTGTCACGTCAGATTGCCCTGGGTAATGTGAAGATGTTTACCAGACATGAAATGATTGAATTGGTGCTAAAAGATGGTAAGGCAAGAGGTATTATAGCAAGAAATTTATTAACCGGCGAATTAGAAAAACATGGCGCTCATGCCGTTGTTCTCGCTACTGGTGGGTATGGTAACGTTTTTTATCTTTCTACGAATGCAATGAATTGTAACGTTACTGCCGCTATGCGTGCAGTGGCAAAAGGTGCCTTCATGGCCAATCCTTGCTTTACACAGATTCACCCAACTTGCATTCCTCAGATGGGGGAATACCAGTCGAAGCTTACCCTAATGTCTGAGTCTTTGAGAAATGACGGGCGCGTCTGGGTTCCGGCAAAAAAAGAAGATGCCAAAGCTATTCGCGATGGAGTAAAGACAGCATTGGATATTCCTGAAGCGGATCGTGATTATTTCCTCGAAAGAAGATATCCTGCTTTTGGAAATTTAGTGCCACGAGATGTTGCTTCCCGTGCAGCTAAAACAGCATGTGATGAAGGCAACGGTATAGTACCCACTGGTTTAGGTGTTTTCCTCGACTTTTCTGCAGCTATAGAAAGATATGGTAAATCAAAAGCTAATATTCTTGGTCTTTCAAACCCGACCAATGCAAAAATAGTTGAACTGGGTGAAAAGGTAATCGAAGAAAAGTATGGAAACTTGTTTGAAATGTATGAGAAAATTTCAGGCGAAAATCCTTACAAGTTTCCTATGAAAATTTATCCTGCAGTACATTATACAATGGGTGGTCTCTGGGTCGATTATAATCTTATGACCAATGTTCCAGGGTTATTCTCTATCGGTGAATCAAACTTTTCTGATCATGGGGCTAATCGTTTAGGTGCATCCGCTTTAATGCAGGGTCTGGCTGACGGTTATTTCGTACTTCCTTATACTATAGGTACTTTCTTAAGTGAAGATATTAGTACCCCTAAATTAGATGTTAATGCACCTGAATTTACCGCTGCGGCTGATTTGGCAAAACAAAGAATAGATAAGTTGTTCGCTATAAAAGGAAAGCAATCGGCTGAAAGTTTTCATAGAAGATTGGGTAAGATTATATGGGAATATTGTGGTATGTCACGAACAGCTGAAGGTCTAACTTTAGCAAGACAGCAGGTGCGCGCATTGAGAGATGAGTTTTATTCTGATCTTTATCTGCCTGGTGTTGCCAATGACTTGAATCCTGAACTTGAAAAAGCCCTCAGAGTAGCAGATTTTATAGATTTAGGTGAAATCATGGTCGTCGATGCGCTCGATAGAAATGAATCTTGTGGAGGTCACTTTAGAGAAGAATATCAAACGCCAGACGGAGAAGCATTGAGAAGAGACGACGAATATGCTTACGTTTCCGCATGGGAGTTCAAAGGGGCTGATCAAGATCCTATTTTGCACAAAGAAATGCTGCATTTTGACAATGTTGAGTTAAAAACCCGTTCTTACAAATAATCTTATCTTAATTGCTGGCCTTTTGGCTTTAAATTGATTATTATGAAATTGACACTAAAAATATGGCGCCAACCAAGCCAAAATGTAAAAGGAAAGTTCGAAACCTATTCCCTGGATAATGTAAGTGAACACATGTCATTTCTCGAAATGCTGGATGTTTTAAATGAAAAACTGAGTTTCGAGCAAAAAGTTCCTATTGCTTTTGAACACGATTGTAGAGAGGGTATATGTGGTACCTGCAGTTTGGTCATTAATGGTCAGCCTCATGGTCCATTACAAGGTACTACCACTTGTCAATTACACATGCGTAACTTCAAAGACGGTGAAACTATAGTAATAGAACCCTATCGCGCCTCTGCTTTCCCTGTATTGAAAGATCTTTCAGTAGATAGAGGTGCTTTAGATAGAATTATTCAGGCAGGTGGATTTATATCAGTGAGTACCGGTCAGGCGCAAGATGCAAATGCTGTTCCAATAGAAAAGGATGTGGCTTCTCACGCTTTTGATGCCGCAACTTGCATAGGTTGTGGTGCTTGTGTGGCTGCCTGTCCAAATTCTTCCGCCATGCTCTTTACCTCGGCGAAGGTGGCGCATTTAGCCTTGTTACCTCAAGGTAAGGTGGAAGCTCAAAAAAGAGTTTTAAATATGGTTCGTCAAATGGATTTGGAAAATTTCGGAAATTGTTCTAATATTACGGCTTGTGAGGCTGAATGTCCAAAAGGTATTTCAGTTTCTAATATCGCTTTGATGAATAGAGAATTTCTTTCTGCGTCGTTTTCTTCAAATGACGCCAACTAATTTCGCAATTATTGCTCCTTTGTTTAATAGATTTCCGAGGCTATCTTTTCAGATAGCCTCTTTTTGGTGTGCCGTGCATGGCAATTGGGCTAAAGTGTTTATTAGAGAAATTGTTGCCGCCCGAGGCAATATTAAGATACATGTGACCCCACAGTAGTAATGACAAATATAAAAGACCCCAGAGGGGTCACATGTTTATAGTCATTATACCGCCAGGGGCCAAATTGACAATAAAACATTTTTGCCGCCAGGGGCATAATGGGATATTAGGGAAATTCTGCCGCCAGGGGCTAAATTGACAATAGACATGTGACCCCTCCGGGGTCAGAAATGAAAAGTGTAAATTTATCACAGCAGCATAGCCATGCAATCTTCGTGCTAATGTTTCTAATGTATCCAGGTTTTTTAGACAGCCTCTTTTTTTAAGAAAAAAAGGCTGTTAAGTTTTATCCTAACAGCCTTCGTATTTTAATTTTTATTCTTTTTTAATGATCGTGAGCAAGATCAGTTGGAATACTTCCTTTTAATTTAGCGTGAGTGGTTCCAAAAATATAGTCCCAAAGGGGAGATGAAACACCAAACATTGTATCAGATTTTCCATAATGATGTAAAGCATGGTTAACCCATAATGCTTTAAACATGTTATTAGGGGGTAAAAATATATGAATAGAATAATGAACTAACAGATAAAATGCATAGCCACTTAAGAAACCTGCAAGGAATGAGAAGGAAAATTTATCCAGTATAAGCTCAAATAGGAAAAAGAGAATGGTTCCTACAGCTACACTCATGGCTGGGGGCATCGCTAATCTTTGTTTATCTTTCGGGTAATCATGGTGTATTCCATGCATGGTGTAGGCAAATTTTGCTCTCTTTTCAGTGGTACCAGGTAAATGATATACGTGGCGGTGAACCATATATTCTGCAAAAGTGAAAAATAAAAATCCAGTTAGATAAAGCGATGTTACTTGTAATGTAGTTAAATCTGTAGCAACTTTTGTATAATATAACAACGCTATCGCGTACAAGAAAAACATAGAGACAGGAATGGCAATGTGTGTTCTTGTTAAACTATCCAACCATTTATTCTTAAATAAAGGAACGGATATATTCTCATTAGAGAGGTATGCTTGTTTTTTTTCAGTTCTCATTTCGTGAAAATTTTTGTTATAAACCTAATGATTTCTTTGTCTGGCTAATATATTTTCTATACATCAAACGATAAATTCGATAATAAGTTCTGTACCTTCTTTTTACAGATTCGTAGCTGTAGTAGTGTTCGTGGTCTTCCCATTCATTGATAGAAGGAACTTTGGTTTCTGATTCATTTCCCAAAAGATAACCTTGCTCAGTCATCCATCCGTCATTATAAATTTTTCCGAGATATCTTGATCCATGGTCAGAAAAAAGTGCTACTACTACGCTATTTTCATCTAATTCATCTTGAATTTGAAATATACCGTGCATGGCAGAACCACTGGAATACCCCATCAATAAGCCTTCTTTTGAAGCCAGTTCCCTGGCTCTAATGGCACTATCTTTATCGCTTACTTTTATAAATTCGTCGATTAATGAAAAATCAATATTTGAAGGAATGATATTTTTACCTAAACCTTCGACTTTGTATGGTTTTATTTCATCTGGATCATAAATACCCGTTTCCCAGAACTTCTTTAAAACTGATCCGTAAGCATCAATACCAATAATGCGGATGGCAGGATTCTGTTCTTTAAGATATTTTGCCACGCCTGAAAGAGTTCCTCCTGTGCCGGCACAACAAACATAATGCGTAATTTTACCCTCCGTCTGTTTCCATATTTCAGGTCCAGTAGAATGGTAATGTGCTGCCGCATTATCTGTATTAAAGTTTTGAGCCAAATAAAAAGCGTTAGGTGTTTCCTTTGCTATTTGTTCTGCTCTGGAATAGTAAGACCTTGGGTCTTCTGGACTTACATCAACAGGACAAATGATAACCTCTGCCCCGAGTGATTTTAAAAGTGATATTTTTTCAGTAGAGGCCTTACTGGTAAGTGTGAGAATACATTTATAGCCTTTTATTGCTGACAACATAGCAATACTGAATCCTGTATTTCCCGATGTTGCTTCAACAATGGTTCCCCCTGGTTTGATTAAGCCTTTTTTTTCCGCTTGCTCAACCATGTAAAAAGCAATTCTGTCTTTAGCACTTTGGCCGGGATTAAAAGCCTCTACCTTGGCATAATATGTTCCAGTTAAACTCGCTGTTATCTTATTTAACCTAACCAAGGGTGTATTGCCAATGGTACCACTTAAACTTTCATATACCATAACCTATCTATTCCAATTAATTAAACTGTTAACATTTTTAGTGGTATGTTCATTCAAGGTACTTTAGATTCGCAAATATACGGTAAATAAATACATTTTTGTGTTTTAGTAAGGTTAAATCATTTTAAATACCTATGCTCACGAAGAAAAATTTCTGTTTGTTTCAAGGTTTCATAATAGTACGGATTTTTCCCATCTTTCCATCCGAAAAATCCATGACCAGCTCCCTCGTATAAAAATAAAGTGCATTCTCCTCCAGTTTCCTTTATTTTATCGCGAAAAATCTCTCCTGTAGAAACGGGTATTAAAGCATCTTTAGTTCCCAAAAAAAGGACGGTCGGTGGAAATTTTTTAGTGATACCGTGCATGGGTGATATATCGGGAAACCATGTTTTTATTCTTTCATAACCATAGCCTTCCGGGCCATTATCAATTACTGGATTAAATAATACCAGGCAATTAGGTTTAGCACTTACATTGACGGCATCCTTTGAATCGTTTATATTTAGGGAGGTGAAGGCTGCTGCAGCCAAATGCCCGCCGGCAGATCCGCCACCAGCTGCAATTTTATTAGGTATAATATGTAATTCTCTTGCATTGAGTCTTAAAAACCGAATAGCAGATTTAGCATCTTCCAATGCTTCTTTCGGGGTTGTGCCATGCACATTTCTTAATCGATATGAAGCTCTGATCGCCACCATTCCCTGGCTTGCCAGATATTCCGATTGAGGTAAAAATTGTTCTGCTGTTCCATTGTTCCAGCCACCTCCATGAAAAAAGATAATGGCTTTATGTTTATTTTTTAATTTTTCAGGATAATGGATCCATAACTTTAAATCTGTCGTATCTATTTTTTTATATATTATAACCGTATCTCTCTGTGCAGTTAATCGCTGTACCATTAAGGAAATACCCAAAACACAAATTATAATTTGGAAGGTTTTCATGAGATTTTTATATCTGCTTTGTGGTGAAAATAAGTTTCTTTAAAATATTCATTACATCTGTTTTAAAACGGTTTTAGTTTTACCTTTGTTTGTTGTCTAAAAAGTCCCAATGAATCCACATAAATTGTCATTAAAAGTAAGATTAATTCTTTTTAATCAAGGAAAAATCTTGTTGCTTAAACAAACCAAATTGAATGGGGGAAATTATACCCTGGTTGGTGGTAACGTTGAGTTGGGTGAAACCAGCAAGGAGGCTTTAGTGAGAGAGTGTAAGGAGGAAGCGGGAATAACCATCTTGGAAAATGATTTAAGATTAGTGCACGTTTTGCAAAAAACAAGCATCAAAAATCAGCGACTGGTTTTGTATTTCAAAGCTTTTCGATGGGAGGGTGAGCTTCAGCGAAATGAACCCCAAAAGTTTAAAGCCGCAGAATGGCACGATCTACATAAATTACCAAAAAATTTGACGGGAACCATCAAAAGAGTTTTAAAGGATTACAAGGAGGGCGTGCTTTTTACTAACGAAAAAAATATTATTCCCTAATAAACATGCGACCCCTTCAGGGTCGATTCAAAATAACCTGACCCCGGAGGAGTCACATGTCTTTTGACAATTTTAGCCCCTGGCGGCATAAAATTATAACATGCGACCCCTTCAGGGTCGATTTTCATAATAACCTGACCCCGGAGGGGTCACATGTCTATATCATTTATTTTGTGTCAGCACGGGTAAATATTCTATTCCAGACAATCCCTTTAGATGGGCTTCCCTCCAAAAAGGACATCCAGATGAATAAAGGTTTTCCAACCACGTGGGTCTCAGGAACGAATCCCCAGAAACGGCTATCCTCAGAATTATGTCTGTTATCACCCATCATCCAATAATAGTTTTGTTCTATGGTATAATGAGTACTTAATTTACCGTCAATATAAAATTTATTGCCATCTATACGAAGTTGGTGTCCTTCGTAAACTTGAATGATTCGTTGGTAAAGCGCTATACTTTCCTTATTCAGAGCAACCTTAACACCAGCTTTTGGTATATAAATAGGTCCAAAATCATCTCTGGTCCAATTTCCAAAATGTAGGGCATCATTTGGAAATAATCGCCCACTTTCTCCGTATAATTTTCCTACATCCACTTTTTCAATTTTGATAGATGGATCCATGGCTTTAATTTTTGCCTTTTGGCTATTATTCAGCACTAAATAAAAGGCATTCGGTGATTGTTGCATTCTATCTTCTGTGCTAATCGCCCATTTAGTGAAATCTTTTGTATTTATAGCTGCATTAGGGGATAAAACAGAATACATGAACTGGACATTTTCAGGATTTTTACCCTTTTTTCCATTGATATAAACTTGTTGAGCTCTTATCTCCAAAGAATCACCTGGTAAACCGATGCAACGTTTGATGTAATGATCCATTTTGTCAAGAGGTCTGGTAACCAACGGATTTAGTCCAGATTGAATGGCTCCTGAAAACATTGGGGGAATAGATCCTCGCCGCAAGTCATAAATACTCCAGGTTCTTTCAGGAAACACATAAACACTATCACCTTCGGGATAATTAAAAACGACAGGATCGTTACGATCTATGGTTTCTAATGCAGGTAATCTTTGATACTTTAATTGCGGTTTTTTAATATATGACTCGCCGCCAATTACGGGTATTCTATTATGTAAAAGAGGTAGCATAGCTATGGTTTGTGGCATTCTAATACCATAGTGACCTTTACTTACAAACAAAAAATCTCCAACTACCAAGGAGCCTTCCATGGAGGAGGTTGGAATGACAAATGCCTCAATAAGAAACATGCGTATAAAGGTAGCGGCAAATACAGCAAAGATAATCGCCTCTGCCCATTCTCTTACCGGAGATTTTTTGAACGGATTTTGTGCAACTAATTTATTGTATTGCTTGGTATCGTTTGCGATTCTTGCTGCTTCAATAGCATCTAATATCGATTTTTCGTAAGTTAGAACAGGCCCTTGATAGCTTAAATCTTTTCTGAAACTTAGGTAAATTAAATAAATGGGGGCAAAAACTACAACCAGTACATGGTGCCAAAACTGATAAACTTTGAATGATCTCACCAAATCTATCATTAAGGCAGCAAATATGAAAATATTTACAATCGGTATTAATATAAGCAAACCATAGCTGGCTTTTCTGCCAACTAATTCTGCACAAACCATAAATTGATACACGGGAACGAACGCTTTCCATACACTTATACCCGCTTTTTTAAATACGGCTGCAAGGGAAATCATTAGCAAAATATAATATAACAGTAAAAATTCAGAAAGACCCATTAGCTTAATTTTTTTTTAAGTGCCAAATATACAAATACTATATTGATTGGACAAATATATTCGATGAGGCATCTGTATTGGGTAGTATCAAAAAAAAAGAGCAGCTGCCGAAACCGGAACTGCTCCTGATGGGAGATTATACTCTGTTAAGTGTAGAACAAAACAGCCTTTAAAAACCCAGTTTAGGGACCTAATTTTCTCTTAAGAAACCCCCGACAGGTGTTGTGTTGATAGGCTAAAAATGTTCGTCTGAAAAATACCTTTATATGTTCATGAGGTTCTTTACAATTAATTGAAGACAAATTTAAAAGGTTTTCTTTATTATTTATTTTTTTTTTGATTTCCTGAGTAATTATTCTTCCTAAGTAAAAGATATATGCTTAATATTTATATATTTGTAAAATAATTATTTGTTTATTTCAGTATTTAATTTTAAAAACTTTTGGAACAAAGTCGATTAATTAAAACTATCGTTGAACTAAATACAAGGGAAAGAGAGCAATTTAGCTTGTTTGTCTCATCTCCCTATTACAATTTGCACAAAAAAACGACTGAATTTCTCGACATTATCCTTAAACAACTGCAATTAGGTAAGTTAGAGTTATTGAATAAGGAAAAAATTTTCAAAAAATTGTTCCCCAAAGATCCTTACGACGAACAAAAAATACATAACCTGATGTCAGGTTTAAGAAAATTACTGCTCCGATTTTTAGCGCTCCAACAATACGAATGTAAAGAAAATGTAGAAGAAATATTCGCCATGGAATGGGCTTATAAAAGAAATCAGTTTGATCTTTTAACAAATAGAGCAAAGCAACTCGAAAAAAAATTTGAAAGCGAGGTAGTACAAAAAACTGAACTTACTTACGCTAAGTATCGGTTAAATTATCTAATGGGTTACTACGGTGGTCAATTTGTCGATAGATCTAAGTCCGATACCATGCAACGAATGTTACATTATCTTGACGCCTATTATCTTGAAGAAAAATTACGCAATGTATGTCACCTTACCGCGCACAAAATATTGGTGAATGCCAATTATGATTTTGGTTTATTAACAGAACTCTTAATTTTTATTGAAAACCATCCTGATATTTTAATTCTCAATAAGGTAATTGCCTTATATTATACTATTCTTAAAAGCTTACAAGACGACAATAATCCTCAATATTATCTTGCATTAAAAGATATGCTGGGAAACCTTGATCTCAATTTGTCTCCTCAGGATAGGCAAGATTTATACAGTTTTTCCTATAATTATTGTATATCAAAAATAAATAAAGGGGATAAAGCCTATCAGCGGGAGTTATTTGAACTTTATCAAAAGGGCTTGGCAGGGGGCGATTTACTGACGAATGGCATTATTAACGAATGGGATTATAAAAATATAACCACCCTGGGGTGTAGCTTAAAGGAATTTACCTGGACAGAAAATTTTATTCAGGAATTTAAAGATTTTTTGCCCGCACATCGCAGAGATAACGCTTATCTCTACAACCTTGGCAATTTGTATTACCATAAAAAAATGTTTGATGAAGCTATTTCAGCGCTTATTCGGGTTCAATTTACTGATATTACCTATCACTTGAATACGTCGTTTTTAATGATTAGAACCTATCATGCCAAACGTGACACCGATGCGCTGCTCTCTTTGCTGGACACTTTCCGGATATATATCATGAGAAATACGCACATCAATACAGACCAAAAAAAGGGATATACCAACTTTCTAAGGTTCACCAAAAAAATGGTGATGATAAAACATCAATTAGATTATATGGAGGCCGGTAAGGCAGCTTCTCAATTAAAATCGCTGAGAGAGCAAATCAATAATACGGAAAATGTAATCAATAAATTTTGGCTGGAAGAGGAGTGTAGTGGTTTTGATACGCATTAATCTACCAGAATTCGTTCGGTATTAAATAGGTTATCTCCCGAAATTCTGTCATACACTTGCATGGTGGCCAACACATCTTTTTCACAGTATCGGGATATCCTCTCTAAATCATTTTCTTCCCAGTAAACCTGACCTACCTGGCTCCCGTCAATATCGTCTTTCGGAGAGGGAATATCGAAAATAGAGGTTAATAATTTTAATGAAGTATAGCTTTTCCAGTCACCAAATTTCCACATTTCCATTGTGTCTATGAAATGATTTAGTTCCCAGGGTTTTTTTCCACTAATCTTTAATATTTCAGGTAATTTCAAGTTGTTTATAATTAATCTGCGGCAGATAAACGGGATGTCAAATTCTTTGATATTATGTCCTCCCAGCGCGTGGGTCAAGGGATTGGAATAATGCTTGTTAATAAGTTCGCAAAAGGCTTGTAGCAAATCCTTTTCTGATGCCTGGGCGAATGATTTCAATCGTATTTTGTATTGACTTGATTCTTTATCCCAATAGGCAATACCCACGGAAATACAAACGATTTTCCCAAATTCAGCAAAGATAGCTGCTTTATTTTTATAGCTTTCCTGTAGCTGTTCTACCGTTAACTCTTCCTCTTTATTTGGATAAAACGAAGTGGCTTTTCGCTTCCATAATCCTTGTAAGGTGGGTGTAATCTCTGAGTAATTTGAGGTTAAACTCACGGTTTCGATATCAAAAAACAATATTTTTTCTATTTCGAACGATTTAGACATAAAAGAGTTGTATTTTACGAACCTGTAAACTGCTTTCTCAACACTAAGGTACTTTATTTTCACTTAAATTTTTAATCCCATGAACAGCCAATCTTCCAATCCGTCGAGTTCAAAAAATTTGCTTATTTTAGCTGTAATCGTCATCGCCATTCTCATTGGTGTCATCATTTATCTGTTTAATAACAAACAGGAATTAACCATAGAAAATCAAGAGGTTAAAACAGAGCTTGACGAAACTATCCAGCTTAAGGAAGAATTGGAAGTACAATACGAAGAGGCACTAGCTGACTTGGAGAGCCTTAGAGGGGAGAATGAAGCCTTAAATCAATTAATCGATAATCAGAAACTGGAATTGACCGGTCAGAAGAATAGAATCATTGGTTTACTGAAAAGATCCAGTTCATTGGACAAAGCAAAAGCTGAAATTAGTAAGCTAAATGAACAAATTGCTTTTTTCAAGGAAGAGAGAGAACGTTGGGCTCTTGAAAAAGAATCTCTTTTAGCTGAAAAAAACAGACAGGATTCTATTAACCAAACCCTGAATAGCAGATTGGATGAATCAAAGCAGACAAATGATTATCTAACCTCTGTGACCAGAGATCTGACAGTGGAGAAATCAAAATTGGAAAAAGAAAAAAGTAGTCTGGCGAAAAAAGTGGATAAAGCGTCCATGATTAAAACAGATAAAATAAGTGTTAAAACGCTGCAGAAAAAAGATAATGGTAAAAATGTAAGTAGGAAAAATGCTGATAATGTGAATTTATTGGAAATTTGCTTCCTCCCTTTACCAAATCCTTCGGCTTCAGGCGATGGAGAAAAATTTATAGTCCGGGTTATTTCTCCCCGCGGTGAAACCATTTCCCTGAATACCAATATCAGCGTTTTTAATCACCCAGAATCTGGAGATGAAATTCAATATACCTTTGAAACAAAGGAGATTCAAACCATTAACGGTACCCAAACTGCTTGTTTTAACTGGGAACCATCTTCGATGCTTTCGGCTGGTACTTATAAAGTGGAAATTTATAATAAGGCCTATCTGGCAGGATCATCCAGCTTTTCACTGAAATAATTGGCTTTGGTAAACTTACTTAGTCCTCTTTTGTTGTTGGTTAAAAAATAAATGGAAAAGGAAGAATTTGTAAATCCTATAGATATTGATAAGGTAGCATTGGAACCTCACCTGCTACCTTATTCTCATTCTGTTGGGGGCGTTGTTATTAAGCCTATTGATAAAGGAAGAATCAAGGGCAGAGCCGTAACCTCTATGTATCAACAAACAGATATTCAACTGGGTCAACTCAGGAAACAAATTGAGCTTCTCGCTAAACAAGCAGATGATATTAGAAAAAGAGTGCTCATATCTGAAAAAATTTATGAGGCAGAAATGGCCTTTACCCCGCTCGTGGGTTTCGTCTATCATTTATACGCAAAAAAGAACGGGGCTTATGTGCTTTCTATGATCGCTCCTGAGGAATGGGGAGCTAACCCGCCTTACTTCTTTCAAGCCACAGTAAAACTTTTTGCAGACCATACTTGGGAGATTTTATCAACCAATGATGAATTCTCTATTTAATGCTACTCGGATTAAAAAAAATATATAAAATAGTGCCGATGTATTATGATATTTTTCTTACTTTATAGTGTATTTTTTGTGCGTAATAAATTGAATATCATTATTTTATATTATTAAATATGCCTTTTTAAAATTCAGTAATTAGTAAAATTGTACTTATTCTGTTTGACAATTACCCTCATATTTGAATCATGAAAGGAAATAATGGCAAACGAGTTCATGAAATCCTTCCTCCGGTGGTTCATTCACCCAATAAATTGTATCAGACTCTGTATCGTCAAACGTGGCGTTATATGGTATGTAGATAGCCTCTCAAAGCTCTTTTCGAAGCCGGTTGGATCCACCTACCGGCTTTTTTTTTGCAAATATATCAAATTTTTAGATGGCCAGAAGCAACTTAATGCATTTTGGAATAAAAATAATAAGTCCTATGATACTACTTATTATAGATATAATTAACACCCCTCCAGCTGATATATCTTTTATTTGACCCGCTTTTATGTGATAGTCCGGGGAAATAAAATCGACTACATATTCTATGGAAGTGTTGAAACTTTCTGCCGACAAAACCCATCCTATACAAAAAATCACAATTATCCATTCTAAGGTCGATAAGGTGACAATCCAACCTACTAAGCAGACCAAAATGCCTATAACCCCTTGAATTTTTATATTATTTTGACCAGCAAATAATAGTTTTATACCATTTAATGCGTAGCCCATACTGTCAATAAATTTTTTCATGTCAATCTAAAGTGCTTAATAATCTGAAAATAGTTCTTACGCCATTGGCATTCAACAATTCTATCCACCAAATATAGTGACCTTGCGCCAGTGGCACTTCATATTGTTGTTTTCCATCCCAACAAATTTCATCATTACTGCCCAGTACTTGATTTTTAACTAAATATTTCACCTCATTCCCCAATGAATCAAAAATGCGAATATTTACGATGCTTCCACGGTTGACGGAAGAAATGGTACAGCATTGAAGTTGATTGTATGGTGTAAATGATGGAGGATTTAAAACAACGGCCTCATTCACCAGGCTTTGCTCCTTTCCAAAGGACATATTTTCCCTTCCCGGACTAGCCCCCGTTTTAAATCCTGCCGCACTTAACCAACTACTTTGATTACTTCCGTTACTTTGTGCTCCTTTCCTTTCCAAAGAAACGCCAGTTGTCGATGTCAACCAGGGAGAATGCCAGGCTTTATCGTAAGTGATAATATCTGTTTCAAAATCTTCATAGAAAAGGGACATACTTCCTTGTGATCTATTCAAAAATGGCATTTTCCCCGCTATGATTCGTTGATTTTCCATCGATGATCCATATTGTTGTATTAATGCAGCAGGATTTTCAGTAATGGCATAAGGCTCAAAAGGGAAGAGTACTCTTTGAGAGAAATTTACCTCCTTGCGATCGCCCCAGTGCAGGTAATTCATGTCGATAGGGTATTTGGTATTTGCCTGAATTTCTACAAATGGCTTCTGAAAGGGTAGGGCATCAAATAAAATTTCATTGATAAAAATTCTTTCTTCTTTTTCAGGCTTTTGAGGAATGGCTAATCGCAGGACTTGCGGCTGATTGTTTTCCTGACCCAAACAGTTCTTCAATCCTTTTAACACAGTAAAAGGATATATAATGCCTGAATCTATAGGTTTTTTTAAATGCAAAGTCCACTCATTTGACTGAGAACCCTTAGTGATAGACTTAATTTCCAATCCCTGATTCGTAAATAGGGATACATCGGTGGTGTCGGGCCATTTCAAGGGAACATGGGCAATAAATTGTAGGGTATCTGCAGAGGATGGAAAAATATGATCAGCCAAAGGCTCAAAAAAGGATAGTGCTAAAGAAAATGTCTCATTTTCTATACCTGCGGTGTGCCCCATGTCATTG
>JANQZX010000025.1:0-3516 GCA_030728245.1 Saprospiraceae bacterium | reverse complement strand
AAATAAAAAGAAAAATTATTTTCATTTTTACTTCTATCTGTTACTTTTCCCTGAAATTCGTAGGTAATATTTGGCTTAAGGGCGTCAAAATAAAAATGCAATAGATAGGGATTGACGCTATCTAATGTTACAGATTGTATGGTTTTTTTATCTCCTTCCACTTCGCGACACTGGAAATCTACCAGTTTATTTGTGGCTTTATCCAGTGGTTTTGAAAAATAAATTTGTAAATGCTGTAAGGAATTTACAAACCATTTATCTACCATCGGTTTTGTCAAATCTAGTAATAGCCCTTCCATTTTCCAGTCATCGAAATTAAATTGTTTAGCCCGACTTGCGGTGTAAGTGAGAAATAAGCCCGTATAGAAACCTTTTAATTCCTCTTTACCGGCATAATCAAAGGAAGGTAGCCAAATTTGGGAGCTATCCGCTTTGGTAAATACCTGCCATAATCCTGTTTCATCTAACTGGACACGGAAAGAAATGTTAAATGCTTTATCGCCTAAAATACCGGGTTTACTTTCCGCTAAAAGGGTTCGCTGGTTATTTTTCTGACGAAATAACCTTAATTTATCTTGGTCCCCCGTTTCTCCGCCAACTTGCAAAAACCAGGCATTTTCAGCATTTTTCAGATTTGGATGGGAGGAAGCCAGATAAATCTTCAGATTATTTTGCGGCGAAGGCGTAAAATCGAGAGAAACATTGAGTTCCCACAATAGTGGTTCCCCATATTTTATTGGGGCATATCGCACAATTTGCGATTCATTTTGAGGAGCGGGTGAAATATGATTCAAATAAAGTCTATTATTCAAAATAGTAAATCTGGATATATTTCCTTCAAAATAAGATGGAACAGATTGATTATCAAATTTTTCTGACCATGGAATAGATTGAGCTGCTAAAAGCTGAACACTGAATAAAAATAAAAAAGATGGGACTTTCATGTTATAGTTGTTAATGATATAAAAGAATGCGTTTATATTTGTCCCCTAATTAAGATGGCCGCAAGGTCTTTCCTTTTTGGATAGCTTTCAAGCCCATTTTACGTAAAAAGCAATTTGCCCTAACCTACTTTTTTTAAATGATAAAAAATTAACACATGAAGTTAGCAGTCGTTGGCGTAACTGGTTTAGTAGGTAATGTCGTTTTAGAAGTTCTACAAGAAAGAAATTTCCCTATGTCGACATTTATTCCTGTAGCTTCCGCCAGATCGGTAGGAACACAGGTTACTTTTCGGGGGGTGGAATATCCCGTTGTATCTATGGAAGATGCTATTGCAGCAAAACCAGATATAGCTATTTTTTCTGCCGGTGGAGATACCTCTCTTCTTTGGGCGCCGAAATTTGCTGAGGTGGGCACTATTGTAGTGGATAATTCTTCCGCCTGGAGAATGAATCCCGACCATAAATTAATCGTTCCTGAAATTAATGCGGATAGCCTTACGCCCAATGACCGGATTATTGCCAATCCAAATTGTTCTACTATTCAGATGGTTGTCGCATTGGCTCCCTTGCATAAAAAACTTAAAATAAATAGAATTGTCGTCTCTACTTATCAGTCCATAACGGGAACAGGGATGAAGGCGGTAAAGCAATATCAATTAGAGAAAAAGGGATTTGTTCCTAATCCAGAGGAAATGGCTTACCATTATCCTATTTTTGAAAATTGCATACCTCAATGCGATGTGTTTTTGGAAAATGGCTACACGAAGGAGGAGATGAAACTGGTGCTGGAAACGAAAAAAATAATGAGAGATGATACTATCAAAGTGACTGCCACCGCCGTGCGTGTACCTGTTTTAGGGGGGCATTCTGAATCGGTGAATGTTTCCTTTGAAAGAGATTTTGATCTCGCCGAAGTAAGGCAATGGCTTGCCGATGCACCCGGTGTTTTTCTTTCCGACGATCCGGCAGCGTTCCAATATCCCATGCCGTTATGGAGTAAGGGTAAAGACAGCGTTTTTGTTGGTAGATTGAGAAGAGATGATTCAGCGCCTAATACTTTGAATATGTGGATTACCGCCGATAATTTGCGTAAAGGGGCAGCAACCAATGCCATTCAAATCGCAGAGTATCTTGTGGAAAATAGTTTGGTTTAACCTTTTACCTTACAGAATGGTTGTTTTTAATGAACTTATTGTATTTTTAAACATTATTCATACTCACTTTAGTTTAGATTCAGAAAACTGGTACACATCATGAAGAATAGAATTGTTTTTTGGGGTAAAAATGAAAATTCAGAGAAATTACTTCTTGCTCTGGAATTATTAGCGGAAGAGGGTAAAGTTAATGTCATTTCCTTTCCAGAAGCTTTGGTCTCTGAAGAGTTTAACCAAACGCTAACTAAAGATTGGCGGGATGGCAAAACGGTTGACTTTCCTGAGGGGTTCACTTCTACACTCGTAGAATTAACCGTCACAGGCAGTATTTTGCCGGCAGGTATTACCGCTGAAAAAATGGATCTCGTAACCAGAGCTCAGGCAGAATGGAATTTTTCTATTCTTTCTTCCAGACTCTTCCGTTCTTATCAGTCAGAATTAAATGAGTTTAAAGATAAAGTAGAGCGTGCCCTTCATTTTGATAAAAATATGTGGGATGAGCTGAAAAGCTTTTGGGATCGTGTTCAGGAACAAGCACGTGATAAAAGTCTATTTAGAGAACACAGCGAACACCTAAGACAAGAAACGAATGAGTTGTTCGGTAAATTGAAGCATTTAAGAGGTAAACTCGATGAGGAATTTGATCGTACTTCAAAAACCCTTTACGAAGATATCGTAGCTAAATTAGGTGATATTGAAAATAAAGTGCGCGAAGGCATTCGTTTACAACCTCTTTTTGATGAACTAAAAGATATTCAGAAAAAAATCAGAGAGGTCAAATTAAACAGAGACCATAGGAATAAGATTTGGGATAAATTAGACGCTACCTTTAAAGTGTTAAAGGAAAAAAGATTCGGGCCTGAAACTGCTGACGATAATAATCCCTTGGTTAGAATCCAAAAAAGATATGAGGGCTTGATGGCGGCTATCGATAAAATGGAGAGTTCTGTAGGTCGCGATGTTGAGGAATTAAATTTCCAGAACGGAAAAGTTAATACTTCTTTCGGTCAGCTCGAAGCGCAAATCAGACAGGCAAAAGTGGCTATGATTGAAGAACGCGTTCGTTCTAAAAAGGAGAAATTAACCGAAATGTATGCTACCAAAACGGAATTAGATCGTAAAATGGAGCAACTTCAGGAAAAAGAGAAGAGAAAGGCGGACGAAATGCTTAAAGAGGATGCGAAAAAAGCTGCTCAGGAGAAAATTGCCAATGAAATAGCTGCAGCCAATGCAGCTCGTGAAAAGGTAAAAGGGGAAAAGGAATCGCTATTCGATGCCGCAACTGCTATCCTGGGCGATTCTATTACCGATATGGTGGATACCGTAAAGGCTGTCGCCGAAGTGGTCGAAGATCGTATCGAAGACAAAATAGATGAGATAAAAGAGATTTGGAAAGATAAGAAAGAAGAAGAATCCGC
>JANQZX010000024.1:7179-8663 GCA_030728245.1 Saprospiraceae bacterium | reverse complement strand
GAAGGTACAATTTTAATGTGGGTGCATTGACAAGTAATATTTTATTTACGCAGTGTCAAACAACAGAGGGAAGGCATTCTTATGTTTCGAACGGGGCCAGTACAGCATCGGGTATTGTTTTTCACCGTAGCAGCAGCATGGGTGATCATAATTCAAGCGAAGGTCACAGGCGTTGGAGCCAAGGTTTGTTATATGACAACATCGCCTTTTCAAAAGTAAATAATCAGATATTGATAGGATTGTACAATAGAGGGAGTTATGGAACAGCACATGGTTGGTCCACTACGTCAGGTGTTGCCTGGAACATTACCTCAGATCAGCCAAATTATAATCAGGCAGTCATTCAAAAACCTCCTTTTCATCAGAATTTTGCCATTGGCGGAAATATTACGTTAACAGGCAAGCATAGGTTTAATCAACCACCCGGGTACATGGAGCATGCCTTCAGGCAAGTAAGCCCTGTATCTCTTTATGATACTCAATTGGCCATTCGTCTTTCTGGGAGGGAAACACCCGACGCACCTGCTCAGTGGAAGGTAATCAGAGAGGTAAGTAAGGGCATAATAAGTATGGAGTGGCTTGATATTGCCATGGATGAAACGGGCTATCAGATAGAATACTCGATAGATGGTGGTAAATCTTATCAGGTTTTAAAAAATTTACCTTCAAATACGACTCAATATACTATTCCTGAGGCAGGATTTAATGCTAATACCTTATTCAGAGTAGTTGCAAAGGGTGAAAAAGGATGGTCGCCTTATACGTATTCAACAACGGCGTTGGTCACAACAGGTACGTCCAGTACCTTAGCCCAAATGGGTATTACGCTTTATCCTAATCCTTCCGGGGACATTCTAAAGATTTCAAGTTCAACACCTTTGAAAAATGGGGTGATATATCATTTGAATGGTACAAAACTTAAAGAATGGCAATGGGAAAATGGCATGGAATTATCTATCTCTTTGATTGAATTACCTCAAGGGCAATATTTCATTTCCCTGAGTTCAGATAATCAAAAGACGGCCATCGGTTCATTCCAAAAATATTGAAAGTGAGGGTTTTGGGGGATGAACCTAAAAGGATTCCCTGCGCTATTTTAGGGTTTAATTTTAACGATTTTATTATCACGCATAACAACTAATACGCTGTTTTTAGATCTTTTGAATTCTAAAAGTTTTTCATAGGTTTTTTCAAGCCCCTTTAGAATTTTATCTTTTTCATCATTCTCCACATTCTCCTCATTCTTGTTTTCAGTAGTTGTCATTATATTTTTTTAAAAGATTAAAACCATCAATATCCACAATATTTAGTAAATCATTCATTTGTTTATTCGCTAAAAGTTTGTGTTTTCCTTCAGAATTATCAAAAATAAAAGCAAAATCAACAATAGGAAGATATATGTCAAATAAATTTTTTATTCCTCTGATATATCTTCTTTCAATAACTTCTGGTTCTATGTCGTGTCCGCCTTCGGATACTCTTAT
>JANQZX010000024.1:2096-7079 GCA_030728245.1 Saprospiraceae bacterium | reverse complement strand
ACTTCTATATAGAAGTTCATTGATTCGGTTAAGCATTATTCGGCCTGCTTCAAACGATACTTTTTCAGGTTGAAAAGGAGATATTCCTCTTGCAATTTCGTCCGCATTTATAAATTCCTTACAATCCAGGATTTCAGGTAAAATAGTAAACGACGCAGTAGTTTTACCCGCTCCATTACATCCTGCTATAACATAGAGTTTTTTGTAAGTCATAGGTGCAAATATACAACTTAATAAGTTGGCGTTTTATTTTCTCATCTCTACTCGTTCAAACATAATTTTTATTCCAAAAAGCTAGGAAACCCATTGGTTTTTAATGATGTAATCAAAGCTTTCTTTCAATGCCTTGAAAACTTCATCAGCGGTTTTGTCCATCTCAACAACTAACCAGGCAGGATGCCCGTTGGCGGCTTTTATGATTTTTGAATAATCCATTGTTCCTTTTCCAACGGCCGTCATTGGGTCAGGATTATCAACGGCTAACTGGTCATTCCATTTGGCAGGACCATCTTTCACATGGATAAATTTCAATTTTTCTCCTATCTTCTTAGCTATTTTTTCCGGATCCTGGCCTGCGACTTTTACCCAATAGGCATCCATCTCAAAGAAAATAGATGGATTAAGTTCGTTAAGCAGGATTTCGTAAATATATTGTCCTTCATTTTTAATCATATACTCCCACCAGTGATTGTGTAATCCAAAATGAAGTCCATGTCGTTCCGCTATTTCAGCTGCTTGATTATACCTGGCGATGAGTGATTTTGTACCAGCTAAAGACTGATAAAGATTGTCTTCCGGCCAGCCATGCCAGATGAGATATTTACAATTATAGGCAGCGGCCGTTTCGACCATTAGTTTTTCAAGGTTATCAGACGTTAGCTCAATATGCGCGGAGGAAACTTTCAAGCCAGCATCTTTCAACCATTTTCCACCTTCAGCCTGAGAAATTCCTTCCGGCCAAAAAGCGGTTTCCACCCATTCATAGCCAATCTCTCTCAATTGTTGCAGCGCCTTGGTAGGATTTTTACTTATTTCCTCCCTAATCGTATATAATTGGACAGAAAGTTGAGGCATTGATTTGTTTTTTTCAAACAGGTATGACATTTCAGAGGGCTTAATCGAGGAGGCTAAAAAAGCAGCTCCAGCCGTTTTAAAAAAATTTCTTCTCGAATTCATAAAAAAAGTCTTTAAGCATTTTTAAATATACTAATTTGTTCCCTAATACCTATACATTCCCTTAGGTTTAATCTTTTAATGAATTGGGTTATGCGTTACATGATGTTCATTTGTCTTTTATTGCCTCTGTTGTTAAAAAGCCAGGATGCTACACCAGTATTTGTATCTGGACAAGAAGGTCATAAAGTATATAGAATTCCAGCTGTAATAGGTCTTCCAAATGGTAACCTTTTGGCTTTCGCCGAAGGAAGGGTACAGAATAGTGCCGATTTTGGAGATATAAATCTGGTGATGAAAAAAAGTATGGATCAGGGCAAATCCTGGTCTGCATTGCAAATATTGGTAGATGTTGATAAACTTCAGGCGGGAAATCCTGCGCCGGTGGTCGATCTATTTGACCCAGCTAATCCCAATGGGGTTATTTATCTGTTTTACAATACGGGGAATAATCATGAGAATGAAATCAGGAAGGGGCATGGCATCAGAGAGGTTTGGTTCATCCGTTCTTTTGATTTGGGAATATCCTGGACCGGTCCTGTTAACATAACGTCTCAGGTACACCGCCCATTCCACCTTTCCTACAACTTTAAGGAAGACTGGCGAAGCTATGCAAATACGCCGGGTCATGGTTTTCAATTTACGGAAGGAAAATATAAAGGAAGAATTTTTATTGCGGCAAATCATTCTCAGGGGGAACCACAAAATGAATTCAGAGATTATCATGCACATGGATATTATACAGATGATCATGGAAAAACCTTTCATTTAAGCGAAAATATTCCATTAAAGGGTTCCAATGAAGCGATAGGCGCTGCGTTGAGCGGTGACAGGATGCTGCTTAATATCAGAAATCAAGCTGGAGATATACGAAACAGGATCATCGCCTATTCCAGTGATGGCGGTGAAAAATGGGATACTGTTTTCTTTAATAACGATTTAATTGACCCTGTTTGTCAGGGCTCAATCATAGGTATTGGAGAAAAAAGGGGGAAAACGGTGTTGGCTTTCTCTAATCCGGCGGATGCGTTGAAACGAGATAATCTGATGGTAAAAATCAGCTATGATGAGGGCAAAACCTGGCCAAAATCAATGCTCGTAGATAAATCCTCACCAGGTTATAAAGGGGATTGGAGTGCATATTCAGATTTAGTCCTATTGAATAAAAAAACAATAGGTATCTTGTACGAGCGGAACAATTATAGTGAGATTATTTTTAAAAGTATTAAGATTAAATAAATTAAACCTACGGGTTTTTAAATGTGTAAAATGAAAAAGGGGTTTTTGGTTTCTGTATTTATTGTTTTAATTGTAAATATTTACAAGGCTCAGGTTAATTTCACCGAGTCTAATCTACCTATTTTTATTATTGAGACAGGTAATAAAACGATAGTGGATGAACCTAAAATTGTTGCTCAATTAAAAATTATTGACAATGGTTCCGGAAAACGTAATCGTATCACAGATTTACCGACAGGCTATGCTGGAAAAATAGGTATTGAAATAAGAGGTTCCAGTTCCCAGATGTTCCCAAAGAAACAATATGGCTTTGAGATTTACAATGATGCGGAGGAAGGGATTAATGTCTCCTTATTGGGGTTACCAAAAGAGGAAGATTGGATTTTAAATGCACCTTATACCGACAAATCATTGATTAGAAATGCGTTGGCTTATAAATGGGGTTCAGCTTTAGGGAATTATGCGCCCAGGACAAAATTTTGTGAAGTGGTTATTAATGGAGCATATAAAGGGGTATTTAGCCTAATAGAAAAAATAAAACGGGATAATAACAGGGTTAATATCAGTAAGTTGGATGCTACCACAACTACGGGAAATGCATTGACGGGCGGGTATATCATTAAAATAGATAAACAAACAGGTTCGGGAGGAACGGGCTGGCATTCACCCTATTTTCCAATCAACAGGAAAGGAGCACAAACTATTTTTTATCAGTATGAATATCCTGATTCTGATGATATCAACGCAAAACAAAAGGAATACATTCAGGGATATGTCACCGATTTTGAACAATCCCTTTTGCAGTCCAATTTTAATGATCCGTTAAAGGGATTCAGAAAATATATCGATGAAAATGCATTTATAGATTATTTGATTGTAAATGAATTGACAAAAAATCCGGATGCTTATAGGTTGAGCACTTTTTTATATAAAAAAAGAGACGATTTAGGTGGTAAGTTATTTATGGGGCCAATATGGGATTTTGATCTGGCGCTGGGAAATGTCAATTTTTGTGCAAATGGAAATCCGGAGGGATTTGTTTTTGAATATAACAGTATTTGTCCGGAAGATTACTGGTTAATTCCATTTTGGTGGAAAAGGATGTTGGAAGATCCATTATTTGTGCAAAGGTTGAATGACCGTTGGAAAGCATTAAGAAAAACAGTCTATTCGACCGAAAAATTATGGTCAGATATAGATAGTATGTCAAATTTATTATCAGAATCACAAGCAAGAAATTTTAAGGAATGGCCTGTCCTGGGCAGTTATATCTGGCCAAACTTTTATGTCAGCAAGACTTACAACGAGGAAATTGTATGGCTTAAAAATTGGGTTAAATTAAGAACAGCCTGGTTAGATAATCAATTTCAATCTAAGTTTGAAGAATTTAAAGTACGGGAATCAGGAATAAATAATGTGTATCCCAATCCGGTTTCTGATTTTCTGACCATTCAAACTACGATATACAAACCAGGGCCCTTCCAGTTTAAGATAGTAGATCAGCAAGGAAGACTTTGTTATACGAATAATTCGGTCGAAACGAATATTGGCTACCTGGAAAAAAAGATTGACATGACCAATTTCGGTACTGGCATATATTATTTAATTATTGAGAATGGTCAAAATGTAAGCACCAGCACCTTTGTGAAGCAATAGTGGAAGGATGGATTGAATGTATAAACTAAGAACTTAATATTGTGTCTAAAAGTGAGATGGTAGAGGTATTGAAAAAATATATTTATCAGGAAGCTATTTGTCGAATACTGCTACTGAGGACAGTGACATTGATGTTTTGATAGTTACGGAGAATGAGAATGATAATTTGACTGGAAAAATTTGGAGTTTGACAAAAAGGGTGAATTCAAGGATTGAGCCTTATCTTATTGATAAAGATAGGTTCATTAATAATAAAGACTCTTTATTGATTGATTTGGTAAAAAGGACTGGAATAGAAATAACGTAAGGTAACCTGGTAAAATATCAAAGAAATGGAATTTAATGAATTTTGTAAAAAATTTGAAAATGGAATTATTCTATTGGAGGGAAAGCGGGAAATTGATGTAGCATCACAAGAAAAGCTTACAGCTATTGGTAAACGGTTGGCTGAAAAAATGCCAAATGCTATTTTTCGAAGTGGTAATGCGGACGGTAGTGATTATTATTTTTCACTTGGTGTAGCAGCCGTCAATCCTAAACAATTGCAAGTGATAACTCCATTTACAAATCACCGGAAAAAATATAATCTTGCGGAAACAGTTTATGCTTTAGATTCCATTGATCTGGTCAATGAACCTGACATCGTATATCATTCAAAAAGTCATAAGGGGACTAAAAATTTAATTGATAAATTTGTGAGTGGTATTGAAAATCAATATACCATTAAAGCGGCTTATATCCTTAGAGATACGATTAAAGTTTTGGGTACAAAGGGAGGTATTCCCCCCATTTCTGTTGGTTTATTTTATGAAAATCTGGAAAAACCGATGCAGGGAGGAACCGGACACACCCAAAATGTATGTTTAACGCATAATATTCCCATATTTAACCAAACTATTTATTTCGATTGGTTAA
>JANQZX010000024.1:0-1996 GCA_030728245.1 Saprospiraceae bacterium | reverse complement strand
TAACATGATTGCAATACATAACATTGAAAAAGTAAGTTTTGAATCAAATTGTATGACCCTTCAAATGGATGGAGAGGCCTTGATACTTCATTTGGACAATTTATCACCCAAGCTATTGAAGGCAAATAAAATAGAGAGAGAAGGGTATAAAATTTCACCTTCGGGTTATGGAATTCATTGGCCTTTAATAGATGAGGACATTTCAATAGAAGCAATGTTGAAAAATCGCAAATGAAAAGGGATGGCCTGTGACAATTTGTCAAAGCATTTAGGATCTTTATCGTAAAGCGGCAATGATAAAACTTATAGTGCTCCACATCGGCCACTTAATATTCCTCTAAAAATTAAAGGTGAATGAAATTGGAAAGTATAATTATTTATCCCAAAAATGCTAAGCAAAAAGCACTGCTTAAGTCTTTACTGGAAGAAATGAAAATACATTTTGAAATAGCAACTACAAAGGATGAAATTTTATTAAATGAGAAGGAGTATTATGTTAAAATTGACAAATCTATTTCTCAAGCAGAAGCTGGAAAAACCAAGTGTTTGCCTAAAGACAAACAAAAGGAATTTTTGGGAATATGATTTATTCCATTGAATTGTGAACATTTAACCTTTGGAACAGGAAAACCAGAGCAATTAAAGTTTTATGAAACGCCAACCTGGTCAAGAAGAATAAATGATAACCATAGGTTAGTTTATAGAATTCAGGAGGACAAAATCATAGTACTGGTTTTATCTTTTTGGGGCCATTACGGAAATAAATAGCAAGCCATATAATATGATTGTGAGATAGTTAAGTCTTTATCTGGCAATATTGAAATTCTTATTTTACAAGTCCGCTCTCGTCAATTTTAAATAACCACTCTTGGTTATAACAATCATTGGATACATTAAATGTGGCACAAATTTGTTTCGTTGCTTCTATTTGGTATAAATTATCCACCACTTCCGCTATTCTTAACCCATAATCGTTCAAGAATTCTCCATAAGTTTTTTGCCAAAGAATTTCTCCTTTGGAACTAACCTTTACAATGAATACATCGTAATTCCCCTTCCCAAAAGAACTTGTGGACCCAACGACAATGTAACTGCCATCTTTAGTTCTAACCACCTGTCCTGCCTTATCATAACTTGTTCCACCTATGATACGCTTCCATAAGATAATTCCCTTGTCGTCTTTTTTAACAAGCTCAATATCACACTCAGTTTTGGTGCCACAATGGATGGTGGAGACGGATATGATTGAATTATCTGATAGGTTAATATACAATGATCTCAAATCTTCGTAGGACAAGAAGCCAAATGCCACCGTGATAAGCACTAATAGTGTTTTCATATTTCTTTTAATTAAAGTTACAATATCTATAAAAAGGTTACTGAAGTTTGAGATAATAATTTTGAATTCAAATTTATTATCGGTTTCATTAAAAAGGTCAGCATTCAATTTTATGTCCAAAGCCTCGCCAATGGCATTTAATGAGTAAAAGCTTGGTGTTACTTCGTTATTTTCAATTCTCTGTACCGTTCTAAGTGCTATGCCGCTTTTTTCAGCTAACTCCAATTGGGTCATTCCTTTTGATACTCGAATTTCTTTTATGCGTTCTCCTAGTTTCATTTTACAAAACTAGTATTAATAAATAATTAAATGAACGACTTCTGTGCGGCATTTGGATGACAAAAGTGGCGTTTACAAAGAGATGAGGCAGAATAGTGTAAAATCCGGATGAAATTAGGTTCTTCGTCAATTATGGTGACTACATTTATTTTAAGCCTACTTTCTAGTCAATCATAAACCCTTTTCAGTGAAGTTTCCTGTTGATATTAGTCCCGGTTCCTGGTCATTTCAATATATTAACATTCTTTAGACCAGTGCTCAGTGTAGTTAAATAACTATTTTCTCTTTTTATTTGCTTCCGAAATCCTGGATAGGAAAGGCCAAAATAGCTTAATCCCCTTTGGAAAGTGCTTTTTTTACTTTAGGAATCACTTCTTC
>JANQZX010000023.1 GCA_030728245.1 Saprospiraceae bacterium | reverse complement strand
AAAGTTATACGATAGTACCAACGGTTTCCAATTTTTCTGGAGCCTTAAGTTATCAATGGAGCAATGGTGCTACAAGTTCAATAAATCCTGTGACTATTAATGCCACACAGTCTTATGCTTTGACTGTCTCAGATGCATCGGGTTGTAGTGGTACAGCTTCTACCTCTATAGGAATGAATTCAAATCCTTCAGTTAATTTGCCAACTTCATTAGATGTATGTCAATTTAATGCGGTGACGATTGATACAAAATTAAGTACCATATCAAATACCTTTACTTGGAGTACGGGAAGCACAGCTTCAGTAATTACTTTAACACCAACTGCTTCAACGAATGTTTCAGTTACCGTAACAAATGCAAGTAAGTGTAAAAGTGTTGCAACGGTTAGTTTAAATGTAAGATCTAACCCGTCGGTCTCTTTACCTACTTCTCAAATCATTTGTGCAAATACCCCATTTACTTTAATTCCTGCTGTTAGTGGTGGAACACCTGGATATGAATATTTATGGAGTAATGGCTCAACAAATGCCGCGTTAACTACCTCATTATCCATATCTGGAGCCATTTCCCTCAGAGTTAAAGATCAAAAAGGGTGTATTGCAACAGCAATATCCGGTATTACACTAATTCCTAATCCAACCATTTCTATATCAGGTATTTTTGACATTTGTCCTGGTCAATCAACCACCTTGACGGCACTACCTTCTGGTGGAACCTTTCCCTATAAATTTAAATGGAATACCGGTGATACCAGCAAATTTATCTCAATAATGCCTTTAATACCAACTACTTATAAAATAACCTTGACAGATAAGAATAATTGTGTTGGCGAAGGATCCATTCTGGTATCAACAACAAAAAGTATATCAGTTACTTTACCTTCTGATTCAAGTATTTGTTTAGGTGATTCTATTATTATAAAACCGATCATTGGAACAAATGGGGGAGATTTAAACTTTTTATGGAATAATGGTAACACAGATGAATTTTTATTAGTGAAGCCATTAAGTAATTCTAAATATACCTTACTCGTAAAAGATAAACTCGGATGCTCAGGATATGCTGAATCAACGGTGAATATAAATACGCCACCCAAAGCAACCTTACCAGCCATCATTAATGGTTGTTTGGCAGATAGCGTAAAAGTAAATTTAAGTGATATTTCAGGGACAGGTCCATTTAATTTCAACTGGTCAAATGGAAAAAAAACGCCAGAATCGACCTTTTTTGTTGATTCAGATGATATTATTTTTATAACAATTACAGATGTAAATCAATGTAAAACCATCATTTCTTCTAAAATTATAGGAAATGAAAAACCAGTTTTAAATCTAAATGCTGCGCATACTTATTGTCTCAATGAATCTGTCAGAATAAATCCAAAAGTAACAGGTGGATTAGCTCCTTATTCCTATTTATGGAGTAATGGCAGTAGATCCGCAGAATTTAATACCCCTTTAACTGAAAATACAAATTTAACGTTGGTAGTTTCAGATAAAATGGGGTGTACAGATAAAAAATCTACTTTTATTGAGTTAAAAAAAGAGATTCCCCAAATATTTCTTCCAGATACTATTCGAGGTTGTATAGGTGATGAAGTGTTAATTAATCCAATTATTCAGGATAAAGTGGGAATCAGCAGCTATCAATGGTCTGATGGACAGACCAAATCACAAATTATTAAAAATGTACTCAATTCATTTAAAATGAAATTGCAAGTAATGAATCTGATAGGTTGTATAGCAGTAGATAGTTTATTAATCTTGCCATTTAATAAGCCAAATATTGTTTTGCCTTCTATATTTGAAGCATGTAAATCAGATAAAGTATTCATTGAGATTCCTTCTGACCCTGATAATAGAACAACTTATCAATGGAATACTGGTGAAAGATCTAATAAAATTGACGTTTTTGCGAATGAATCAAAATTATTAAAAGTATGGGCTACTAATTTGGAAGGATGCAAAGATTCAGCCATCGCGCAATTAAAAATTTTTGAAAATCCTACCGTTAGTATCATAGGGAAAAAGGAAAATTGTAGTAATACTCCTGCTTCATTTGCAGTGGATATTTTATCAGGAAATTCACCTTACCAAATAAAATGGGCAAGTGGAGAAACCACATCCCAGGTAGATTATCCTACGGTTGATTCTATACAGAAAGTGGGTGTAGAAGTTACAGATGTTAAGGGGTGTCGAACTTTTTCCTCTTTACCCCTTACTTTGTTAAAAGGCCCGGATATTCAGATTCTCAGTGAGTTTTTTGTATGTGAAAATGAGGAAAAAGCTTTGAACCCAATGGTGACTTTGGGAAAAAAACCTTATATCTATAGTTGGAATACTAATCAAAGCAGTCCGGGTATCCTCGTTAAAAATGGCTTATATACTTTTTCTGTTACAGATGCTAATAGATGTACAAATCGGAAAGATATTAAAGTTACCCCAATTAAACCTCCGGAATTATATGTTTCTTTAATAAATCAACCTTCTTGTAATTTGCCAAATGGAAAAATTGTTCTTCAGATTAAAAGTACTTCTCCAACAGAGGTAACCTGGTCAAATGGGCAAAAGGGTTTATTGTTGGAAAATGCTTATGCAGGCAAATATATCGCTGCAGCCATTGATAGTAATAATTGTTTTGCTGAATTATCGCAAAATCTGGTATGTAATTGTGAAGGTAAAGTAGGGGTAATGGACGAGAATATGGTCTCTATTTGTAAAAATGAGGTCAAACAATCTAAATACGATACCAGTAATCAGAAGATAGGTCTTAATAATGGTCGTTGGTTTATTTTACATAATAGTCCGGGTATAAATTTAGGAAATCAGATTTTAAATATGGATACCACTGGAATTATTAAGTATTATCAGGGAATGATAGTGGGAGAAACGTATTATTTATCAGCTGTTATAGGTAAAAAATTATCAGATGGTTCACTTGATTTAAATGATCCATGTCTTTCTATTTCTCCAGGTACCCCAGTTAAAATTCTGCCAACCCCTGAAACACCCATTAAGATTTCAGTATCTGACACCTTGGTTTGTCCTGGTAGCAGCATAATATTACAAACAAATAAACAGGATAATGGCTTCATTTATATTTGGCAAACGCCTACGGGTTTTATTAATACCCTAACGCCTTCTCTCATTATTCCAAAATTTGAAAAACAGGATATTGGCAATTATTATCTACGTATAAATAGTGAAAAATGTACTTCAAACGCATTTGGACCTATACCAATAAATTTTTCTAAAGAAATTAATGAAATTTTTACCGAACCTGATAAGTCCATCTGTGGGAAAGATTCCGTTTTCATTAGTGCCAATATGCCTTTAAATGCCAATGGAAAATGGTTGACAGGTAGCTCAGCAATTATTGGAGATCCACAAAATGAAAATACTTGGGTAAAAGGATTAATACCAGGTGAAAATGATTTCTTGTGGACCGTTGTGACTAGGAATTGTATCATTACTGATACGTTAAAAATCTATTATGTTCCAAGACCTAAGTTAAAAAATGATACGGTTTATTTGGATGATAATAAAAACACGGCCTTGTTTGATTTTCTTGAAAATGATGAATTAAGTAACATTCCTCCATCATTTCTAAGAATAAATTTGATATCTAAGCCCCTTTCTGGAAACCTTTTCATTAATAAAGATGGTTATTTTACCTATTCCCGGGATCCTAATATTTCAGAAGACCAGTCTTATTCTTTCGTTTATGAAGTTTGTAATACAGATACCACTGGAAATTGTACTAATAACTGTAATCTGGCGGAAGTTATATTAAACGTTACTTATAACCCAAGAACCTTAATATACCCAACCATTGGTTTAAGGCCAAATTTCAATAATCCTGTATGGAAATTTGAAGCGGCAAGGCCTATGTACAGTGCTAAATTAAATATTTTGGACAGGTGGGGAAAAGTAGTTTTTAAGGAAGAATTTTTACAATTACAAAAGGGAGAAATTGTGGGAAATTGGAATGGTTTATCTCAAAACCAACTTAAATTACCAGCAGGCGCTTATTATTTTTCCTTAATAGGTGAAATTGAAAATAATGAGAAGGTAGTACAAAATGGAATCATTTATTTGATGGAATAATTATTATGATAAAGGAATTATCAAATAAGTATGTACGCATACTTTTCATCTTTTTTTTATTTTTGGCATCCGAAGCTGATGGTCAACAACTTACGCCTTTTACTTTATATAGAGACCATTGGAACCTTATAAATCCTGCCGCTGTCTCAAATAACAATATGCTGACTGAATATCCTTTTACAGTTTCAGCAAGTTCCCGTTTTCAATATCTGGGCCTTGGATTAAATGCAAAAGATGCTCCAAATACGAATGTTCTAAATGCTGAATGGGTAAATAATAATTTAAACAGCACTTTTGGATTACAGCTAGTTTCTGATAAAATAGGTTTATTAGGAAATAATGGGGCTTATCTTCAGTATGCATATAAACTTAGATTAAGTCGAAGAGAAGAGAAATTTCTAAGTTTTGGTATTTCTGTAGGAGCGATAAACTATTATTCAAAAATAAATGGTGCTGATTTTCCAATAGTAGAACCTGATATTATTCCTACATCAACTTATTTACCTGATTTGAATATTGGTATTTTTTACAGAAATGAAGATAAATATTATTTAGGTCTTTCTTTTCCACAATTTATGAATTTGACTGCTAAATATAAATCACTGGATTTAGGAAAAGAGTTGTTTTCTATTAAGCGATTCAGACATATATATGCTGTTGGTGGAATTTATATACCTTTTGATTTTTTTGGCTTAGGTGATGAAACAGCTATATTAGATTTATCTACTTGGGTACGGTATTTACCTGGGCAGTTACCTGTAATAGACGGAAATGTAAGGTATCAGCACAATCAGACTTTTTGGTTTGGTGCCGGTGTTTCCTCCAATGCAACTTCCCATTTTGAGGTTGGATTTCTTGCTGGAAAAACGATTGGATTGTTTGACAACCAGATTAAGATTTCAATAGCTTATGATGTACCCTTTGGTAAGTCAATATATCAATTAGGAAGTTCTATAGAAGCTTCGATAGCCTATAGCTGGTATTAATAATATGGAGATAATAGATAATATCATCTCCATATTATTAGAAAAAAATTACCAGAAAATGGTGTAAATAAAGGCTAAGATCAAAAGGATGATAGCTGAACTTATATTAAAAGATTCAGAGGTCTTAAATATGCCTGGTTTTAAAATAATTTGCTTTTCATCAGGTTGTCCTTTTCCTTCAATCTCACTTGCAATAACAATGACAGCTATAGAAGCAAGACATGTTATCATCATTTGATGCATGAAAGGTAAAATCACAAAAATTGGGGAATCAGACCATCCGTTCGGACCAACCTTAAAAAACATGGCGATGGGAATAGAGGCAATCACACCAAATATGGCCGATTTATTTTTTGTTTTCTTCCAAAATAATCCGGTTACAAATACTGCAAGAATACCCGGACTTACGATGCCCGTATATTCTTGAATGAATTGAAAGGCTTGACCTAAGTTACCAAGCATTGGAGCAATAAAGATGGCTATAATCAAAGCAATACCAGCGGACAGACGTCCAACATTTACCATTTGCTTTTCGGTAGCTAATTTATTGATAATAGGTTTATAAATGTCCATCGTAAAAATGGTGGCTGTAGAATTTAGCATAGATGCCAGTGAGGATACAATAGCTGCTGCTAAAGCGGCTAAAACCAACCCTTTTATACCAGTAGGTACATATTTCTGGATTAACCAAGGTGCTGCATTATCATTAATAATGGAACCATCTGGCCTTTTAAAGGAAGGATCTAACATATCTGGAATGAGAACACCTTCGGGACTTGCATTTAAAACAAATGCGATGATACCAGGTAAAACAACAATAAAAGGCAGAATCATTTTTAAAAATGCGGCAAATGCAATACCCTTTTGCGCTTCTTTTAATGATTGTGCAGCAAAAGTTCTTTGAATGATATATTGGTTAAAGCCCCAGTAATATAAGTTAGCTACCCACATTCCGCCCACTAAAACAGCAATGCCGGGTAAATCCCACCATGCATCTTTTCCATCAGGTGTTATTATTTCACCTTTAGAAATAATCATTGAGAATTTTTCTGGGGCAACGGTAACCAAATGGTTCAAACCATCTAATATTCCGCCATCTGGGGTAAGTTGTTGTAAGCCTATAATTGAGGTTATTGCGCCGCCAATGATCAGCAAAACTACCTGAACTACATCAGTCCATGCTACGGCAGATAATCCACCCCAAAGGGAGTAAGATGCAGCAAATAAGCCCAGTCCAATGATGCTAATCATAAATAAGGAGCCATCACCATTACCCATTATAGTATCTAATGCTTTTGCGCCTAAAAATAATACGGCGGTAAGATTGACGAATACAAATAAAGCAAGCCAAAACAGAGCTAATATTGTTTTTAGTTGAGTGCTGAAACGTTTTTCAATAAACTGTGGAATGGTGTAAAGACCTTTTTCGATAAAAATAGGAAGAAAATATTTTCCAACTATTAATAATGTCAGTGCAGCCATCCATTCATAAGAAGCAATGGCTAAACCTATGGCAAAACCTGAACCGGACATTCCAATAAACTGTTCAGCGGAAATATTTGCTGCAATTAAACTGGCTCCAATGGCCCACCATGGAAGTGATTTACCTGCTAAAAAATAATCTTCGGAATTCTTTTCATGTCCTTTTTTATCCCTGGATACCCATAATCCAATGGACATTATTAATACAGCGTAGGACACGAAAATTACCCAATCCAATAAGGTTAATTCATTCATACATTGAAATAGTTAATATTTTACAAATAATTACAATCAATAGTAAGGAAATTTACTTAAAAAAAGAAACGCTTTGACAGTTATCAAAGCGTTTCTTGAAATTAAAATTAAAAATAATTTTTATAGATGAATTACTTCACCATAGGCGGCAGCAGCGGCTTCCATAATTGCCTCACTCATGGTAGGGTGAGGGTGAATGGTTTTTATAATTTCATGCCCCGTTGTCTCTAATTTTCTTATAGAAACAAGTTCTGCTACCATTTCTGTAACATTTTGTCCTACTAAATGGGCACCTAAAAGTTCCCCATATTTTTCGTCAAAAATAAGTTTTACAAATCCACTTTTATCACCTGCAGCAGAGGCTTTACCTGAGGCAGAGAATGGAAATTTACCAATCTTTAGCTTGTAACCTGCTTCTTTGGCCGCTGCTTCGGTCATTCCTACAGATGCTACCTCAGGTACACAATAAGTACAAGATGGAATATTATGGTAATCAATAGGTTCTGGATGATGTCCTGCCATTTTCTCCACGCAAGTAATCCCTTCAGCACTCGCTACGTGGGCTAATGCCGGACCTTCAATAATATCACCAATGGCATAAATTCCAGGTATATTAGTTCTATAAAATTCATCTACTTTGATCAATCCTCTTTCTACAGTGACACCTACTTTGTCTAAGCCTATATTTTCAGTATTAGGCGTTACTCCAGCAGCAGATAATACAATGTCACAGGCAATTTCAGAAATATTTCCAGTTTTTCTATCCTTAACCTTTACTAATACTTCTTTCCCCTTCGTATCTACTGACTCCACCGAGGTGTTTCCAAGAACCTTAATTCCTTTTTTAGTATAAATTTTAGAAATTTCCTTTGAGACTTCCGCATCTTCACGTGGTAACAATCCTTGTTCAAGAAATTCAACTAATGTAACTTCGGTACCTATGGAATGATAAAAATAAGCGAATTCAGCGCCAATGGCACCTCCTCCAATAACCACCAATCTTTTAGGTTGAGTAGGCAGTGTCATGGCTTTTCTATATTCTATTACTTTTTCTCCATCAATGGGCACATTAGGTAATGCTTTAGCTCTTCCTCCAGTGGCTAAAATAATATTTTTTGCCTCATAATTGGTAGACTTTCCGCTAGCATCAGTTACACTGATTGTATTGGCAGAAACTAAACTTCCGTCACCGGTTAAAACGGTTATTTTATTTTTCTTCAATAAAAATTGTATCCCCTTACTCATGCCGTCAGCAACTCCTCTGGACCTTTTGATCATTGCGGGAAAATCAGCTTTAGCTTCATTTAATTGAATCCCATAGTCCGATGCATGTTGCATATATTCAAATACCTGGGCACTCTTTAATAAGGCTTTTGTAGGAATACAACCCCAGTTTAAACAAATACCACCAAGGTTTTCTCGTTCAACTACAGCTACATTCATGCCAAGTTGTGAAGCCCTGATAGCAGCAACATAGCCGCCTGGACCTGTACCAATGATAATTAAATCGTATTTCATTAATCTGTTTTTGAAATTTTCTGTTCAGTAAAATATTATGCAAATATAAAGACTCTACACTAATAATTTAAGTTTCCTTCCATAACATTATGAACCTTTATAGGAAGTGAATGTTTTCTATTTTTATCATTTCTTAAAAGTCCAAAAATGATCGATCAGGATTTAAAAAATCTGAATGAACCATTCAAGAAAAATGGATCTAACCATCCTTACCTCGTTAATGAGAGTATTTGGTTAGATGAATTGGGAGATTCCCATCAAACTACTTCGATAGAAACACCTGTAAATACTGAATATTTAAATAAATCAGATGCTGAAAAAATGGTGAAAATTCAACACCATTTTAAGGAGATCATGGAAACTTTAGGGATGGATCTATCAGATGATTCTCTTAAAGGTACTCCAGGTAGGGTGGCGAAAATGTTTGTAAATGAAATATTTAGTGGTTTAATTCCCAAAAATATGCCTGATATTTCTCTTTTTGAGAATAAATTTGGGTACAAAGAGGTTTTGCTTGAAAAAAACATAACTGTTCAGTCTTTTTGTGAACATCACTTTCTACCTATTATAGGGAAAGCACACATCGCATACAAACCTGGGGATAAGGTTATCGGTTTATCTAAGTTAAACAGGATGGTCGATTATTATAGCAGAAGACCTCAGGTTCAGGAGAGATTAACCAGACAAATTGCTGAAACATTAAGGCAGGTTCTTGAAACTGACAGTGTGGCCGTTTATATTGAAGCGGTTCATTTTTGTGTTCAGGCGAGAGGTATAGAGCATCAGGGATGTACTACGGTAACATCTGATTTTGGGGGTGATTTCAAGAAAGAAAATGTAAAACATGCTTTCTACCAATCTATTCAAACAAAAATTTAAATGGAGACTTTATTAAATAAAATTGTTCTTGTTGTTGGTGGAACAGGTGGTATTGGTGCCGAAACATGTAAACTTTTACATCAGTCAGGAGCTAAAGTTTATGTTACAGGTAGAAATGCAGAAACTCTTAATACTATTTGTAACTCAATAGGTATTCCTGTCAAAAATAGATTTGTTATTGATCTTAAAAATACAGACAGTATCCATCTTATGGTTGAGGAGATCCAATCTATGACAGGTGCTCCTATTGATATACTCATAAATGCAGCCGGTATAGGTATTATTAAATCTTTTGAATCTTTAAGTATTCAAGAATTTAAAGATTCACTTGATGTAAATCTTATAGGGGCTTTTAGTTTGATTCAAGCAGTGCTGCCAAAAATGAAAGAGCAAAAGAAGGGGCTTATCATTAATATTCCTGGTGTATTAGGCAAAACGCCTATGGCAGGTGCAGCAGCTTATGCAGCGTCAAAATATGGTTTAAATGGTATGTTAAAATCTCTCAGAGAGGAACTAAAAAGAACTGAA
Source organism: Saprospiraceae bacterium (assembly GCA_030728245.1). GTDB lineage: Bacteria > Bacteroidota > Bacteroidia > Chitinophagales > Saprospiraceae > BJGN01. The sequence goes on along the minus strand of JANQZX010000023.1, from coordinate 32,429 downwards.
ATTAGAATTACTAATATCTATATGGGGGGCGTTGATTCTCCATTCTGGGATAATATAGACTTGAAGGTTCAACGAGATAAGATGATTGCAGTAAAAGAAGCAGCAAAATCCATTTGGTTTCTTTGCCAACAACCTTCATCGGCGGTAGTTTCTGAAATGGTTATTCAACCGTTTAATCATCAAGCCATTTAATTGGTATTTAGTATGTTAAGATTAAGGTTTTTTGATATTTTTTTTGCCATTAACCTTAATCTTAATTTTTTGTACGCAAATACTTCATTATTAGGTCTATCTACAACGATAGATTCTTTTCCAGCCGTATTTTTAGATTCTCTACAAATAAAGGTAAACAAACATTGGGATATTAGTTTGTCACCAATCTCAAACGTTTTTCTTTTCAATCCAATTGACGGTTTCTTAATACAATCTGGCTTCAAATCAACGTTTAATGGTAAAAAACCTGTAATATTTTCTTTTCAACCAAGATATGCTATCCAACGACAAATTTTATATGGAGAAGCTGAAATTTCATCATTTATCGTTAATGATGAAATAAATTCAGCCCAGCTGTTTTTCTCAGCTGGAAATTTTTTAACACAAGTTAATCAACCATTTATAAAAAATGAACAAATAATTTCTATCATAAATGTTTTGGATGGAGTAAATCCATTGCTATTTATTGAAAAGAAATTTTTAAAAGTTCAATTGAAACAAACTTTTCATTCTAAGTTTATTTTGCAGGTATCATCGGAGTTTGCTGACAGAAATTATCTTGAAAATTACACTTTTCAGCGTTGGAATTTCAAACGAAATGAACCCTTAGAATCATTTAAGTTGAGAGACAAAGCACTCATACATACTTTTTCATTGTCTTATTCTCCATTTTTAACTATAAATTTTAAAAAAGGAATGCCTGGCTTTTTAGATAGTGAGTCAAATTTCGATTATTTGGAATTGGGTATTTCTCAATCATTGCATGTAAAAAAGTTTGGGCGAATAGATGTTAATTTCATATCAGGTAAATTTTTACAGCAAAGATTTCTTCATTTTAATGATTTTTATCATTTTCCAACTGGGAGAACACTGAAAGCCAGTCATCCTGTTATCTCTACGTTCAGGCTATTACCTTATTATGAATTTAGTACTAATAATTATTTTCATCGAATACATATTCAGACCCAGACATCTGATTTTTTATTAAGTAAATGGTCATTTATTAAAAAATCAAAGGTTTTAGAGAATCTATTTATAAATCTTGCTATCACTGATAGATTACAACCATTCTTAGAAATAGGTTATGCTTTAGATAATATTTTAAAAAATTTTCGCTTAGAAATTGTTTCAGGAAGATATGATGGAAAATGGCTGGGACCCAGAATTATATTAGGACCTACGTCTTTATAATTTATCTTCAATAAATTTTTCCAGTTCGATAGGCGAATTTTCATCTTGCCATTGTATGTATGTATAATCAGCCTGTTCATAGAATTTTTCCCTTTCATAAATTTTCATTGAAATGAAATGTTTAAGGTCGTCATCTGACATACTACTTATCAATGGCCTTCCTTCTTTTTGATTATTTAGTCTTTTAAATAATAATTCTTCTGATGATTTAAGATAAATAGATATTCCATTGTCTTTGATCCATTTCATATTATCATGAAAACATGGAGTACCTCCTCCACAGGATATAATATTTTGATTAAAATCGATCGTTTTTCTCAATAAATTTGCTTCACTTTCCCTAAATCCTTTTTCGCCGATGCTATTAAAAATTTGTGGAATACTTAATTTCAAAGTTGCTTCTATAAATTCGTCCAGATCTAAATAATTTAAATTAAACTTTTGGGATAAGCTTCTTCCAAAGAATGATTTTCCAGACCCCATGAATCCTAGCAGGTAAATATTTTTCATAGGTATAGAGGGATTTTATTAGGCTTATGAATGGCATTCACCGCTTGAATTAGACCTGCATGTGAATAAGTTTGGGGGAAATTACCCCATTGACTACCCGTTTTCGCATGAACGTCTTCGCTAAATAAACTCAAATGATTACTGTATTCTAATATTTTATTCAAATTAGCTATGGCTTTGTCCTTTTTATTCATAATGGCCAGCGCTTCTACATGCCAAAAGGCGCAAATTAAAAAGGTAGCATCTGGCTTGCCAAAATCGTCCTCATGTAAATATCTATAAAAAAGACCGTTTTCAGCAGATAATTTATCCTCTAAAATTGAAAGTAAACGGATAGCTCTTGGGTTATCAGGTTTCAAGTAATGCATGGTAATCAGTTGAAGAAGACTGGCATCAAGGTTTTTATTTCCTATGGCTTGATAGTAAAGACCTGTTTCTTCGTCAAAACAACGCTCTATTTTTTCGATGGCCTTTGGTAAATTGGTTGAGGCCAGATTAAATAATATTTTATCATCAAAAATATCAGCTATTTTTAAGGCCGATTTACAACCTGCCCAATGAAACAAGTAGGTATAACAATGAAATTGCTTTAGGCCTCTAAATTCCCACAAACCGTTGTCGGGTTCATCCATTGTTTTTTGAATCATATTTAACATGTTTCTAATAAGAGGTAGAAATTGCAATCTGGTCTCTATTGGAATATTTTCATTGATAAAATAGGGCAGAAGCGTAGTAATTACCTGCCCATAAATATCATTTTGAATATGCTCAAATGCTTGGTTTCCAATTCTTACCGGTTTTTCATTTAAATATCCGGGTAAATTCAATTCTAGTTCCTTGGGATCTCTGTCCAGGGAAATAGTGTGCAATGGTGGCCATCTTTCATCATATTTTTCATTTATAAGAGATAAATAATGAGCATAATTTTGTATAATTTCTTTATTATTAAGAAGGTCAAACGCCAGGAGAGTGTAGTAGCTATCTCTCATCCAGCAATATCGGTAGTCCCAATTTCTTGTTGAACCTAAAAATTCAGGGAGTGAAGTAGTTGCTGCAGCTATGGTTGCTCCGGTGTTAAAAACATGAAGATGTAAAGTTAAGGCAGAACGAGTTATTTCGTTTTTATATATAGTAGGAATGGCCAATTTTTCGATCCATGTTTTCCAATAGTTTTGTGTTTTATTGAATAAGTCTTCTGCTTCAAATGCTAAATTCTGCCAATGATATTTTTCATTGGTCATCACTAAATAAATGGGTTTATCCAAAGCAAAAAATGAAGTATTATCATTAAGTAAATGAATATCAGAGCAATAAAGATATATAGAATTTTCATTTAAATAGTAATGTAGGCTATTTTCATTAACTACAGCATGGTATTGTTGCTTTCCATATTGGTAAGTAGGGGTGCATTGTAATTTTATGAAATTATCTCCTTTAATGGGTGTTATTTTCCTTATAAAAATATGAGGTCTAATTAATTCCGATGAGCTGTAAAATATTGGAGCAAAGTCATTTATCTCGAAAGTACCATTATTGGTTTCTATAGATGTTACCAGAATATTTGTATCCTTAAGGTATCGCTGAGAGGTATTAATAATATCAGATTGAGGTATTATTTTGTAATCGCCACCATTATTATGGTCGAGAAGATTACCAAAAAGGAAACTGCTATCAAAATGAGGCCAACAAAGCCAGGTAACGTTTCCAAAATTATTTATGAGAGCAAGCCAGGAACCATTTCCAATAATTCCCATGGCATATTTGTGAAGCATATTATATATTTAGACCTAAAGATTATAAAAAAATGTAGTATTTAACAAGGAACTTAAATTCATTGTTACAAAAACCTTATTTTTGACCCTTTAAATCAAGAAAATGAGTAAAATTCAGGTATATATTTCACTGTTAATATTTTTTTCAATATTTAGTTGTCAAAAAAGCGCGACAAATGAGAAAATGGTAGAAGAAATAAGGTTGGGTAGGGAACTGTCTCCATCTGAAATTATAAGAAATCCAGTCGGTGAGCAAGGATTAGATACTTCACAAGTGGCTAAAATTAAATTTTTAGAGACTGATATTTCTTTTGGAAGGATAAAAGAGGGAGAAATCGTTGAAAAATCATTTCAATTTTCAAATTCGGGAGATGTTCCGTTATATATATTGGATGTTTATGGTACTTGTGGTTGTACGGTTCCAGAATGGCCAAGGGGTATGATTGAACCAGGTAGGGGAGGTTTCATTAAGGTTAAATTCAATAGCGAGGGCAAAACAAATGAACAAAGAAAACGAATTACCGTAGTTGCAAATACATTTCCTGTAGAAACATTACTATATTTAGACGGAATTGTCTCATCAAAAAACTAAATTATAAATCATAAAGCTATGTTTTTTTTATTACAAGCCAGCACAACAGGTTCATCATCATGGATTAACCTAATTTTCATCGTTTCCATGTTTTTAGTATTTTGGCTGTTAATGATACGGCCACAAGCAAAACGTCAGAAGGAACAAAAATTATTTCAGGAAAGCTTAGACAAGAACAAAGATGTGGTAACAAGTAGTGGAATACTTGGTAGAATATCTAAGATTGAGGACAGTATTGTTACTTTAGAAGTTTCTCCTAAGGTATATATACGAGTTACTAAGAACGCTATTTCAAAAGAGCTTACTGAAAATGTAAATGCGACCATAGAAAGTTAAATTTTTTTGGAACGCAAAATCCTCCTTGGCATTGGATACGCTGTGGAGGATTTTTCACATTCTTTTAAATCAGATAATTTACATTATGTTAATTAACTTTGCCGAAAATGAGATTTTTCATTACATTTTAAAAAATCTAAAATATTAATGTCTTAAAATATCCGCTGAATAAATCTCTTGTTTTGAGTAATGATTCTGCCCATACCTGAAAGTTCTTTCTTTGTTGAAACCTTATAACCTGTAGTCGTAACTAATCCGTTCTCAAAATAAACAGTTACCGGTGAAACTAATTTTCCGTCTTCCTCCAATGCTATACTTGAACTTGACGCAACTTTTCCTTGTATGATACCATATTTAGATGATGGATAACTATTCAATTTAACTAATACTAACTGGTTTCTTTTGATATTACCACTTTCAGTAAATGGAACGTTCATTAATCCTTTCATCTTATTTGATTGTGGCGGAATTATAATCAATAAAGGTTCATCTTTATTGACATATTGACCAGATTTGAGAAATTTATTCGTAACCTGTACCATACCATCTGTAGGTGAAATGATTAAATGTGAAGAAATCCATTGAGATACATTAGATTTAAATTGCACAAATGCAGCATTCATTTCTGAAAGTGCGACTTCCCTACCCTTTTCAAAGTTAACACTTAAATTAGCTAAATCAGACCTTAAATTACTGATTTTAAATTGTTTATCTTTTATTTCAGCCTCGGTAGCATTTAAGTTCGACGAAAGAACAGTTAATTTATCTCTTGTTTTATTTAATTCAGATTGTGATAATTTATCCATTTTAACCATAGCTTCCTCATTTTTTAACTGAATTTGTGTATTGTCAATCTGTATGGCTAAATTATCTCTTAGATTTGTAGAATACTTTATACCATTCTCTAAAGAACTGATTTGTTTCTGTTTATCACTTATATTCATTACTTCAGATATCCCTTTTACTCTTAAACTATATTGTTTCTGCTTCTCGAGAAATTGAAATAAATATTTCTGTAATTCCCCAATACTGTAATTTTCAGTAAATGACAACGACAAGATAGATGATTGATTCGTCTGTTTTACTTGTAGTAATTTTTCATAAAGAGATAGAACATCTTTATAATTAGCCTCTGAATTATATGAAATAAGCAATTGACCTTTCTTTACCTTCTGATTATGAACAGTATGTAATTTATTCAGATATCCTGCCTTGGTAGATATGAGTTTTGTTGGTGGATTATTAAATGAAACAATTATTTCACTTACAACTACATCAGGGTATTGTATCCAATAGGATAACCATATTAAAACAACAATAACAATAAAAAAAATTAGCGTACCAAATCTAAGTATCCACCCAGGAGGTGTACCAAGAATTTCTTGAATTTCTTCGTTGAGAACCTCTATATTATAATCATTCTTCATCTAATATCCTAATTCCAATGTGTTTTTAACTAATTGATAGTATGCACCTCTTACAAAAGTTAATTCCTCATGGGACCCAACCTCAATCATTTCACCATCTTCCATAACAACAATTTGATCTGCTTTCAAAACGGTACTCAAACGATGAGAAACAATAACGATGGTTTTATTAATAAAAGCAGCCTTTATATTTTCCAAAATCAACATTTCATTAAAAGTATCCAACGCGGAGGTAGCCTCATCAAAGAAAAGAAAGTCAGGTTCCTTATAAACCGCTCTGGCAATAAGAATTCGTTGCTTTTGACCTTGACTTAAGCCCTGACCTTCAGGACCTATCACTGTATTATAACCCAGTGGCAAATACTCAATGTAAGATTGTAAATTAGCTATATTAATGGATTGTTGAAGTTTGCGTTTATCTATAATTTCTTCACCCAAAGCAATATTTTTCGCAATGCTATCACTAAATAGGTGACCATCTTGCATAACTACACCGATTTTACTTCGCCATAATCTGGGATTAACAGATAATAGGTTCAATTCACCAAATTTTATAACTCCTTCTGTAGGCTTATAAAGGTTTAATAAAATTTTCAATAAAGTAGTTTTGCCACTACCACTTGGACCTAGAATAGCCGTTATTTTGCCGTTAGGAATACCCAAGTTAATATTCTTAATATTGGGGGTGGCATTAACACCTACATAACTAAAGTTTACATTCTCCAATACGATATCTCCTTCAGAAGGAAAAACATTATTATTTTCCTCTATAAGTGTTTCATTTTCTTTAAGATGGATTTCACCAATTCTTTCTAAACTAATTTTAGCATCTTGCATGGATTTTAAAAATTCAGTTAATTGATTAATCTGCATATTCAACTGACCTATAATATATTGAATGGCTACTAACATACCCAGCGTGAGTGTTGTATTTAGAACACCCTGAGCAACCAAATAAATAATTAATAGATTTTTAGTTTCATTAAAAAACAAAGCACCAGCTCTTTGAACTTGTTCCAGTTTTAAATTTTCTGTTTCAGTATTAAATAATTTAGCCTGAACCTTCTCCCATGACCATCTTTTTAACTTTTCAGCATTAAATAACTTAATATCTTGCATGCCAGTAATCATCTCATTGATGCTATTTTGATTGTCACTATTATATTCAAATCTTTTTATATCAAGCGTTTTCCTCCACTTCATGAAACCTAAAACCCAAACTATATTTAACAATGAGCCGATGATAAAAATGGTAAAAATGGCTTTATTCCAAAAAAGCAGGACAACACCAAAAGCAATAAGATTCAATATTGAAAAAATAGATATCAGCGAAGTAGAACTTAAGAATTTTTGTACGCGTTCGTGATCATTAAAACGCTGAATTAAATCGCCTGGCAACTTAGTATCAAAAAATCTAAAAGGTAGTTTGGTTAACTTTATAAGAAAGTCAGATAATAAACTAATATTTACCCTACTTCCTACATGCAGAATATTCCAATTTCTAATAAATTCAACAGATATCTGACTTATAAATAAAATAAGTTGCGCAATCAAGACTAACGCAATAAAAGACAGGTCATTATTATTAATACCAATATCAACGATACTTTTTATAAAAAAGGGAAAGAGTAGTTGAAGAGTACTACCCAAAAATAATCCAATAATAATCTGAAAAATAAGTGCTTTATATTGTTTAAAATAATTAGAAACATATTGCCAACTACCCTTCTGAGATTCTTTGCCATTAAAAGTATAAAAATCAGGCGTACTTTGGCATATTAAAACGATACCTGAATTTTCGACATCAGCATCTTTACCTATCCATTTTTGGATAAATTCATCATTATTTAGTTTATACTTACCCTGTGCAGGATCAGCAATCCAGACCTTAGATGAATCTTGATGATAAACAACAACAAAATGATTATTACCCCAATTTATTATACATGGTTTAGGTATAACATCTTGTAATTGAACAATATCTGCCTCTACAGCTAAAGTTTTCAAACCAATAAGTTCTGCCGCCTCACTAAGATCTAATAGAGAAACGCCATCTTTTCCAGTATTACTAATCTCCCTTAAATACTCTAATGAATAGAAACGACCATAAAATTTGGCAACCATGCGTAGGCAAGTTGATCCGCAATCCATTGCCTCAAGTTGTGGATAGAAAGGAAACCGTTTCGGCATGATACTATAACCCGTTTTTATTTAACCAATTACAAATATAATTAAATATTTCTATTTGTTCAGGTTCATTATGCAACTCGTGGTAGAGTCCCTTTACACCATGATAATCAATACCTGTTCTCGCAGCAAAAGCCTGACTTGCGGCAGCGTCTGTTATTTTATCATCTAAACCATGAATAATTAATACTTTATCACTTATTTGCTTACTACAAGTATCTAATATTTCTGCCCGTTGAAAAAGAATATTGGCGGCCGAAAGGGTGATTTTATTATGAACTAAAGGATCATTAATATAACGTTCAACGACCAATTTATCTCTGGACAGCCAATTAGGATCTAATTCATTACTTTGACTTAATGCTGGTAATATACCACTAAGCCATTTCATCAGAGATATTTTCCATGATGGAGGAACGAGCTTAAGTCTAATCCAGGGGGCTGATACAATGACGTAATCTACTGATTTTTCTTGTTCAAGAATATAGGTAAGCACTATATTTCCACCTAAACTATGCCCGTATAATAAAAGCGGAATTCCATCGGCTTGATTATCAATCATTTTTTTTAACGCCGTAATTTCATTTAAATAAAGGTCATAATTAGTTAAATGTCCTCTGGTACCAGAGCTATTCCCATGTCCATAATGATCAACGCCATAAACATTAATTAGCTGATTATTAAATAATTTAGCCCAGTGATCATATCTCCCAACATGTTCTCCAGCACCATGGACAAGGATTAAATTAGCTTTTGGGTTATCTATTTCCCATTTTATGCCAGATAAAGTAACTTCGCTTGACAGCGGTAAAGTGAATTTTTCCATTTTTATCGTAATATAAGAAAGAGTATAGAACTAAAATTTATTAGCTTCGTTAAATTATTAAATTTAGCCAAAAAAAATGCGTATTATATTTATGGGTACACCGGCATTTGCTGTTCCTACCCTTTTAAAACTTCATGATTCAGGTTTTACCATCCCGGCGGTAATAACAGCACCAGATAAACTTGGGGGAAGAGGGAAAAAGGAATGGTTAACTTCAGCTGTTAAAGAAGCTGCTTTGGCATTAAATATACCGGTTCTACAGCCTACTAATCTAAAAAATGAATCGTTCTTACAAACGGTAAACGATTTAAAACCAGATCTATTCATTGTTGTAGCTTTTAGAATGCTTCCAGAGGTACTTTGGAATTTACCTCCCTTGGGAACTATTAATTTACATGCCTCTATTTTACCTGATTATCGAGGTGCCGCACCTATTAACTGGGCCATTATAAATGGGGAAAAAACTACAGGCGTTACCACATTTTTTATAAGAAAAGATATAGATACCGGACCTATAATCCTTACTAAATCCATTGAAATTCTGCCAGAGGATAATGTAGGTTCTTTACATGATCGCTTAATGTTAAAAGGTGCAAATCTTGTGATTGATTCATTAAAAAGTATCCTTGATCCAACTTTTGTATCTATTCCTCAGAAAATAGGTTCTATTAAAATGGCACCCAAATTACAGCATGAAACAGGAAAGATAGATTTATTAAAAACAACGGCTGAGGTTATCAATTTAATTCGAGGATTAAGTCCATTTCCTGGTGCCTGGTTAACAACAATGTTAGGAGAAATTAAAATTTTATCAGCTAAGGTGGTTGAAACCAAGCTAGATTTTATGGATAAATGCTATATTAGTGATAACAAAACATATATATATTTAAAGACTGGAGACCATTACATTTCTCTCGATAAATTTCAAATACCAGGTAAAAAGCCTATAGACGTAAAGTCATATCTTAATGGTAATAAAGCAGATACCTGGTTCTAAATAATTTTTTATGGTTCATATTATTGATTTAAAATTTCAAGGAGCTACTGAGTCTATTGCTGCATTTTTAATGGATTCTGACATAGGTCCCATTTTATTTGAAACTGGACCGTTCTCTACATTTGAGACTCTTACATTAGAAATAGAGAAAATTGGCTATGCTATAACCGATATAAAACATGTCTTTATTTCTCATATTCACTTTGATCATGCAGGTGCAGCATGGAAATTTGCAGAACATGGAGCTAGAATATACGTGCATCCCGCTGGTTTACCTCATTTAAATAATCCTGAAAAATTATGGGGATCTGCCGTTAGGATTTACGGTGCGTCTATGGAAAAATTATGGGGAGTAATGGAACCCATATCTCAGGACAAACTTGTCCCATTGCTGCATTTAGAAAGCATACATTTAGGAGGATTTGAAATAAAATCATTGCATACGCCAGGACACGCTATTCATCATATTGCCTTTTCTGTAAATGACATCGTTTTTGGTGGTGATGTAGCAGGCGTTTGCATTGGCAGCGGACCCGTAGTCCCTCCTTGCCCTCCTCCAGATATTCATATTGAAGATTGGTGTAAGTCTATCCAGATAATTAGAAATATTCAACCAAAATATCTTTATTTAACCCATTTCGGCTTAGTACATTTGCCTGTTCTTGACCATCTTAACTTATTGGAAAATACCTTATTAGAATACGCTGACTGGGTGCTGCAGAAGATGAAAACCGAATCAGATTTAAGCAAAATTATAGATTCCTTTCAGGATATGGTTGAAGAACTGTGGCTGGAAAACAAAATGGACGAACAGGTAATTATGAGATACAGTTTAGCAAACCCAAGTTTTATGACAGTAAGTGGACTCGTTAGGTATTGGACAAAAATAAAGGGTGTAGAATGGAACTAATTAACAGGTAACCACTCTTTTATAATTTCGATTGATTTTTTTATGATTTTTTGATCAATAAAATCAACAGATTTAGATAATTTATTTTTCTCTTCCTCTACGCTCATAGACAGCTCTAATGAAGTATTTAGATAGGCCTTATCTGGCTGTGACTTGTTTTCATATAAGTACCAATAACTACACATACTTAAAAGTATTAGTATAATTAGCATCCATGTTTCCCCATTAAATTCTTTTTTCACCTTGCAATACTTTAATTAACACAAATATACAATCAAAGACTAAGTAATTTGTAAAAAGGTTGCAAGATTACAACTAAAAATAAGCTAAAAGTCTTTTTGTAACTTCAGTTTTGGGGTAATCCCTAAGCTCTATAGTTTTCCCTGATTCTACAACGCTCCCTGAAGACAAAACATAGATATAGTCACAAACTGCCATAACCATATTTATATCGTGAGATATAAACAACATTGATATATTAATTTTATGTTTTAATTCATTTAACAAATTTACAATAGAAACCTGTCTTTCAATATCTAAACTTGCCAGCGATTCATCTAATATTAGTAAACTTGGATTCACACAAATGGCTCTTGCAATAGCTATCCTTTGCTGTTCACCACCAGAACATTCATGTGGAAATTTGGATAAAAATGATTCATCCAAACCAACTAAATCTAAAATTTCTATAAGATTTTGTCTATCTAACACATATTTCTTCTTTAAAGTCTTCAAAGAAGAAATTAATGTTTCGTCCACACGAAATTTAGGATTTAGAGATAGAAAAGGATTCTGAAAAATCATTTGCCCTTTATCCTTTGGATTAGTGAAAATGATAGTACCATCATATTGTGGAATCAGGCCGCAGATTAATTTAGCCAAAGTACTTTTTCCTGAGCCAGAAACCCCAATTACACCAACACATTCTCCCTTTTTGATGGTTAAATTAATATTTGACAAAGCCGTAAAATAAGTTGGACGAAACAAACCCTTTTTAAATTGGACAGATATATTTTTAATACTTAATAAAATTTCTTTGCTATCATTTACTTTATTTTGTTCATTGGGTTTTAACTGATTTGGAGCAATATAATCTACTTTTTTACCCTTATCTAAATAAATCAATTTATTCGTCCATTTTGAAATAAGATGAACATCATGACTTATAATAAGAACACCTGCCTGAATACTATCTGCCAGGGTAAAGAGTAATGTTAGAACCTGGTGCTGAAGGATTGGATCGAGGGCCGTTGTTGGTTCATCTGCTAAAATAAGGGATGGCTTTTGAATTAGGGCCATTGCAATTGTTATTCGCTGTAATTGTCCGCCAGATAATTCATGTGGATATGAATTAAAGATTCTGGCAACATCAGATAAACCTACCTTTTCAAGCCAATTTATACATTGGTCATATTTCTCATTTTTAGTAGCTAATTTACTAACCAGATTTATCGATTCAAGTAATTGATTTCCACAAGTAATTAGGGGATTAAGATTTAATTGTGCGTTTTGCGGAATAAATGTGACTACTTTAGCATCACCCTTTTTATGAAAAATAATAGGATTATTTTGTGATATAATTAAGTTTTCTGGCAGTATATCCAGAATAGCTTTCATGGTAATACTTTTTCCAGATCCAGAATGACCAACTAATCCTACTCTTTCATTTTTAGCAATGGTAAAAGATATAGGATGTAAAAGAATCAGATTTTCTTTTTCCTTCTTATGAAAAATAGATAAATTATCAACGGTTAAAATGGGGGAAACTTCTTCGTTTTTCACAATGTACCCATACTTATTCAATAATTATTTTACCGTTCTTAAAAACGACATTAACTGATTTCTTTTGAGTTAGCATTTCATTAAATTCCATACCAAAAAAGGATGATCTCCAACCATTAGCAAATTCAGCATGCAAATTGTCATTTTGTCTCATAAGCTTTAACATGTTTTTAGGGAATGCAATAGAAGCTGAAATACCATTTTCCATGCAATAATATTTAATTACACCATAAATTAAATCTATTATTGCTTCTTCCCTCAGGTCTTCCTCAGGTTCTTTTCCAATGTTAGAAAGTAATAATAATTCGTTTTCCTTAGGCTTTTCCCTATAAAAATCATCAAATAGTTTCCAATAATCGTTTGAAATATTGATTGGAAACCTTCTATTATCTTTGAAATAATTTTTTCCAGATTTAATCCCTTTTACCAGAGTATGTACATATTTCGCCGGAATGACCATATCCTTATTTACATTCCTTTCTTTTGCCACATTTTCCCTCCAGACCATCAACCTAAGGTAAAATATTCTTTCATTTAAAGAAAGTGAATAAATCATAGGATGGCTAACTACTTCGCTTTCGACCAATTTAGCATAAGTACTTACTAATTCAAGTTGTTTGAACTCTTCCTGTGCCCAGGATAATCTATCATTTTTTATCAGTCTTTCTGTCAATCGTTCATATAACTCGATAAGAGGCAATACATCATCTAAAGCATACTGCAATTGATCACTCGTCAAAGGTCTATGATCCCATTGCGTAACGGTATGTGATTTGTCCAATTGGTAGTTAAATTCTGTTTCAACCAATTTTTTAAAAGAAATGGGATATTTGAAATCCAAGAAAGCGGAGGCAATTTGTGTATCAAAAATATTCTTAGGAAGAATGCCAAAATTTTGATAAAAACCACGATAATCATTGTCTCCAGCATGCGTAATTTTCAGAATATTTGGATTCTCAATCAATTGAAGAAAAGGTGATAAATCTGAAATAACCAAAGGATCAATAATATAATTTCCAATTTCTGAGGCTGTTTGAATGAGACAAATCAAGGGTTTGTACCTTTTTTCACCAACAAATTCAGTGTCTATACCTATCTGTTTAACCTGCTGATGAGCGTCAGCAAATAACTTTAAATCGCTGTCATTCTCTATTAGAATGAAATTATTATTTTCTTTCACGTTTAATTTTATCACAAGTTTTAAAAGTGTAGTAAAGATACACATGAAAGTGTGTTTAATAAACTAACTCTAAAAATTTATCGTTAGTTATGTGTTATGAAGTCAATTTTAACCAAATTTAAGGTCAATTTAGTCACTCTTACAAATATTTTGAAAGAGTGGATAAGGCTAAAATGGGGTAACCCATTTTATAGATATTCAATTTTCGCCTTTTTGTTTTTTGCCTTTTTAGGGTCTTCACTTCCTGTTTTGTTTAGAAAACCCTTAGCACTTCGAGTAATTAATACTATAGATATTGACATTATCGAGCAAGTTAATTTCTCAGGTGTTGATTTTTCATTATTCAGATCTTTTCCATTCCTTAACGTTAGATTTTCAAATTTTACCACCCTTGGAAGTAAAGCCTTAGGAAATTCAGAACTATTAAGCGTAAAATACATCGATATTGCCGTTGATATATGGTCGGTAATTGATAAGTCAAGACCCATTTATATTAGATCTATAAGATTTTATGAACCTAAACTAACATTATTAATTTCTTCCTCAGGCCAGAAAAATTATGAAATCCCTCTGGCTGAAGAATTTAAAGAATCAAGAGATAGTTTTTCAAAGGCCAAAATAAATTTTAACCTGGCGCTGCAATCCATCGAAATCATCAATGGATTCTTATTTCTGGAAGACGAAAATGCTAAAGTTAATATTAAGGCAGATGGTATTTCTCATAAAGGCTCAGGAGATTTAAGTACAAGTTTTTACAATTTAAAGACAAAAACGAGAGCGAGTGAGGTGAGTATTTCCATTGGTTCATCACAAATAATGGAAAATGCAAAATTATTATTTGATGTAGATTTCAATATAGATAATATAAATAAAATATATGTTATCAAAGAAAATGATATACAAATTAATCAACTATCGTTACAGATAAAAGGATTAATAAAGAAAAATCCAACAAACTATTATTACGATTTAAATCTCTATGCCCCTGATAACCAATTCAGTGAGTTAGTACAATTACTTCCTTCCCTGGAAAAAACATCCTTTAGACAGTTAAAACAAATTAAAGGAGATTTCAACTTAGGTCTCAATATAAAAGGGCCATTTCAAGTATCACCAAGAGTATATCCGAATTTTAATGGTTTTCTCCAGATTAATAACGGAAGTATATTAGATTACTTTAATTCAGAAGGTATTTCAGATATTCAGTCCTACTTATCCATTTGTAATGACTCAAATAATTTGGAAAATCTCGAGATATATATTCCAAAAATGGAGGCTTGTATGGAAGGGAAAGATTTTAATTTAGCTCTTTATTTAAGAAACCCATTTTATAATCCATACGTAAATGGATTTATCCGAGGGGAGCTACAACTTAGTTCTCTCCAAAAGTATCTTCCTGTATTTTCAGGCAGTGATTTAAGAGGATTAGTTACAGCAAATCTTTTTATGCAAGGCAAAATGTCAGATATAGATGATAAAAATTATGATAATGTAAAAATGGACGGGGAATTAACTTTAAAGGATTTTAAATGGACTGAATCAAATAAGTGGGCCTCAATCCAAACACTGAGTGCGGTTTTATCTCGGGAAGGTTTGACATTACCTTTGGTCAAGGGAAACTATAATGGTAATCCTTTGACTATTTCAGGAAGATTTACGAATATCCTAGCATTTTTTAGTCCATTGAAAACATTAAAAGGTTCTTTCAATGTATCTGCTGATAAAACAAACATAAATTATTGGATAGTATCAAACGACCCGCGCAGGGAAAAAACAACTTTAAAACAAAATAATTATAATAAAGAAGTTCGAATTGAATCTGAAATCAGGTCTCCTGAGTTAGTTCCTTATGATGTAAACATACAATTCAAAACATCAAAACTTTTATATAAAGGTACTTCTTTCGAAAATTTTAACCTTACTGGAAATTATAAACGGAACAGCCTCTTAATAAATAATCTGCGTTTTAAATACCAGAATTTAAACATAAGAACTAAAGGCAATCTGTTGAATCTGGATAATTATTTATTTGATAAGGGTGTGCTGAAAGGTAACTTAAATATTTGGGCTTCTCAGTTCCCTTTTATATTACCCTCTTCAGATTTATTAGCACAAAGTGCTTCAAAGGGAGTAGTTGAAGAATCTAAACCTAGTTTAATCAATAAAATTATCCCTATTATAGGTAAAAAAGTAACTCCCCCATTTCAATCACTCGTACCTGATAGAATCGAAATATCTGGTAAAGTTTATATGGACAGCATTAAAAGTGCTGAGCAGATTTTTAATAATATTGCCTTTCAATTACGCTTAAAAAAGGAAATAGTTGAGTTAAATAAAGGAATTGCTTATCACAAAAACATGCCAATCTATTGGCAGGGAAATATAAATAAACAGAATAATTTTGTGGTGAAATTTGATTTAAGTAAATTTCAAATGAATCTCTTTTCGTTGCCAAAACAATCTCCGCTTCAAATCTTTAATTTTACAACGATAGATAAAAAGAATAAGCCAGCTGGCTTAAAATTAACAGGTAATATAGGAAATGCTCCAGATTACCCTTTTTCCTCCTTAAAATATTTATTCTATTTCAATATGAACGGCATTATATCTGGTACTCAGATTAAACCATTTAATGGTTTACATGATAAAGATATTGAAAATAACAAAAATGATTTAAATTGGTGGATTAGCTATGAGGATAAAAAATTTATATTCTGGCCTATCTTCCTTACTCTAAAAGATATACCCTTTTATTTTACAGGGTTACAAAGTGGTGACAAAGAATGTTATTTTAAGGTAAAAGGATTGATTCCGTTATCCTATTTTAAAATGGAAGAGTTTACCACTAACGATATTATAAATAGCTTTCCCAACGGCATTGAGGTAACTATTGATATTGAAGATTGTATTTCTAAAAATTTTAGTGTATCCCTGCAAATTCAGCCTAGTTTAAATGAAATATTGAGACTAAAATTGGAAAAATACTTAAAATATGAATTAAATAAAGAATTGAGAAGAATTTATGCAGAGGACAAACTTAGAAATATACCGAAAAAATCCATAAAAGATAGATACCATTATTTACCAGCATTGTATCAACAGAATAACCAAAATACCTGGATTGAATTCTACAAATTAAATGATAGTTTACAATCTTCTTTTAAGTCAATGAAACCATTTTTCAAATAAAAGCTTAGACGGTTGTTTCTTGAATTTGATATTCTCTTAAATCGACGGCTGCAATTCCCGATACCCCTTGTTCTTCCATATATACGCCATAAATGGTTTGTACTGAAGCCATAGTGAGTTTATTATGTGTCACGATGATAAATTGTGATTCACCTGAAAACTTTTTTATAATCTTATTAAATTTTGAAATATTGGTATCATCCAAAGGAGCATCGACTTCATCAAAAATACAAAATGGTGCGGGTTTCAGCAGATACAAAGAAAATAATAAGGCAATAGCAGTGAGTGTTTTTTCCCCTCCTGATAACTGGCTAATAGACTGTGGCTTTTTACCTTTAGGTTTTGCAATAATTTCTATTTTTGAATCCAGTGGATTATTAGGATCAACGAGCAGTAAATCACAATTGTCATCTTCAGTAAACAAACTTCTAAAAACCTCAATAAAATGGGTTCTTACCTGAGTGAAAGCCTCTAAAAATCTAACAGTGGCTGTTTGTTCAATCTCATTTAAGGTCTTTTCTAAAGATAATTTTGCATCTAATATATCATTCTTTTGAGTAAGAATGTCAGTATATCTCTGTTGCATTTCATCAAAAGCTTCAATAGCTAATGGATTAACTTCGCCATAATTATCCAATTTAGCTTTCATTTTTTCTACTTGAGGTATAAGTTCTTCTATCGAACCTAGTCCTTTAGGTTCAATATTGAGTATATCATTTACATTCACCTCAAACTCAATTCTCAGTCTTTGAGAAAGTGAACTAATTTCAAATTTGGTATCACTGAATGACTCCTTTAAAATATTTACTGCAATCTGCTTGTCTTGTCTTGCCTTATTTTGTTGACGAACGAGATTTTCAAGGGTAACAATTTGATTTCTTTCCTCAAAAAACTGGGTTTCAGCTTCGGTTATATTCAGTTGTCTTGATGATTTGACTGTTAATATTTCCTGTATTTGATCTGTAAATTTTGCCAGATTTGCCGTTAAATAATCATTTTCCTGTTTAGATTTTTGCAGAATAATTTTATTTTGTGAGATAGAGTTTTGTCTTTCAATAATTTGCTTTTCTTTATTATTTAACTCCCGTTGAAATCCTTCTACCTTATTTTCCTGCCGTAAAAACTGTATATTTTTTTCATTAAAAAGAGTAGAAACACTACTTAATCTTTCTGCTAAACCCCTAAAATTACCATCAGTTAACGCTATTTTCTCCTTAGCTTTATCGAGAAGAGACCGTTCAATATCTAAAGAACCCATTATTTTTTCAAGGTGAATGGATGCTGTTTCAATTTGTTGTTGAGTATTTTCCATTTTAATTCTCAGGTCTTCAACAAACTGCGTAATACCATCTTTTCTCGACTGAGTACTCATTCTTTGCTGAATAATTTTCTGCAATTTCTGTTTTTCCTCAGAAAGTTCCTTTTGAATATTTAATGCCTGAGCAGCGCTAATTTCGTTTTTTATCTGAAAAATAACACCTACCACCCTCTCTTCTTCCTTTTCCTTTTTATTTATAGATTCTTCCAGAAATACCAGATTTTTCTTTCTTCCAATTTTCTTACCTTCAAATAGGCCTATTGACCCCCCTGAAAGACTATGTTTTCTATGAGTAAATTGACCATTTGTATGGAGAAAAATTAAATTACTTTCAGGAAGCTGAGCAATAGATTGATTAGGTTCAATCATGTAAACGCCCTCAAGAAGATAATTACACAACTTGATATAGGGTTCATCCACCTGAATTAAATCAATAGCTCTTTGATGGGATAACTGGGGGAGTAATGGTGGGATATAGTTTTCAAAGGACGAAAGAAGGAAAAAATTTGCTTTTCCCTTTTGGGCCTTTATTAGGGTATCCACTGCCTGAAGCGCTGTAGGATAATCAGCAACGACAAAATAATTCAATAGAGGTTCCAGAAAATTTTCAATGGCCACTCTATATTTTTCGTCAACGTATATAATATCAGTTAAAAGAGGTATTTTATTATTCCATTCCTTTTGTTTTGTAAGAAAATGAATGGATTCTGGAAAACCTTCAAGGTTGTCCACCATACTTTTTGTTAACTTTAATTCATTTTTACTGGCATCTAACTCTCTCCTGATTTTAATTAAATCCTGATTATGGCTATCTTTTTGAATCTCAAGCTGAGCTAACTTCTCTAATCTAATTTGTTCTTTATGATCCAATCCATTAATGACCGTTTGTTGGTTTAACTCATCGGCTATAAGTTTATCAACCTCAGAAGATAAAGAATCCATTGAGGTCAATATTTGATTAAGCTCGATTTGGTGAGTTTCGTTTGCTTTGGATAAGTTATCAATTTGCGATTGGTTGACCGCTTTTAATTTTTCAAGATCAACAACTGATTTCTCATATTTATTTTGCTCTAGAAGGATGTTATCCATCAAACTTTTAGCCTCAGAATGATTATTTTTAATTTCGTCCAGTTCCTTTTGTGCGGCATCTAATTCTTGTTCTAACCTAAAGGAAACTCTTTTTTCAAGATTTAATTCAATATTTACCTCAATAATTTCTTCTTTAAGTGTGGACAGTAAACCTTCTGCCTGGGAAATTTCACTCTCTAGTTTTTTTTCATTTTCACTAATGAACTGCTGTCTTTGTATGGTTAGTTTCTTTTCATTTTCAAGATTTCTTAGATTTGAAATAACTTCATTTAAGTCTTTTTGGTGTTCAGAGAGCCAAATTTCCTTGTCTAAGTGAGTTTTTTTCAATTGTTCTAAAGTAGATTCTTCCTTCTGAATAGATAAATCAAGCGCTCTGTATTCATCTTCGAGTAAGTCAATATCTTTTTTAGCCTGAATATATTGTTTTTTCAAGATACTAACTTTAAGCAGAGATAGTTCGATACTAAGCTCTTTATACTCATGTTTGAGGTCAAAATACTTTTTAGTTCTTTTGGCCTGTTTCTCTAAACTCTTTAAATTTCCATCAATTTCAAATAAAAGATCCTCTACCCTATCTAAATCTTCAGAAGCAGATTTTAATTTTGACAAAGCTTCTCTTTTCCTTATTTTATATTTAGATACGCCAGCAGCCTGTTCGAACATTTTTCTTCTCGAATCCTCTTTGTCATCAAGAATATCGTCAACCATTCCCAGGGCAATTATCGCATAAGAATTGGACCCAATACCTGTGTCCAGAAAAAGATTAGTAATATCTTTTAACCTACAATTTACGCCATTCAACTGATATTCACTTTCTCCACTCCGATACAACAAACGAGAAATTGCAACGGTATTATAGGCTGTAGGGAGTAGGTTTTTTGTATTTTCAAAAGTCAAAGTAACTTGAGCGATACCCGCTTGTTTTCTCTTGTTTGTGCCATTAAAGATAACATCCTGCATTTGCTCTAAACGCAACTCTCTACTTTTCTGCTCTCCTAAAACCCAGCGAATAGCATCAACAATATTAGACTTTCCAGACCCATTAGGACCTACTATACCTATAACTTCTTCATTAAAGTTAATAATAGTTTGATTGGCAAAGCTCTTGAAGCCTTTAATTTCTAAAGTTTTCAGTTTCATAGCCTGCAAAAATATAAAATCAATGTCAAAGAAAGATGTATTTCAACATAAATCTATTGGATCTGTTGAAAGCAAAAAACTAAGGCCTCCATGTCAGCAGGTGAATTATATAAATGGGGAGAGATTCTAAAAGCATTCCCTCTTCTGGATATAAAAACATTATTTTGTTGTAAGAGAGATTGAATGGGTTTATTCAACATGTAATCAGGCAGGTGTAACCCAAAAAGATGAGAGGCACGCCATTTTTCATTTTCAATAAAAATACCCAAAGATTGTAACTCATCTAAATAGGGAGCAATTAGACGAATACAATAATTTTGAATTTCCTTAGGATCCCAGGAAATTAATTGTTCCAACGCTTTCGTTAGCATAGGTACCAATTGAAAATTACTATGTTCACCTACGGAATACCTGGACGCCCCTGTTTGATAATTTTCCTGATAATTCACTAAGGTACTAAAATCTTCGCTTCCATATCTATTTATCCAATTTTCCTCCAAGGGAATACCATTGTCTAAAACAGGTGAAAAGTAGGCCATTCCAAGAGAGTATGGACCCAATAACCACTTATAACCACCACAAACTAAGGCTTCCGGTTTAAGTTCTTCTACATTTATAGGGAGAGCACCTACCGACTGAGTGCCATCAATAACCAACCAGGCACCATATTGGTTTGTTTTTTTTCTAATTTCAAGTAAATCAAATTTTGTACCATCAGCCCAATGGATGTTACCTAATGCAACGGCAGCTGTATTTTCATTTATAGAATCTAATATTTTAGTATTCCAATTTTCCCCTCTATTATCACCCTTTTGTGCTGAGACAATTTTTAAATGGGCTCCCTTCGCGTCTGCCTCTCTTTTCCATGGATAGACGTTACTGGGGAATTGCCCCTCTACCACAATAATTTCTTGTCCTGCTTTTAGCGGCAAATTTCTCGCCACGGTACTTAATCCATAGGATGCAGAGGGAATTATAGCTATTCTATTAGCATCTTTTGCCTGAACCAGGGTAGCAAAAAGAGCCTTTAACTTTTCTACCGGCTCAAAGAAATCCATAATTTGCATTTCCCAGGGAGCATTTTTCCTTTTTAAAGATGAATGGCCTACTTCCTCAACCGCTTTAAGTTGCGGAGACATATAGGCACAATTTAAATAATGTATTGAATCAGGTATG
The DNA here is from genome assembly GCA_030728245.1 of Saprospiraceae bacterium. GTDB lineage: Bacteria > Bacteroidota > Bacteroidia > Chitinophagales > Saprospiraceae > BJGN01. The sequence goes on along the minus strand of JANQZX010000023.1, from coordinate 10,594 downwards.
GTAAATAAGTTTCTTTGACAGTCAAGCATATTCTTTCTTATAAATATACAGTTAATTAATCCTTAAAATCAAGTGAAGAATCAAGTAATTGATCCAATTTTAATCTTTCTTGAGATAGTTTGTTGTTGTCCCAATGAAATTCATGAGCAAAAATAGTAAGAATGAACTCTTTTTTAAGTACACAAGTGGCTCTGTCAAACCATAACATACCCGTTTGCCTTTGAATAAAATCAGTGGGAAAGTAAATCATTTCATATAAAATTCCATACTTAATTTCTGCTTCAAGGAGCCATTCCATTTTATCATGCACGTTAACTTTGTCCATTAATAAACCAATCATGTTTTCCATTTTATCGCCGTACCTTTTCAAGAAAATAGAGGCTAATTTGGGTTCAAAACCCAGATCACTAAATTGTTTCTTTAAGTTGACTAAATAGTTATTAAGTTCTGACTCTGATTTGAATGAGTTACCATCAAGCAAGGTGTTTTTTGTTCCACCGTTTCGTTTTAGGCTAGTTTTATCTTTAAAATGAGATTTAACCAACAGATTAACCACCTTTTCTGCCATTTTCCTAAAACCTGTTAACTTACCCCCGGCAATAGAAATTAAGCCTGACAGAGATACAAAAATTTCGTCCTTTCTTGATACCTCAGTAGATTCTTTTCCTGGCTCTTTTATGAGAGGCCTCACCCCTACCCAAGTAGAAATAATATCAGACGCATTGACAGAAAGTTTTGGAAAGACAGATTGCACTGTTTTTATTAAATATTCAATTTCAGTATTGGAAGAGTATATTTTATTTTTGTCTTTCTTGTATTCTACATCGGTTGTGCCTACATAAGTAGTATCACCTTTAGGAATGGCAAAAATCATTCTTTTTTTCTCAATATCATCAAAATATAGCGCTTGTTGAAGAGGAAATTTATGGTGTGACAACACAATATGAGTGCCTTTACTTAAAAGTAATTCCTTTTGAGGTGGAAAGGCATCCAATGATATAACATCTACCACCCAGGGACCGGCGGCATTCACAACGAGCGATGTTTTTATTTCAAAAATCTCACCTAATATGGTGTCTTCAAAACAAACAGCCCTAATAGAGCGATTTTCATCTGTCTTAATTTGATTAACTTTTGCATAATTAAGACACATTGCATCTTTATTCAAAGCTGATTGAATAAGCGTCCAGGTTAATCTATGATCATCGGTTTGGTATTCTGCATATAAAAACGAGCCTAATAACTGTTGTAAAGGCAATAATGGCTCTAAACTTTTAGTTTTTTCTTTAGAATAGTAAGAGAATGAATCTACTTTACCCACCCCAGCCAGCGTATCATAAACAGTGAGTGCTATCGCGGCCATGATCCTGCTTAACGAACCATTTTTATAAATTGGGAGAAGCATTTTTTCAGGCCTTACAAGAAATCTGGCTATATTATGGACTATGGCTCTTTCTCTACCTACCTCATATACTTGTTTAAATTTTAATTGTTTTAAATACCTTAATCCACCATGAATTAATTTTGTACTTTTGCTACTTGTTCCGGAAGCGAAATCATTCTGTTCCAACAATAACACTTTCAAACCTCTTAAAGTGGCGTCCCATGCAATGCCAGAACCTGTTATTCCTCCGCCAATAACCACTAAATCAAATGAAGTATTTAGTATTTGATTTACGTATTCATTTCTTTTGGGGATTGAAGTAGAAGACATAATTAAAAAATAAAACTATAAAATGACACAGCAATGATGGCTCCAATGACCGGACCAACCACAGGAATCCATGCATAAGACCAATCTGAATGACCTTTCCCCGGTATCGGTAAAATAAAGTGAGCTAATCTTGGACCAAAATCTCTGGCTGGATTAATAGCAAAGCCTGTTGTACCTCCAAATGAAAGGCCAATAGCAACGATCAAACCTCCAACAGCAAAGGGTTTTAGCCCTTGCGTAAACTCGTTCGCTCCAATATATAACAAACCTAAAATCAGGAAAAAAGTACCTATAATCTCACTTATAAGATTGGGAATGGTTGCCTTGATAGCAGGCCCTGTGCAGAAAACACCTTTTATGCTATCAGGAGATTCTGTAACTTTCCAATGAGGCCAATAGTGAACAACAACCATACATGCCCCTGTAAAACATCCTAAAACCTGGGCTAAAAGATAGCCAGGTACATCAGACCAGGGGAAACTTCCCTGAATAGCTAAAGCAATAGTTACCGTAGGATTAAGATGAGCACCGCTGATATTCCCTACAGCGTAAATTCCTAAGGTTACCCCCAATCCCCAAGCCAGACAAATAATCAACCAATTGGAACCGTTAGAAAAAGTAGATTTTAAACTTGAACCGGCACATACTCCGGCACCAAAACTAATTACAATAGCAGATCCAATAAATTCAGCCAAAAAAGGTGTCATAAAATCAATTTTTAAGAATAATATTCTAAAAATAATAAATTTAACCTACATAAAGACTATAATTTATGCTTTTTGTAAAATGAAATTAATCCCCGCGTTGAACCATCGTGTTCTGAAACCGTTTCGGAGGAGGTTAATTCGGGCAGTATATTGTTGGCCAATTGTTTTCCGAGTTCAACGCCCCACTGATCAAAACTAAAAATATTCCAAATAATCCCTTGAACAAAGATTTTATGTTCATAAAGAGCTATAAGTCTTCCAAGGTTGAATGGCGTTAATTCGTCTATCAGGATAGTGTTTGACGGTTTATTTCCTTCAAATACCTTATAGGGTAATAACTTTTTAATAGCATCCTGGGATAATCCAGCTTTTTGTAATTCCATTTCGGCTATTTCAGGAGATTTTCCGTTCAACAAAGCCTCTGTTTGAGCGAAAAAATTACTCATTAACTTTTCGTGATGGTCACTGAGTTGATGTTTCGGCTTAGCGGCGGCAATAAAATCGCAAGGAATAAATCCTGTACCTTGATGTAAAAGCTGGTAGAAAGCGTGCTGTCCATTGGTACCTGGTTCACCCCATATCACTGGTCCAGTAGGGTAATTTACTCTTTCGCCATTTCTATCTATGGATTTGCCATTACTTTCCATATTTCCTTGTTGGAAATAGGCAGCAAATCTATGAAGGTATTGATCATAAGGTAAAATAGCTTCCGATTGCGCACCCATAAAATTAACATACCAAATACCAATCAAAGCCAATATAACAGGCATATTTTTTTCGGATTTCTCAGTTCTAAAATGTTCATCCATCCAATGGAAACCCTCGAGTAAGGACTCAAAAACCTCATATCCAAGGTATAAACAAATAGATAGCCCTATGGCACTGGTCAATGAATATCTACCGCCAACCCAGTCCCAAAAAATGAACATATTTTCTGCGTCAATACCAAAATCAGTAACCGCTTTTTCGTTTGTTGATAACGCAATAAAATGTTTTGCAACGTATTTATTGTCTTTTGCTGAATTTAAGAACCAATCTCTGGCCGAAAAAGCATTAGTCATGGTTTCTTGTGTGGTAAAAGTTTTTGATGCCACAAGAAATAAAGTTTCCTCAGGATCGAGTTTTTTTAGCGTTTCAGCCAAATGGCTGGCGTCAATATTTGAAACAAAAAAAACCTCAATAGCCGGGTCTGAATAAGACTTTAGCGCTTCGCAAACCATTAAAGGACCTAAGTCGGAGCCACCGATACCTATATTGACAATACTTTTAATTTTTTTTCCTGTAAAACCCTTCCAATTTCCATTTCTGACCTCCGTTGAGAATTTTTTCATTTTCAACTTCACCTGATCAATATCTGACATGATGTTATGTCCTTCCAGGTTAACTTCGATATTTGGCGGGTTTCTTAAAGCTGTATGAAGGACAGCTCTATTTTCAGTTATATTAATTTTAGAACCATTAAACATAGCATCTATGGCTTGTTGTAGGCCACATTCAATGGCTAATTTTTGTAAATTACCAAAAATTTCGCTGTTAATGATATTTTTAGAGTAATCTAATAGAAATCCATCTTTTTCAATAGAAAACTGCTCGAATCGATTTGGATTTTCTTGAAATAAACCAGACATTTTCAATGATTTGGCTTGATTTGCCAACTGTTCTAACTTAGACCAGGAACTAGTAAGCGTAGGATTTTGATTGGGTAACATAATTAGTCTTTTAAAAGCGGTTTAATAGCATCAATGGGTATCAAAAGTTCCGTTGTGCCCAGTACATAAGGACCTATTTCATAAGCATTATATACAATATATAGACCTTGTGCTAATAAGGCGAAATTTTTGGGTAGAGGCCAATCATTAGAATAATATCCTTCGTCAGTTAAGTTAACAGAATCTGAAAGATTTCTTTTTCTTTTAAACTCTTGTACTATTAAAGTTTTCAGTGATTTCTCGTCTTTTATAATATCCGAAAAAATCACCTTTTTCCCAGAGTCGGGATTAAAAGTTAAGATACTTAAATCATTTATTGGATGGGCACCCCCCGTATATATGTTAGAATTCAATAATATGGATAGACTGTTGTCATTATTTTCAAGAATGTCAAAATTGATTTTAAAACTCCATAATTGAGGAAAATCTACGTCATTGCTAAAATTTCTATGCTGTGAAATAAATGTATCTATTTTAGTTGGAATATCCTGTAAGGAATTTAAATCAGGAGGAAGATTCTCCATGATCAATGATAATTCTTTTAGAATACTTTTATTAATTAAATCTGCTGTAGAATGATCTAAAATGAAAGGAACATTGATTTCAACTTCAGCACATGATATTAAAGAATCTGGGCAAGGAGTTGAATTTGAACTAAATTTCTTTGCAGTTACAGGTATGGTAGAAATTTCATTTCCATCATCAATAGGTTTATTCTGGCAGGCAAAAAGGAAAAAACAAAAAGGTAAGATTAATAAATAAGAAGATGACATAAGGGTAAAAATTTTCAGCGTCGAAAAATAGGGAGAATCTTTATCAATGCCTACTTAATTTAAAGATATATAAAAACGGAAGTAATATTAGGAATTTATAAACGACTATGTTTATATTTAACATTCAATTTTCAGAAAATTAAAAGACATTCTACATTATGGAATTAATTAAAGATACCGCACAGTTTGAAGAAATATACCATAAGAGTTGTCATCAACCTGAGTTGTTTTGGGAGGAAATAGCCTCTGGTTTTACATGGAAGAAACGTTGGGATAAGGTTTTAACCTGGAATTTCACAGAGCCAAACGTCCAGTGGTTTGTGAATGGTAAAATGAATATTACTGAAAATTGCCTTGACAGACATTTGCCTGAGAAAGCTAATCAAATTGCTTTTTATTGGGAACCAAATTCTCCTGATGAATCACCAAGGTCATTTACTTACCTTTCTTTATATCAAGAGGTTAATAAGGTAGCTAATAGTTTAAAACAATATGGCATAAAAAAAGGGGATAGAATTTGTTTTTATATGCCCATGGTACCGGAATTAGCTATTGCTATTTTAGCGTGTGCAAGAATTGGTGCTATACATTCTGTGGTTTTTGCTGGCTTTTCAGCACAATCTCTGGCAGATAGAATAGAAGATTCTCAATGTAAAATGGTTATTTGTTCCGATTTTAATGATCGGGGGGCAAAACATATTGCTGTAAAACAAGTCGTTGATGATGCTTTGTTATTTCCTGGTTGTCAATGTGTAGAAAACGTACTCGTTTATAAAAATACAGGAGATGAGGTGAAATGGTATCCGGAACGCGACCTTTGGTGGCATGATGTAGTGCCTTCTCAATCAGATGTGTGTGAGGCTGAAGCCATGGATTCTGAAGACATGCTTTTTATTTTATATACTTCAGGTTCAACAGGTAAACCGAAAGGAGTCGTTCATACCTGTGGTGGTTTCATGGTTTATACTGCTTATTCCTTCAAGCAGGTGTTTCAATTGAAGAACAACGATTTATATTGGTGTACCGCGGATATTGGTTGGATAACAGGACATTCTTATATTGTTTATGGGCCCCTCCTTGTAGGTGCTACCTCTCTCATGTTTGAAGGTGTTCCAACTTATCCAGATGCAGGCAGATTCTGGGAGATTTGTGACAAATATAAAGTTTCTCATTTTTATACGGCACCAACAGCCATCCGAGCGTTAATGGCTTACGGAAATTCTTTTGTAGATAAATATGAGTTAACAAGTCTGAAAGTATTGGGAAGTGTAGGCGAACCAATCAACGAAGAAGCATGGCATTGGTATAACGAAAAAGTTGGAAAAAATAGATGCCCTATCGTTGATACCTGGTGGCAAACGGAAACGGGTGGTATTATGATTTCTACTTTAGCAGGTATTACCCCCTCTATTCCAAGTTATGCTACTAAGCCATTACCAGGTATTCAGCCAGTTCTATTGTCTGCGGACGGAGTTGAATTGGAGGGAAATGAGGTAGAAGGGTTATTGTGCATCAAGTTTCCCTGGCCTTCTATTCTTAGAACAACTTACGGCGATCATGAAAGGTGCAGACAAACCTATTTTTCCCTGTATCCTGGGTACTATTTTACCGGAGATGGTGCAAAACGGGATAAAGACGGAAATTACCGAATTATTGGAAGAGTTGATGATGTTATAAATGTATCAGGTCATAGGTTAGGTACTGCAGAGGTAGAAAATGCCATTAATCGTCATCCTCATGTAGTGGAATCAGCCGTGGTTGGCTTTCCTCATGATATTAAAGGACAGGGAATTTATGCTTATGTAATACCTGTAGATTTTAATATTGATGAAACTGTTTTGAAAAAGGAAATCGCAGACGTTGTGTCCAAACAAATTGGTGCCATTGCAAAGCCTGATAAAATTCAATTGGTTTCCGGACTTCCCAAAACCCGTTCAGGTAAAATCATGAGAAGAATTTTACGAAAAGTAGCCGGTGGCGAAACTGAAGGTTTCGGAGATGTAAGCACGCTACTAAATCCAGAAATTGTTGAAGAAATTAAAGACGGAGCCGTGTAATTTTATAGAAATAACTTACTATGCTTGGAAATATTCCGTCTAGAAAAAAAATTAGATATCCCATTGGTGAAAGGTTATTAGCCTATCTATCTTACTATAATAGAATAAGCAAACTTCCACTTCAATATAGCGATTTACTTCGATACGAAGCCACAATTCCAGTAATGGGCCAAAACGATAAAGACACGGGCTGGGAATCTGCTTTTTATCATGAATCAGCTCAAACTGAAATTTATAATGGCCTCAAACTTATTTATGCTTTACTAAAAACAGGTGGCGATATAAGTGTGATGGATCATTTAACCATTGCCAGAATTGATTTTTGTACATTTGGAAACTCCAAGCCTTTTCGCATTAGAATAATTAATAGGCTGAATGATAATTACGACCATTTTTACGTTAAAATATCAGATGCATCAAGAGTTTATGGACTAGAATTAGAATCTCTTCTTTCTCCTAATTTTTTCTACTATTTAATTGATGGCGAAACGCTTATTGAAGAACATATTGCAGGAATTCCCGGGGACGATTTTATAACCAGACGCTTACATACCGATCTTTTCAATCAGATAAGAATTATCAAGGAATTTGTAAAATTTAACGAAAGGTGCTTTGCAAGGTTACTCGGTGATATGAGATCATATAATTACGTCGTAGATATTACGCCTGATATTGAAGGTAACCAATATAGAATGAGGGCCATAGATTTTGATCAACAAACATTTGAAGGTTCAAAAAGATTCTATCAACCTCAATATTTCAAAGAAAACAATCCTATTATTACCCTTGGTATCAATAATATCGGCCCTGAGTCAGTTAAACAATATCAATTGGAAGAAAGAAGTCTAATTTCTGAAAGAATAAGAACTGAACAGGACAGAGTAAACAGTCTATTTAGGATTTTTAGGATGGATGAAATTTCAACGAAAGATAAAACCAGACAACTAGGGAATGAATTGTTTCAATTACATGGTGATGTAGCATTTAAACAAGCAGTAACTATGGGTGAAATAACCCAGTTGCATTTAGAGAAAATACTAAATAAACCTGTAATTAACTGGCAATGACGTCCTATACATTTTTATCTCCAACGGAATGGTTAAGATATAAACGTCATTTACAATTACCTGGATTTGACGAAAATGCCCAGATGGCATTAAAAAATTCTACTGTTTTAGTAGTAGGTGCCGGTGGTCTTGGTTGTCCTATTCTTTTATATCTTGCAGCAGCAGGAATTGGCAGAATAGGGATAGTAGATTTTGATATTATTGAGATTGAAAATTTACACAGACAGATATTGTTCGATGAATCTGATGTTGGCAGACATAAAGCTATCGTAGCTGGAGAAAAAATAAAAAAACTTCATCCTTATGTCAATATTGAAGTATTTAATAAGGCCATTGATTATGAAAATGTGACTACGATAATTTATGATTATGATGTCATTGTGGATGGTTCTGATAATTTTGCAACGAGATATTTACTAAATGATGCTTGTGTTATCATGGATAAACCGTATATCTATGGTGCTGTTTTTCAGTATGAAGGTCAGGTTTCAAGCTTTAATGTACTTCTGGACAACAAAAGGAGCTGTAATTACAGAAATATATATCCGGAACCTCCGGAAACAGGTGTTATACCCTCTTGTGCAGAAGGAGGAGTTCTGGGGGTGTTGCCAGGAATCATAGGCAGTGTTCAAGCAATGGAAGTAATAAAGCTAATCACAGGTTTAGGTGAACTCATTGTAAATTCAACCTGGATTTTTGATGCATTGTCGATGGATAGTTATAAAATCTATGTGACTGAACCTTTTCCGTTCATAATTAATGAAATTATTCCCATCCAAAACTATTGCATTCCTTCAGTCATTAACGATATTGAATATTCTGAACACTGGGAAGAAAACCTCAAAAATTTTCAATTAATTGATGTACGAACCGAAGAAGAGAGGCGTCGAAAGAATATTGGAGGTATTCATATCCCATTATCTGAAATAAAAGAAGAGTATCACAAAATAATCTGCAACGAGAAGGAAGTAATTTTTTACTGTCAGACAGGTCGGAGAAGCAGACAAGCTGCTCAAATTTTTCAACAACTAACAGATGGCAAGAAAAAAGTTTATTCCCTTAAAGGGGGTTTAGAAGCATTAAAAAATTAAAGCTTTAATTTTTAGAAAAAAGAACCAATAAATGCCTTATTGTATCTTTAAGGTTCTTTCTATCCACAATAAAATCCAGGAAACCCTTTTCAAGCAAAAACTCTGCTGTTTGAAATCCTTCCGGAAGTTCTCGTTTAATTGTTTCTTTAATAACCCTTGGACCGGCAAAACCAATCAAGCATTCCGGTTCTGCCATATTAATATCACCGAGCATAGCGAATGATGCGGTAACTCCACCTGTGGTTGGGTCCGTCATCAAACTAAAAAATGGGTAGCCAGCACGGGCAAGCAGTGTAAGTTTTGCTGAAGTTTTCGCCATTTGCATGAGAGAATAAGCTGATTCCATCATACGGGCCCCTCCAGATTTGCTAATAATCAACAATGGACACTTTGAAGCAATAGCGGAATCAATGGCACGAGAAATACGTTCACCAACGACTGAACCCATAGATCCACCAATGAAACTAAAATCCATACAGGCAATGACCAATTTATTTCCTTCAATATCACCAAGTGCCACTGTAATAGCATCAGAAACACTATTTTTCTTATAAGCTTCTTCTAATCTTTGAGGATAAGATTTTACATCTTCGAAAGAAAGAGCATCTTTCGATTTTAATTCTTCATGTAAAAGTTGATATTCTGCGTCGAAAATAATGTCAAAATAATCATCGGAACCAATTCTGGTATGGTAATTACATTTAGGACATTTATGGAAATTCTCTCTAAGCTCTTTTGCAGTAGAGGTTTCTTTACAACGGTCGCATTTATACCAAAGTCCCTCCGGTGCTTCCTTCTTATTTCTAGTGGCAGTTTGTATGCCTTCCTTCAATCTTTTGAACCAACTCATAAATCATTAATTAAACCCGGAAGAAAATTAAAACGTTGCAAATTTATACAAAAATCCCATTATTCAACATAACTAGTACTTTTCACCGCGGCAATAAAAGCTTTTACACCCTCTAAAGGGGTATCTGGATAAACTCCATGCCCTAAATTAGCAATATGGTTTCGTCCAAATTCCCTACACATATTGACCGTTTCATCGAAAACATGCTGAGGTGTGGCATAAAGCAGGCAAGGATCCATATTTCCTTGTAAGACAGTGTCTGCGCCCAACCATTCACGCACCTTTAGTGGAGAAATATTCCAATCAATGCCAATTACCGCAGGCTTGATTGCAGCAATATCTTGTAATTGAAGCATTGCACCCTTAGCAAAAATAGTGAGGGGAACTTCAGGAATGGCCTCCTTTATCCGTTGCATATACGGCAAAGAAAAGGTATTAAATTGCTCCATACTCAAAAGGCCGGCCCAGGAATCAAACAATTGAAGGGTTTGAACTCCCGCCTTCACTTGATTCCTTAAATAATGAATGGTACTATCTGTAATTTTTTCTAATAAATAATGAGAACATTCTGGTTCTGCATAAAGAAATTTTTTGGCTACAGAAAAGGTCTTACTCCCCTTGCCCTC
>JANQZX010000022.1 GCA_030728245.1 Saprospiraceae bacterium | reverse complement strand
CTCTCCATTATCGATCTTTCTTCTGCTGGCCATCAACCCATGATTTCTAATGATGGGCGGTTTTTTATGGTTTTTAATGGGGAAATTTATAATTATAAGGAACTAAAAAGAGAATTGTCAGATGTAGGCGTTCCCTTTTTCTCGGAAACAGATTCCGAAGTTCTTCTTAATGCCTGGATCAAATGGGGTAGTGCCGTTCTGCCAAGGTTAATCGGTATGTTTTCCTTCGCAATATACGATCAGGAAAATAAAAAGTTAACCTTAGTTAGAGATGCTTTTGGTGTAAAACCATTGTTCTATTCTATTTCAAATGATAAAGTGGCCTTTGCCTCTGAAATAGATACCCTAAAATGTTTGCTACCAGATTTGGCTCTTACAACGGACTATCAAGAGGTTTATAATTATTTGGTGTGGGGCAATTATGACGAATCGGATCTTTCTTTTTCGTCTGAATTAAAACATTTGCCGCCAGCACACCTGTTGGAAATTTCCTTAAATACACATTTTTCATTTTCCATTTCTTCCTGGTGGATGCCTTCTATTAAGGAAAATAAAAATATTTCTTTCGCTGATGCCGCCCTACATTTAAGGGAACTGTTTCTTCATAGTGTCAAACTACATATCAGAAGTGATGTTCCCATCGGTGCAGCGCTCTCAGGTGGTATTGATTCTTCTGCTATTGTTTGCGCCATGCGCTATGTAGCACCTGATTTACCTATTCACACCTTTAGTTATATTGCGGCAAATAACAATATTAGTGAGGAGTATTGGGTCGATAAGGTGAATGAAAATGTAAAGGCAACCTCTCATAAAGTTAGCATCGATGAATCTGATATTTTAAAGGACATGGATAATATCATTTCATTGCAAGGGGAACCTTTTGGAAGTACAAGTATTTATGCTCAATATCGCATTTATCAAGAAGCAAAAAAGGAGGGTATTAAGGTTATTCTGGACGGTCAGGGAGCCGATGAACTACTGGCTGGATATTCTGGGTATCCAGCTGAAAGACTAAAAAGTCTTTGGGAGAAGGGAAAATTAATGGATATTTTAATGTTCCTGTTTTATTGGTCGAAATGGCCGGGAAGGGGTTTTAAAGCGGCTCTAACCCAGTTATTGGGTCTTTTAGTTCCTCAAAGATTAAAAAAATTAGCACATAAATGGAATGGTAAAAATACCAGACCGGTGTGGTTAAATACTGATTTTCTTACCAGGGAAGGAGTACATTTTGCTTTGCCTGCGACGGTGAAACGTAGTCCTGAAAACAGGGGGCGTCGGGTGCCGGAAACGTTAAGGCATCTTTTTCTACATGGAAATTTGATTTCTTTACTCAGGCATGCCGATAGAAATAGTATGCATTGGTCTGTGGAAAGCAGAGTGCCTTTTCTTACCATTCCGATGGCGGAATTTTTACTTTCTCTGCCTGAATCCTTCCTCATTGATCAAAAAGGTAGAACTAAAAGTGTTTTCAGAGAGGCCATGCGTGGCATAGTGCCCGATGAAATTTTAGATAGAAAGGATAAAATTGGCTTCGCTACGCCTGAAAAAGATTGGCTTCTTTCGGAGGAGTTTAATCTGCGTGCCAGGTTAAGCTGTTTATATGATTTGCCGTTCATTCATAAGGTTGGCGTTGAAAAATATAT
>JANQZX010000021.1 GCA_030728245.1 Saprospiraceae bacterium | reverse complement strand
TAGGTAAATGGGCTAATGCTATCCAATATGCTGCTTCGTTTTTCATTTTACATTAATATCACTGTTTCTAAAATGGATATAGTTGGGAATTAGGCTTCTTAGTAATATTATAATTCATCAGAATTTCCAATCTGTTTGATTAGCTTCAGACCTAGTAAAAGTAATGTATTATTCACTAAAAGCAAAAGTTAGCTTTGAACAGTTTTCGCTATCGTTCATCCGTCAAATAGCCTTGATGGTAAGCTGAAACAACAACAGCTTGTTTTTATGGAAATTGTAGAGGACAGACATGGCAGAAATGCAACCATTTATGCATCCCAGCTGCCCGTGGCTTCGTGGTTCGACATCATCACAGAGGAAACAATGGCAGATGCAATTCTTGACAGCATTGTACCCACTTATTGTAAAATTCAGTTAACGGGGGAAAGTCATTGAAAAAATCGGTAATTTTGACATCCTTGAACAAGGAAACCTTCCAAAATATCAGGAGGGGGGTCATCCATTAAAAGAGGGATTAAGTGCTATTGCGCTCAAAACGGATCAAAAGGTGGTCTAAATCCTCCACTTGCTGGCAGGCGCGGTTCAGGAACTTGTTCGGACAAAGTTCAGCCGATGATTTCTTTGACATGAAAAAAATTTAGGTCTGAAATTTACTATATTTGGGTAATGAAACTTCCGTAGGTTTCGTTCAACAGCCGTTTGGCGTAATGGCGGGTGACGCTCTTCGTATCAACATTTGTGGCAGAAATCCGCCACTTCGCCAAGCCGCAAACCGTAGTGGCAATTTTCGACCGACTGCAGAGACAGACAAAAATTTCAAAATCAATCTCAAAAATTTGAATTAAAAATTTGTACATTTACCAATTTTTGGTAACTTTATTTAAACTTTAAATGAAATGAAAAATACATCAATATCATTAGGAAATTATTTTGACCAGTTTGTGAGTAACCAAGTATCGGTAGGGCGTTATAAAAATGTGAGTGAAGTTATACGGGCAGGACTCCGACTTTTAGAGAATGAAGAAAGTAAAGCTATTGCTTTGAAAAACGCGATACAAAAAGGATTAGAAAGCCCAAGAGTCGAAAACTTTAACTTTGACGAAAATTTAATACAACTAAAAGCCGAAAAAAGAAAAAATGGCTAAAATTATTTTAAGACAAGAAGCCATTGATGACTTGAATAATATTTGGGAATATACTTTTGAAAAATGGTCTGAATCGCAAGCAGACAAATATTATTCCATGCTGAAACTTTCTTGTAAGGAAATCGGAAAAAATCCTGAAATTGGAAAAGAATATGATGAAATTAACAAAAATTTATTCGGATTACATTCAGGAAGACATATAATATTCTATCAATTTATTGATAAATTCGAAATTGAAGTTATCAGAATATTGCACGAAAGAATGGATTTGAAAATCAGATTAAATGAATAAAAAAATCATTAACTTTGAAATATGAAGAAAGAAACCATCTTGCAAGCCATTAATGAATTCCCTAAAGAAGTGAATTTAAATGCTCTATTCGAACAGCTCATCGTAAAGGAAAAAATTGAAAAAGGCTTACTTCAAATAGAAAACAGCCAAACAGTGACTCACGCAGATGTGATAGCTCATTTCAATAAAAAATGGCTTAAATAACCTGGTCTAAGTTAGCTTTAGACGATTTGGACAGCATTCACGATTACATTGCCAAGGAATCTCCCTTTTATGCCCAAAAAACAATTGAAGAATTTATTGAAAGGGTTTCAGTATTTGCCACTCACCCAGAAATAAGACGTGAAGTTCCTGAATATGTTAGAAAAGACGTCAGGGAACTCAATGAAGGTAATTACAGGATTTTTTACAAAATCAACAAGAATAGCATTTCAATAATCCGGGTTCATCACGCAGCCCGAAACATAACAAGAAGAAAAAGGGGCACCAGCCTATAAAACGAGATTGGCTCAATGGCGGGTGTTGTGGTTAATTGAACATTCTACCTCGCATCAACTTTTGTGGTGTATTGACAGTTTTGTGCTCCGAAATCCGCCACTGCGCCAAGTGCCGGACCGTTGGCAACTAGTGTATTAAGACAGCGACACGACAAACAAACGAGTGACAGAAACAGAAAAAAGTAAACCATTTTGACAGGTGACCAAAGACATAGAAACGATATTATAAACGGACAACGAGTAAGCAAACACTCAATGCCGTCCCTATGTTTTTTATTTTTTTCCCACCCGCATTTATTAAAAACAATTTTAAGTCTGCCCGCAAGTGGCACATTTGGCATACTGAACTTAACGTCCAATTTTCCTTTGCAGTTTCAGGGACTGCACGTCCAATGAATGGATACTTTTTTAACTGGTTTTAAGCAACTCGTATTATGGTTACAGTAATTTTTGCATACCTTACAGAATCCTTAGCAATAAAGTCAGCAATATTTACCAAGTCAAGAATAGCTTGATCAGTCCAATTTAGACGAGCCATTCGGGAAGTTTCTTATCAAGGTCCTCGTCCCGAGTAACTTTTCCTTTTTGACTTTGTTGAAGTCCTTTCTCTATATTTTCAAGTAAAAAGATTTTGTCAATTACTTCATCTACAGAAAATTCCAGAGGAAGTTGCTTAATCGTTTCAATCAATGGTTCTTTCGCAATCATTTTGAATTGATTTTGTAATATATAAGATAGAAAAATTTGTGCCAAGATTTGTGCAGACCTCAACATAGCCGTTAAAGGTTTGGCGTATGGCGAAGTGGCTGAATTTACCACCAAATTTCATACGAAAAACGGTCAAACGGAATACTGAACCGCCACTTTTGCCAAATCCGTGGTATGCCTTCGTTGTTATTTCACTCAAAAGTAAAATAATTTCAAAATACTATCAATTAATCAGTAATATGACGTACATTTAATGTATAAATTTTACTTTAAGGTGAAATACATTTCAATATGCCCTAATTATAAAACCTGTAAAAAGCAAAGTGAACTACGAAATTGTCGAAATGGAACCATTCAGCGGCAGCGAGGCAAAAGTTTACTCTATTATTCCGGAGGGTGAAAATGTAACGTTATTCGAAAAGTTTGTAGATGAAAATAAAGTAGCATATAAGGATGAGATAAAAGACATACTTAAACGATTAAAGCAAATCGGTCATGCCACTGGGGCAAGAGAGAGTTTTTTTAAACACGAGGGAGATAATGAGTTTTTTAGAAAATATGGAAAATATGTTTGGGCTTTGTATGATGATGATGAAAGAAAGTTAAGATTGTATTGTATAAGGTTTACCAATGTGGCTATAATACTTGGAGGTGGTGGATACAAAGACAAGTCTGTTATAAAGTGGCAAGATGACGAAAATCTGTCCGAAGAAGTACGAAAAATAATGGCTTATGCCGAAATCATTTTAAAACAGTTAGATGATGGTGATTTATATTGGTCCAATAACGGAGCTGAATTAGAAGGAAATTTAAAAAATTACGACAATGAATAAAATAACCAAAGCAAGAAAATATAACAGCTCAAAACTGCAAGAGTTGTTAGATGAAGTTAGTCCATTGGAAATGGAGCAAACTAAGACCAAAATGAAACTTGCTGCTCGTATTGAAGATTATATGAGAGCTAAAGGGTGGAACAAGTCTCAATTTGCAGAAAAAGTCGGTAAAAATCCGTCTGAAATTACCAAATGGCTGAGCGGAACGCAAAATTTCACTGTGGATGTCTTAACGGAGATAGCTTCAACATTTGATATCGAATTAACAGCCTTGTTTGGTAAACACCCAATTCCAGTCGTTTATAGAAAAGAAATAGTTGTTAATTCAGTTGCTACACCAACAGCAATAAAATTAATAACACCGTACGAACATAGCGTATCATTTTTGAAAATTGTTTCTGTACAAAATGGCTAAAATAGAAAATAAAGACACCGATGTCGAAATGCATCTAAGGGCAATTGAATTGTTGAACAGCTCATTGACCTTACCTGCCAATCCAGATATAACCGTAACAAATTTTAATTTCAATATTAACATTGAAATTCGTGCAGATACGATGAACAAACTTGTTTTTGTGATTGTGCATATTGATATTAAAAATGATGGCCACTCTGAAGTTCTTGGCGCATTGTCGGTGAGCTGCATCTTTGATATTGTAAACTTTGAAGATTTAATAACAGTTGAAGCTGACGGTAAAGTAAATATTTCTCAACATTTGATAGAATCACTTAACATCATTTCTATATCTACTACCAGAGGTGTAATGTTCTCAACATTTAAAGGAACGTTTTTACATAGCGCTATACTTCCCATTATTGATCCTCAGCAATTAAATACTGATAGTTGAAAAAATTGAATAGTGATGAATTAAAGAAAACAAAACAAGCCTCCTGGCACTGGGGAGAAAAAACTTCCTATTTTCGGGGTCAATCCCTACTCTCAGGTGGATACTTTTGTTTGGCAAATGCCATAAGTTCAGTTAGTGATATTTTTACTGTTACATTGATTATACCCCATCTGTTCCATTCTAAATTTTATGGCTTCCATTGAGTCAGGAAATCCAATAGGAAAATGTTCGTCTTCGTACTTCTCTAACAATATTCCTAATATTTCAAGTTCATCACCATTAGCTGAACCTTTCTTTGAATCGAAAATCAATTCAAGTCGTTCCAAGGCATTTTGATAATCCTTTTTAGTTTTTATTGGTTTTATTGTCATTGTCTTTATACCTTAGGCATTTCGTTTTTAAGGGCCTCTGCCATTTCCTTAATGGTAGTTTCAATCCGTTTTTTTGAATTAGCCTGGTCCCCCAGATTCATTGTATTGGCGGTACGCACCACAAAATACGCTAATATCCACTTTAGGGTAAAAAAATGAGACAGATTTATGTAGAAACACAACCAATGAAATTTATCCAAGATTAAACGAAATCTTCTATATCAGTTTATTTGTTTGCAGTAAGAGTAAAGTTCTCTACCTTTAATCATGAAAGTTCTTTCAAAACAAATCTTTTAAATATTTATTCTGACAGAATTGATTGCAGAAAAGGAGATTGAAAACGAAAAATTTATAATACACAATTCTCAAAAATTCAACACAATAAAAATAATTTCCGATGAGCAACGATGAAAAAGAAATTCTAAAGGAAAAAATCAAAAGAGCCATAAAAATATCTTCTCAGAAATTAATTGAGAAAAAAAGAGCTCTTGGACAAAAGCTTGTAATAAGCGAAGATGGGAAAATTAGTGTCATTGAGCCTTAAAAAAAAAGGGCGGCTGCGATATATATAAGCATAAATCCATTTAAGGTAAAATTTCGTACATCACGACAAACCAATAATGACCTATTGATTACAAACTCCCGAGAGGATATAAAATGTGAGCCTTTAATTAATTTACTGTCACTTAAATATATAATTATTTATCGTAATGTGTAATCCAATTCCTGACTTAAATCTCAGTCTCATTCCCTCGAAAAACAAGTCAGCACATCCGTTTTAAAATAAGGTTCCTGGTCAACCCAAAACATATAATTTATCTTCAGGAAATCTTTGGCGAAGGCATGCAATAGTGGAACAATACTATGGTGTGTGCTATTCTTTTTTTCATTATCTATGTCGCCTGTCTCACCAATGTAATTGCCGTCTTGAACTGCAATGCCAAGAGGAACAGTGTATTGGCCCTCATGCATCATAGCAAGGGCATGATTTAGTTGTCCTTTTCTTTTAACCATTAAATCGGGGCCACCAAGTCCAACCCCTATTTGTTCCCCATATTGATAAATGCCGCGCAGGTAGCCTTTATCATCACCGGGTAGCCATTCACCGGGAATAAAATTTGCATAAATCATGGTCGTTGACGTAGGGAAACTCTTCTTTAAGGAAAGCATATTCTCCTTCAATGCAACAACATATTCCAGTTCGGAAAATACCGAATCTCTCACTCCTATTGAAGTTTCCTGAAGATTTATCCCTTCTATTTTCCCGTCAAATTCTTTTCCTAACGCTTGAAGAAGCAAAGAAAATTGTGCCCTCACTGTCTTATTCCATCGTTGGGCAACCCAACCACCCTGACTATTATCATCATTGTACTGCATGACCACACCACCATCATATTCCTCAGTCAATAAATAATCAGGAACCGCCTTGTATTTAATGTTAAACGTAACATCCTGAAGCTGAATAAATAGTCTTTTACGATAGCTTTTGAGATACTCCATGTCCTCTCTCAGTATTGTAAAATCATATTTTCCTTTCTCAGGCTCTAATTCACGCCATGAGTACATGATTTGCGCGCCCTTGAACATGGGATGTGAAAGTAAAGGATGATCCTTTATTAATTCCCTGTCTCTGGCAAAATAAACGAAATGTTGGATACTGTCTTTGGGAACCGGGCAAGTAGCACCGAGGTATTTTTCATAAGCTTTGGCATAGCGCTCGCTTCGTTTTGGCTCAGTGGTTTGGCCCTGTAATGCCGTCGTCAGTAAGACTAATAACAACGTAAAGCATTTTTCTACCGTCGACATAAATATTTTTTTTGTTTTAACAATCTAAAAAACAGGCCTTATTGTTTAACAAATCTTCCAGTCCATCTTCTGCCGTCTGTCATTTTTGCCTGTAGGATATAAATTCCCTTTTGCATTTCTCCAATGGGCATACTTATTTCCTTCGATGCGCTGGTTGCTGCCTTTAATATTTGGCCATGGATATTAAGGATTACCACTTTTTCAATGGATTGTTCCGATGCTATCACGATCATATCACTGGCCGGATTAGGGAAAATCTGTACAACCGTTTCCTTATAAAATTCATTTTCCGTTGCTGTTGTGGTACATTGCAATTCATTTACATATTTCCAGATGTTGTCATTAAGTAACAATGGCACTGGGAGATTATCCGGCGCTTCTCCCATTCTTATCATGACCATCTGCTGACCTGGAATTACGTTTAAAAACTGGCCATCTCTGCCCATAGCTACAAACATATCAGCAGGTGCATTAGGATTTAAAAAACCAGGAAAAACCGTTTGTGAGGTCGGTAACATATAGGACTGCTTTCCATTCAACCACCATAAATAACCGTAAGACTTATTGATGGTTTGCGAAGGATTTACCATTTGGTTAAAATAAGTACTGTCTGTCATAATCTGGTTTCCACCCCATTTTCCCTTATTTAAAATCAACAATCCGAATCTTGCCATACTTCTGGCCGTACTGAAATATACATTATTATAACCAAATGGAATAAACGAGCCGGTCATTCCTATCGGGGTTTTTAATTTTTGCGTGGTGTAACTGTTCAGCGTTTGTCCGGTAGCCTTTTCCATAACTTTGTCCAGCAATGTATAGGGTCCATTGTGATATGCCCAGCGGGTTCCCACATCTGCTTTGTAAATTAAGCAAGTGTCAAGGGTGCAAAAATGATCCTGCACCTTGTCATCAAGTCCGGAAGTCATAGTTAGCTGGTTTTTTATAGTAATCTTTTCCTCTTGTTTTGGCGTACAATCTGTCCATCCTTTACCCAGATAAGTTGAAGTAGTGTCATCAATGGACAAATACCCCTCCTGTTGCGCCATACCCACCATAAAGGCAGTTATGGTTTTACCTGCCGAAGCCCATTGCCAGGGAGTTAACTGGGTATGGGTACCAAAATATTTTTCGAGGACTATTTTGCCGTTTTTGAGTAATATAAATGCCCGGGTGTTGTTTGCCTCTAAGAATTCGTACAAGCGGTCAATGTTCGTTTGACAATACCCCAGCGTTTTTGGCGAAATAGTATCCCAGGTGCTTCCCGTTGCTGGTGGGAAATAAAGGGATTGAGCATTTAATGGCTGCAAAAGGATGAATGCTGTGATTAGAATGAAAAATGGTCGCATTTACAGTGTTTTTATATTAGACCAAAGCATGATCAAAAGGTTTAGGCAGACCGTTGTAAATTCTATGGCAGGGATAGTAACTTTGTTTTTCTAGAAAAGAGCGTAGGTTGACGGTAAAATGTATGACCTGTCAATGGCTCACTTTCAACTTGAATGGGTGGCTCATTTCAGTGGAATTATACATTGAACTAATGTGATGCTACTGCTGGTTTTATTTGACTATATTTGTTAATTCGAACCTTGTAAGGCTTTCCACTTAGCATTGATTTATTGGCTCCATAACTAAAAGCCAATGAAGACGAACTACTTCCTGCTTTACTGACTGATTGCATTCAGGAGCTTATCCAGGATGAAAAAGTAGCCAAAGAGACCATTAAAATAATGGCGATAAAAATGAGAATAAAAGTAAAATGATGGAAAATCAGATAGAAATTTATCAAAGTCCTGACGGCATTATTTTTAATGTCCAACTTTCCAATGAAACTTTTTGGTTAAGTCAGGAACAATTAACCGTATTGTTTGAGAAAGATCAATCTGTTATTTCAAGGCACTTGATTAATGTGTTCAAAGAAGGAGAACTGGTAAAAGAAAGCAATATGCAAAAAATGCATATTCCTAATTCTGATAAGCCAGTTACTTTTTATAATCTGGATGTCATCATTTCTGTTGGGTATAGAGTAAAATCCATACGAGGAACTCAATTTCGACAATGGGCAACTAAACGATTGAAAGATTATTTGACTGAGGGCGTAGCCATCAATGAAAAACGTTTGGAGCAGAAAAATAAAGAAATACAAGTTCTCCACGATGGCATTCGTATTATTAGCAGAGCTATTGAAGATCAAGTAATCAATAATGAAAATTATGCCTGGCTGCATCAATTTAGTGTAGGTTTGCAACTTCTTGACGACTATGATCATGAGGCGTTAGATGAAGTTGGTAAACATACAAAGAATGCAGGGTATCCAACCATGGCGGAATACCTAAACCTGGTAAATCAAATGCAGCTTGAATTCAATTCTGCAATAAAATCAAATCATGCGAGGTTTTGGTGAACAAGATGTCTATCCTTCGATTGAAGAA
>JANQZX010000020.1 GCA_030728245.1 Saprospiraceae bacterium | reverse complement strand
TTTCATACAGATTTATTTAGCTCATCGGTCCACGCTGCGCTAAATATTCCCGTTATACCACCCACTTATGGTGACAAGCCTGTATTTCATGCAGGACATGAGATTTTAAATATATTTTTCGATAAAGCACTGGAGAAAAATAAAGATTTATTTGCCTTTGGTGAGGATGTAGGAAAAATTGGCGATGTAAATCAAGGGTTTGCTGGTTTACAAAAAAAGTATGGCGAAGACAAAGTTTTCGATACTGGTATCAGAGAATGGACCATAATGGGTCAGGCGATAGGCATGTCCATGCGAGGATTAAGAACCATAGCTGAAATTCAATATCTTGACTATCTAATTTATGGTTTACAACCGCTTTCTGATGATTTAGCTACCCTTCGTTATCGGTCAGGCGGTCTTCAGCAAGCACCCACCATCATTAGAACCCGTGGGCACAGACTAGAGGGAATATGGCACTCTGGGTCTCCTATGGGAATGATAATCAGTTCTTTAAGAGGAATGTACGTGTTAACACCACGGAACATGACCCAAGCCGCAGGTATGTACGCAACAATGTTGCAATCAGATGACCCAGCTATCCTTATTGAATGTTTAAACGGTTATAGGTTAAAGGAAGCTTTACCACAAAATATTGGCACATTTACTGTTCCCATTGGAATTCCAGAAATACTTAGGGAAGGAAGCGATGTAAGCTTAGTAACGTATGGATCCTGCGTGAGAATTGCTGAAGTTGCTGCCAATGAATTAGCAAAACATGGCATTTCGGTTGAAATTATCGATATACAGACCTTGTTACCTTTTGACATTCATCAAATGATCAAAATTTCCTTACAAAAAACGAATACCTTAGTTATATTGGACGAGGATGTACCTGGAGGTGCTTCTTCATTTATCCTTCAGCAAATTTTGGAAATTCAGAACGGCTATCACTTTCTTGATGCTGCACCATTAACCATAACGGCCCAAGAGCACCGGCCACCTTATGGTTCCGATGGCGATTATTTTTCTAAACCCAATGCGGAGGACGTTTTTGAAAAAATTTACCAACTTGTTAGAGAAAGAAATCCTTTAAAATATCCTGAATTATAAATAAAAAGAGGGAAAAACGCTTTATTTTTCCCTCTTTTTATTGGATTTATTCCTTTATTTCCCCTTTTTCAACAGCTCATTTATTATTTTAATTTCCTCATTTAACTGCTGGAAAGATTTGGCATATCTATCTTCCCAGGCGGCTATTTTTTCTGTTTCCTTATTTGATGCGAGATACAAGAATCCAGGAAGCATCCAGGAAGCATAACCACTATATGGATCGGAGGAGGCATATAAAGATTTATACCAGGCGCCATAATCCATTCCTTTTTCGTCAATAAACGCTCTTTCCAACCACTTAATTCTTGAATTTATGGCTAATAAAGAAGCAGAATTTAACGATTTGAGTAAAGCCTGATCTCTAAGTTTAAGGAACAGTTCACCATTTTTAGTAATTTCATCGGTGATCCCTTTTAGTTTTGAGACAGAATAAGTTGGAGAGAACTTTTTAATTTCCTTCTGGACATTATCCAGATGAGTATTTAAATCTTTTCCATATTGGGCCGGATCTAATGGTAAGATGGTTGCATTGGCAAGGCGATAAGCCATGACCCCCATTAGTCTGGTAATAGTAACACCTGAAACGAGCCC
>JANQZX010000019.1:23969-45413 GCA_030728245.1 Saprospiraceae bacterium | reverse complement strand
CGCGACCCCATGCGTGACAGGCATGTATTCTAACCAACTGAACTACCAAACCAATATCATAATGCCTTTGCACTAAGAGAATGCAAAAATAGTATCATTTATCGAAATTTTCAATACTTATGAGAAAAAAAGAAAAAAAAAATCTTAAAACGAAAGTAGTTAACATGATTTACTAATTTTGTGCCGCGTTAGTGCGCTAAAATTCTTGTTCATTACTAAATCCATCTCCTATGATTTTCTTAGAATTTGAAAAACCTTTAGCCTCTCTCTATGAGCAATTGGAAAAACTAAAAGAAATTGGAGAAGCGGGAGACATTGATGTTAGTTCTCAGATAAGTGTATTCGAGGAAAAAATTTCCGAAAAGCGGAAAGAGATATATAGTAATTTAAGTGGTTGGGAAAGGGTTCAACTTTCCAGACACCCGGAGCGACCTTACACTTTGTTTTATACTAATAAAATGTGTGACCGGTTTATTGAACTGCATGGTGACCGGCATTTTCAGGACGACAAAGCCATTGTGGGTGGTTTAGCTACCTTTAATGGGCAAACTGTCGTTATAATTGGTCATCAAAAAGGTATTAATACCAAAATGCGTCAATACCGTAACTTCGGAATGGCTAATCCGGAGGGTTACAGGAAAGCGTTAAGACTAATGAAACTGGCAGAGCGATTTAATTTCCCCGTTATCACTTTGATTGATACGCCGGGTGCTTTTCCAGGCATTGAAGCTGAAGAAAGAGGTCAGGCGGAGGCCATTGCTAGGAATCTTTTTGAAATGGCACAACTTCGCGTACCTATTATATGCGTTATCATTGGCGAAGGTGCTTCCGGTGGAGCCATAGGTATAGGTCTTGGTGACCGTGTCTTTATGTTGGAAAATACATGGTATTCTGTTATTTCGCCTGAATCATGCTCCTCTATTCTTTGGAGAAGCTGGGATTATAAGGAACAGGCAGCAGACGCTCTTAAATTAACCGCAGACAATATGTTTTCCGCGGGTTTGATAGATGGCATTATCAAGGAACCCATAGGTGGTGCGCATTCTAATCACGATGAAATGGCAGAACTTTTGAAAGCCAAAATAATTGAAACATTGGCAGAAATTCAACCTAAAAATCCCGATGAAAGAATTTTAGAGAGAATTGAAAAATATAGCAAAATGGGCGTTTATGAGGAAGTTTTTGACCTTCCCGAGCCTATTGAAACAGCTCCTTCAAACAAATCGTCTAAGAAAAAGTAAATTATCCCTATGAAGATTTGGCAAAATTTCAAGAATTTCCACTTTAATAAAAGTCTGAATAA
This sequence comes from Saprospiraceae bacterium, assembly GCA_030728245.1. Taxonomy (GTDB): domain Bacteria; phylum Bacteroidota; class Bacteroidia; order Chitinophagales; family Saprospiraceae; genus BJGN01. The sequence continues at coordinate 44,110 of JANQZX010000019.1, read as the reverse complement.
AGGGCTGATTTCCCTTTCAAAACAGGTCAGCTCCAAATCTTTGTCCTTTGCGACTGCCAAATCTATTGCTTTTCTCTTTAATGCAGAAGACCCTGAAGTTATTTCAGGAATTGAAAAATATGCCGAATCCTTACGAAAAAAAGGAAAAACAACCTTCCTTTTAGGTTTAAACGCCGCATCTAAAGATGTTGTAGATACCTCCTTCCCCTGTCTGAACAAAAAAAATATAGATTGGGCCGGAAGACCTATCGGAACACTCATCGATGAATGGTTTAACCAACCTGTCGATGTATTAATACACGTTTCTGCTCAAAGAAACGAACTGCTTGAATACATAACTGCCCTGACACCTGCCGGTCTTCGAATAGGTCCTGCAACGGATAATACCCGTTGCTATGACCTTATGCTCGATGTTCCAGCTGATACCACACCCCAATCATTTTTTAAACAAATGGAAAATTTATTAGGTAAAATACAAGTCAGGAATGAATCAACCCTCCTTTAATGGCACTGGCGTTGCCTTAATCACGCCATTTAAAAATGAGGCCATCGACTTTGATGCCCTCGAAAGTATTATTGAACATACCCTAAATGGTGGCGTAAACTATCTGGTTTCCCTTGGTACCACTGGCGAGGCCATTACCCTTTCCAGCCAGGAATGTCGGGAAGTACTTACTTTCACCAAAGATATTGTAAAGGGCAGAGTGCCCCTTGTTGCCGGACTTTTCGGTAGCAACTGGACGGCGCTCCTAAAACAAAGAGTTCAAAGCTACTCTCTGGAAGGGTATGACGCCATTATGTCCAGTAGTCCCGCGTATAACAAACCTCCCCAAGAAGGTATTTATCAGCATTATATGACGGTTCAGGAAGTTTGCCCGCTCCCCATTATCTTATATAATGTTCCAGGAAGAACTGGCTCCAATATGTCGGCTGATACCATTTTGCGACTGGCGCGGGATTCTGAAAAATTTGTTGCCGTTAAAGAAGCGTCCGGAAATATGGCCCAGGTGATGCAAATACTTAAACACAAGCCCGATCATTTTAATGTTATCTCCGGTGACGATGCCCTAACCCTGCCCTTAATGGCTTGCGGTGCTGTCGGTGCTATTAGTGTCATTGCCAATGCCTTACCCGATACATTTTCACAAATGGTAGATTTTGCCAATAACCGCTTATTCCATGAAGCCAACGCATTAAGCAATAAAATGCTCGATATTCACGACTGGCTTTACGTCGAAGGGAATCCAGTAGGTATAAAAGGTGCCATGGAATTACTTGGACTTTGTTCCAGAGATGTTCGATTACCCCTTGTGCCTCTTTCAAAAAATGCTTTGGACAACCTGGCATTGGAATTAAAAAAATCAGATTTTTTGTGATGATTTCCGTAAAAGCTAATGCGCTGTCCCACTTGACAGATGCCAGATATTTTGCCTCTATGGAGGTCGACTGGATGGGTTTCAATCTAGACCCATTGTCAGAAAATGCGTCCAGTCCTCTATTTGTAAAAGCTATCCGGGAATGGATAAGCGGTCCTACCTTCGTTGGAGAATTTAATTATGCCTCAGCTACTGAGATTTTAGCCATTACAGAAAATGCAGGACTTGATGCTATACAACTCGGCCCCCTGTTTGACTACAACGAGTTGGTTATTATACCTGATTCTTACACGTTATTTGCAGAAATGAGGATTGACAGTAATCTGCCAGACCCTGACTTGTTTACGTTCCTTCAACAACACGCTGGAAAGATTAATTATTACATATTAAATTTTTCACATATAACCGAACCCTTATCTGTCCTCTGGAAAGATGCCTTAGTTAACTTATGCCAGTCGTACCCTATTTTCATTTATTGCAACGGCGATGCCCAGCAGGTGGGAGAATACATCCAACTTTTTAAACCCTTTGGATATTGCTTATCGGGCGGATTGGAGGAAAAAACCGGCTTAAAATCCTTTGAAGAATTAGATGAGATTTTTGACAAACTGTCTGATTTAGCTTCTAAATGATTCTACCATGTCCAATCATCATTTGCTTTACACCAACGAACATGAGGCAGGGTGTGACGAGGCGGGAAGAGGTTGTTTAGCTGGCCCTGTTTTTGCGGCAGCCGTCATTCTATCTTCGAATACTATTATTCCCCACCTTGATGATTCAAAAAAATTGTCCCAAAAACAAAGAGAAAAGTGCCGTTCTTTTATCGAGAAGGAGGCTATTTCCTGGGCAATTGGTATAGTGTCGGCCGAAGAAATTGATAAGATTAATATATTAAATGCCTCATTTTTAGCAATGCACCGAGCCATTGATCAATTGAAGTATTTACCCTCTCACCTTCATATTGATGGTAACAGGTTTAAAAATTATCCTAATATCACACATTCCTGTCACGTAGGAGGCGATGGAAAATATGCGGCCATTGCAGCGGCATCTATTCTGGCAAAAACCTATAGAGATGAGTATATGATGGCACTTCATTCCCATTTTCCATTATATAATTGGAAAAAAAACATGGGTTATCCTACCTTACATCACCGAAAGGCTATCCACGAGAATGGTTTGACGGAACATCATAGAAAAACATTCAAATGGTCGTTTGGAGAGACGGAAGCCACCTTATTTAGCTGAGGTACTTTTAAGTCAACCCTGTTAATAAAACATTTCGTAAATTTGCAAAAAACTGGACATGAAATTAAGATATATATTTTTGTTCGTCCTTCTTTATTCGACCCTGAGCAGTTTTAGTTTACAAGGTCAAGTAATCATAGAGAGCGAAGAGGTTTCTGCCCTGATAAAAAGTTATGCCCTTTCAAATAAGCAATCTGACTATATAAATGGGTGGAGAATTCAGATAATAGCGACCACCGATCGGCTTGCTTTAGAAAATACTAAAATTAAATTTCAACAAAGCTATCCGGATATTCCCCTTCAAGTTATACACAACAGACCCTATTACCATTTAAGAGTAGGTGCCTTTTTTGATAAAAAAGAAGCTGTGTTGACGAAATATTTCTTCAGGAAAACATATCCGGGCGCTATGGAAATAATAGATAATAAGCTTACCCTGGATATGGTATTAGCGACAAAGTTTTAATCACCTAATGTCATTGCAAATATGTTAAGAAGCCGTGGAGATCAGCGAAGTTTCGATTTAGTCATATTTTCGCTTTATATATCCCTTATTGCGTTGGGTGTCCTCATGGTTTTTTCTGTCAGTCAGCGGGAGATTGAGAAAGTGGGTTTATTAAACAGCATTGCTGGTAAACAAATGATTTGGGTAGGCATTGCCATGATTTTATTTTTGGTTATATTCCTTATTGATTGGAAATCGTGGCAAACTTTTGCCTATTTCATTTACGCCTTTACTCTGTTACTGCTCGTTGGAGTGCTTATATTTGGCACAGAAATCAAGGGAGCAACCTCGTGGTATTCCTTTGGGGGATTTTCGATACAACCCTCAGAATTAGCCAAATTTGGCACGGCGCTGGCTGTTTCCTCCTTTTTGGGTACCTATAACCTGAATTTAAAAGAGGTAAGAACCCAAATTATAGCCTTCGCCATCTTTTTCGTACCTATTTTATTGGTTTTAATGCAGCCTGACGCAGGTTCAGCTTTAGTTTTTCTATCCTTTACTTTTGTCCTTTATCGGGAAGGACTGTCAGTAAATTATTATTTAACAGGAATATATCTGGTTACCTTAGTCATATTTGGCTTAGTTGTTCCGCCGGTAATTATCACTATAGGCTTATTGGTTTGTACCCTGTATTTTTTAGCCGGTGGTATTAGAAATACTTTAAACTGGCGGGTAGGTGTTATATTTTGGGCTATTGGTTCTTACATTTTGGTGCGTGAAGAATTTTATACCATCACATTAATTGCTAACGGACTAGCTGCCGCTGCTTTGGCTATAGCTTATGGTTTAAAAAATAATTTTAAAACTATATCCTTCGTAGTTATTGTTTTAGCTATTGGGGTGAGCATTGCCTTTACTGCCAATTATGGCTTTAACAATATACTCCGTCCACACCAACAAGAAAGAATCAATGTTTGGTTGCAACCATCAAAATGTGACCCAAGGGGCGCTTTATACAATGTTTTACAATCTAAATTAGCCATTAGTTCCGGAGGAGTTGAAGGAAAAGGATTTTTAAATGGAGAAATTACGCGATTAAATTACGTTCCTGAACAGGCAACCGATTTCATTTTCTGTACCATCGGGGAAGAGCACGGATTTATTGGTAGCGCCGCTACCATTTTGATTTTCATGCTTCTAATGTATCGGATTGTCATCCTTGCTGAACGTCAACGCTCAAATTTTTCAAGAATCTATGCCTACAGTGTGGTAGGGATTATTTTTGTCCATTTTTTTGTAAATATTGGCATGACCATGGGCATCATGCCAATCATAGGCATTCCCCTTCCATTATTGAGTAAGGGAGGCTCATCGTTATTAGGATTCACCCTTTTAATTGGCGTTTTATTAAAGTTTGATAGCCATAGATATCAAATATAACCAGATAATTATACGACCCTTGTTTGAATTTACCATTTTAAAAAAAGATGACCAAACATCTGCCAGAACGGGCCAGATATCGACGGCACACGGAAATATTCCCACGCCTATTTTTATGCCCGTAGGGACATTAGGCAGCGTGAAAGCCATTCATCAGCATGAATTAATAGATCCCATTGCAGCGAAAATTATACTTGGAAATACCTATCATTTATATTTAAGACCAGGAACAGATATATTATATGCGGCAGGTGGATTGCATAAATTCATGCATTGGGACGACCCATTATTGACCGATAGTGGTGGATATCAGGTTTATTCTTTAGCTTCTCAACGCAAAATAAAGGAAGAAGGCGTCATTTTTCAATCCCATATAGATGGCAGTACCCATGTGTTTACACCTGAAAAAGTGATGGATATACAGCGAATCATTGGGGCAGATATTATCATGGCATTTGACGAATGCCCACCTTATCCATGTGATTACGATTATGCTAAAAAATCGATGGATTTAACCCATAGATGGCTGAAAAGGTGTTGCACCCGCTTTGACGAAACAGAGGGCTTATATGGCTATCAACAAACGTTATTCCCTATTGTCCAAGGATCCACTTATGCCGACTTAAGAAAAGAGTCTGCGGAAACCATAAGAGATCTGGACCGGGAGGGAAATGCTATAGGCGGTCTTTCTGTGGGCGAACCGGCAGAAAAAATGTACGAAACTACCGCCCGCGTCTGTGAAATCTTACCTGTTGAAAAACCCAGATATTTAATGGGTGTGGGCACGCCAGTAAATCTGCTGGAAGGTATTGCATTAGGTATAGACATGTTTGACTGTGTTTTACCCAGTAGGAATGCCCGACATGGTTTACTTTACACATGGAACGGGGTGATAAACATAAATAATGCAAAATGGAAAGATAATTTTGACCCCATAGACCCGACCAGCAATGCAAAAACAAGTCAGATTTATACCAAGGCCTATTTACGGCATTTATTTAAAGCCAATGAAATAACCGCCATGCAAATTGCTACCCTGCATAATCTAAGTTTTTACTTATCGTTAATGGCCGAAGCAAGAGTACAGATTGAAAAAGGAACATTCTCTACCTGGAAAAACAGCATTATTCATTCCTTAGATTTTCGACTTTAGTAAAGTAATGTTTTATGTCATTCAATCTGCTAGATCGATATATTTTCAAGAAATTTTTATCCACTTTTCTTTTTACCCTTCTCATCATTTTGATGATCTCGGTAATTATAGATTTTAGTGAAAAAATACAGATATTTTTAGAAGAGCCAATCACCAGACGGGAAATACTCTTAGAATATTTCCCTAGTTTCATGCTCTTTATAAGTGGCATGTTATGGCCGCTTTTCACTCTCATTGCCGTTATATTTTTTACCTCCAGGTTGGCCGGAAATTCAGAAATAATGGCCATGTTAAGCGCGGGTATTCCCTTTAACCGTTTACTCAGACCTTACCTGTACGCCGCAGGATTACTCACTCTCGTACATTGGTTGGGCGGTCATTTTATACTTCCCTGGGGGCAGCAACATTTAATGAGAATCACCTATAAGTACATTGATAAAAACGAAGATAAGGGTAAGACGAGAGACGTTCATTTATTTATTGCCCCACAAACAAAAGTATATATCGGATATTATAGAAAACCGGACAGTACCGCGCGCGATTTCAGAATTGAACAATACGAAGGACAACAATTAGTGAAGCTACTTAAGGCAAATAATGCTGCTTACCAGGTTAAAACGGGAAAATGGAGGCTTACAGAATATCAGATACGTCATTTTGATGGCCTGAAGGAATCCTTTCAGTTTTCAAATACCGAGTTTATTGATACCACTTTAAATCTTTCTCCTGATGATTTTGTAGATTTTTCAGGACAGCAAAATATGATGACGTCCCCAGAATTACTTCGCTTCATTGCCCTTCAACGTGAACGGGGTGCTGGGAATATTAGAAAATATACCTTAGAATGGAACCGAAGGAATGCAGAACCATTCACCATTTTAATATTAACACTTATTGGGTTCAGCCTTGCCGCCAGAAAAGTACGCGGAGGCATTGGGCTTCACCTCGCTATGGGCATCGGTATTGGCGCGGTATATATCCTTTTTTCAAAATTCGTTAAGGTATTTGCCATGGGCAATAGTTTACCTGCCCTTCTGGCCGCATGGATTCCCAATCTTATTTTCCTTACACTGGCTCTTATCGCCGTACACAAAGCGCAGAAATAGACTCTATTTTTCTCATTTAGTATGAAAAGAAAAATATTTTTTAAACAACTTTCATTTTTTTTTGAATGAACAATAAAATAATATTTTAACACTAAACACTATAAATCAATAATTTATAATTACAAATTGAAAGATTTATGATTTATTCAAAAATTTAATGTCCTGATAGTTGTTTTTTGTTTAACTAATCCGTAGATTTGGTTCAACAAAAAAGTTATTTTGTTTAATCTCGTTCAAAAACAATTTTATGTCTCAGCTAGAATTTTACAATCGTTTCCATCAAATGAGTTCAGTGTTAAATGCTTTTGCTTATAACCTAACTAAAAACACAGAGGAATCAAAAGATTTGTTCCAGGAGACTGCATTTCGCGCTATGACTAACATAGATAAATTCCGTCCGGATACAAATCTTAAGGCATGGTTATTTACTATAATGAAAAATATTTTTATAAATAATTATCGCAAGAAAAGCAAGGCGAACACCATCATTGACGATACAGAGAACCTGTATTACATAAACACAGGTGGAGCGGCTATAAATAACGAAGCTGAATCAAACATGATTTTAGATGAACTTTCCGGGTTAATCGATTCCCTGGACGATAGTATTAAAGTTCCCTTCATGATGCATTATCAGGGCTTCAAATATCAGGAAATAGCTGATCAACTAGATCTACCCCTTGGTACGGTTAAAAGTAGAATTTTCTTTGCCAGAAAAGAACTAAAAGATAAATTAGGCAATAGATACAGCGATATTCATTTCTCTGCAGAAGCCTAAGTGTTACCTACATTATTTCAGAATTTACTCAAGGAATGGCATCTTCAACTTGAAAGACCCCTTCCTTGGGTAAACGAGAAAGACCCATATAAAATTTGGATTTCTGAAATAATTCTTCAACAAACCAGAGTAGTACAAGGTCTACCCTATTATACAAGATTTTTAGACCATTTTCCCAACGTTATCGCCTTGGCTAATGCCACGGAAGCTGAAGTAATTAAATGCTGGGAAGGCCTCGGCTACTACAGTCGTGCAAGAAATATACATTGGAGTGCTAAATACATTGTAAAGGAACATAATGGTGTTTTTCCTACACAATATGATGAAATAATAAAGCTTAAAGGTGTTGGGCCTTATGCTGCGGCAGCCATAGCCTCCTTCGCATTCTCGCTTCCTTATGCTGTATTGGACGGAAACGTGCATAGAGTAATTTCCCGTATTTTTTCTGTTACATCTGACATCGCGACATCAAAGGGTAGAAAAACAATACAAGATATAGCAGACAAACTACTGGATAGGGAAAATCCAGCTGGTTTTAATCAGGCCATCATGGATTTTGGCGCTACGGTTTGTTTACCAGCGTCACCCTTATGTGGCCAATGTGTTTTTGCCGATCATTGTACCTCCTATTTAACAGATACTCAGCGAGATTTCCCCTTTAAAAAAGTCAAAAAACCCTTAAGAAACAGATATTTCCATTTATTCCTTGCCCAGGCAGGAAAACATATATTTTTGACACACAGAAAGGAAAAAGATATTTGGAGAGGATTATACACCTTACCTTTTATTGAAACAAGGGACGAAGAGTGGAAATTTCCTTTGGAGGGAATTCAGCTGGGAGGAATTTCCATTGGGGAAAATCAAATACAAACACTGAATTATACAGATCAACAATTATTAACACACCAAAGAATTCATTTATACTACTATAAAGTAACCTTAGCGACAGGGGGAGAAAAAATATTGGATGATAACATAGAAATGGTACCTTTAACAAATATAAAAGAATTTGCTTTTCCCAAATTTCTGCTTCGGTTTATAGCTGATAACAAGTCATTATTTGAATATAATTAATTTAAAATCAATATTTTATATTTATTAAAATACATTTAACACTTTCTAGACAGGTCGAAAAATTCTATTAAATGTCCGATGCAAATTAAAAAAAGAGACCTACATTGTGTCTATTAACCATCACAATCAAATGTTATGAACAGAGTAATGCTTATTGGAAATTTAGGAAAAGATCCTGAACAACGAACCTTAGACAATGGAAACAACCGGGTAACTTTCTCTATTGCCACCAGTGAAAAGTACCAGGACAGGGAAGGAAACTGGCAAGAAACTACAGAATGGCATGATATAGTTTTATGGCGCATCCAGGCGGATAATGCGATGAAGTATTTGAAGAAAGGAAGCACCATATTCCTTGAAGGAAAGCTTACACACAGGACGTGGCAAGATGCAGAAAATAAAACCCGAAAAACGACAGAAGTAGTGGGTACTATGTTTAAGGTTTTAGAGAGAAGAAGTCCAGGTACAGATTTTCAAGCTCCCACTAGTTCATCTGTTGCGGTCACTCAAAAGTCATCGGAAAATGTTACTGAGGAAGGGGAGAATTTACCTTTTTAAGAATAATATTGACTTACTGTCATTTTTTTGAGCATAATAGCGAAGAAACTAAGGAAAATTTAATTAATTTTACGAATTATTAAAATTTCCGAATAAATACCATTCATTTTGGATACCGAGCCTCCTTCTGGGGATAGTCCCTATTGTAAACATTGGCCGCTTAGCGGCTTGATTGCGCAAAATAACCTTCACAAAAAGGTATTTTATCCTATTTTTTTAGTTATTGACGCTCCTTCCATTTTCATTGGCATTGTTTTCATTTTTGTTATCATTGTGCTTGCACTAATGTTCATTAGGCAGTTTTTAGGTTTAAAAGTTGAAATAAACCAGATTAAACAGCCTTCCACTGTTAGCAGTAATCCGGAAAATGAAGGTCGTTCATCTCACCATTTAAAGATTAGAAAAGAAATGGTGGCTAAAATCGACAAGCTTGGAGAAGTTCAGGTTCGTCAGATTATGCAAGCGAGAGTCAGTATTGTTTCAGTCAGCACATCGACTGATTATCAACAACTCCTTGAGATCATTCGCGAGTCAGGTTATTCCCGAATTCCTGTATATGAAAACGATTTAGACAGCGTCACTGGTTTATTACATGTTAAGGATTTGATAGGATTAGAGCATGAAAAAAACGAAGACTACGCCTGGCAAAAGCTTATCAGAACGCCCGTGTTGTATGTACCTGAGGCAAAAAAAATAGATCAGGTTCTTGGCGCTTTCCAAACGAAGAGACAACATCTGGCTATTGTGGTAGATGAGTATGGGGGTACAGCAGGCTTAATAACGATGGAAGATGTTCTGGAAGAAATTTTTGGTGAAATTCAGGATGAATTTGATGATGAACCAGACATTGTGTACCAAATAATGGAAGATGGGAGTTATTTGTTTGAAGGAAAAACGCTCATTCAGGATTTCTGCCACATAATGAATATCGAATCTAATCATTTTGATGATTTAAACAGTGAAGCGGACTCTATTGCAGGACTTATTTTGTCGCAATATGGAGAATTGCCAGCGAAGAACATTCATTTGGAAATCATGGGATTTAATTTTGAAATCACGGCTGCATCGAGCAGACGAATTGAACAGATGCGTGTCCGGAAGTTAATTTGAGCTAAATAAAACCATTTTTATTACTTCGCCATGTATTTAAAACCATTTTTATTATCTTCCTTTTTACTAGGTATTCTTTTCAATTGTGAAAGTTCAGATATCATTTCACCTAAACAGAGAGGCTACCCCCGCGTTGAATTTCCAACGGGTAAATTAGTAGATTATAAACAGGCGCATATTCCCATTCACTTTCGATATCCTGATTATTATTTATTAACCAAGGATTCATCCTTAATAGGCGATGCAGATAATAAAGATAACTGGTTCAACTTACAGTTACCCTCACTAAACGGAAGTGTACATTTTAGTTATTACCCTGTTACGAGGGAGAATCAATTGGATAAATTAGTAAATGACGCTTTTAAAATGGCTCATTTTCATAATAAAAAGGCAAATTATATAGACGAGGTACAGCTAAATATATCGCCCGACGTTACTGGTATAGAATTTCACATTAAAGGCCCCGCGGCAACTCCCTATCAATTTTACCTTACGGACAATAAAAAACATTTTGTAAGGGGTGTTTTTTATGTAAAATCAAAGATTGATATTGATTCCCTGGCACCGATTCATGATTTTATGATTAAAGATATTCAAAAAATAATCGACCAATTTTCGTGGACAGAATAAAAGCGTTGATTATTTTACGTTACTTTTAAAATAACCATTTCTTAATCTTCAAATTAATTATCACATGTGGAAATTTGTTTTTTCTTTAAGTCTGCTGCTTATTACTTCCGCACTATCAGCACAAAAATCAAGTCCGTTAGGTCTTTGGAAAACCATAGATGATGAGACAAAAGAGGCTAAATCTTATATGGAGCTTTATGAAAAGAATGGAAAGATCTATGGTAAAGTAACAAAATTGTTATTGAAACCGGCAGATACCGTTTGTGAAAAGTGTAAAGGAGATAAAGCAAATAAACCATTGGTTGGAATGATTCTCATTGATGGGTTGGTAAAAGCGGGGGAAGTTTGGAAAGGAGCTAATATTTTAGACCCTGTAACAGGAAATTATTATGATTGTACCCTTTGGCTATCCGAAACTACTGATAATGAGTTAAAAGTAAAGGGAAAACATTGGACAGGGCTATCGCGCACGCAAACATGGTACCGCGTAAAAAGTTAATGTAAGTAGCTACGTTGGACTATTGGTATGAAAGGCAATATTAGTATAAAGGAAACCGTTTTTGTTTTGATATTACCTTTAATACCAAATTATATGCAAAGAAGCATTACCAAAAACCAGCTACTTCAGTTTATTTACAGCGAATCGAGCGAAACCGACGCTGTCCGAATAACGGAGGCACTTCACGTAGATAGTTATCTAAATGAAACCTACAAAGAACTGAAGACAGCCATTCAACGCTTGCCCCGGCATAGAAAAAACCCGGCTAACAAAACGTTACAAAGTATCCTTTCCTATAGCCGCAAAGAAAAAATAAGAGATACTAAGCTCTAATTTTTTCAATATACCGTCTTTAACCTACCAGATTCAAACATTTTTTTTAAAAAGCAGTCTTTTTTAACTGCTTTTACAAACAATTTATTTACTTTTGTCATAAGGGTTTGTTCTTCTTGACATAAAACACTTTAATAAATGGCACAACAGGAAAAAGAGGCAAAATTAAAAGCACTCCAGCTAACCGTCGATAAATTGGAGAAAACCTATGGTAAGGGTACTATCATGCGGCTTGGCGACAAACAAATTGTTCAGGTTGATGTAATTCAGACGGGGTCACTAGGTTTAGACATAGCACTAGGTATCAATGGATTTCCTAAGGGAAGGATTATTGAAATTTACGGGCCTGAATCTTCCGGAAAAACGACATTAGCTATTCACGCTATTGCCGAGGCACAAAAACAAGGTGGTATTGCTGCTTTTATTGATGCTGAACACGCGTTTGACAGAGCTTATGCACAAAATCTGGGCGTTGATACTGAAAATTTATTAATTTCTCAGCCAGATAACGGAGAACAAGCGCTCGAGATTGCTGAAAACCTAATTCGTTCTGGTGCTATCGATATTATAGTCATAGATTCAGTAGCTGCCTTAGTACCGAGAGCTGAGATTGAAGGTGAAATGGGTGATTCCAAAATGGGCCTTCAAGCAAGACTTATGTCACAGGCAATGCGTAAACTAACTGCCGCCATAGGTAAAACCCAATGCTGCTGTATTTTTATAAATCAGCTGAGAGAAAAAATTGGCGTTATGTTCGGGAACCCGGAAACAACAACAGGTGGAAATGCCCTTAAATTTTATGCCTCCATCCGTTTGGACATTCGTAAATCAGGCGCTGCCATTAAAGATAAAGACGGAAACCTGGTTGGAAATCAAGTGAAAGTTAAAATTGTTAAAAATAAAATGGCACCTCCTTTTAGAGTAGCTTCATTTGATATTACCTTTGGTGAAGGAATCTCAAAAAATGGGGAAATTATTGATTTAGGCGCCGAGCATGATATTATTCAGAAAAGTGGCAGTTGGTATAGTTATGGCGGTGCTAAAATAGCTCAGGGAAGAGAGGGCGCAAAGCAATTTTTGGATGATAATCCAGAGGTCGCTCATGAGTTGGAATTGAAAATTAAAGAAAAATTTAAAAGCATGGAAGTCAGTAAATCAAAAACGGCGGATGTCGCAGATGATGAAGATGTTTTTGACGGTGCCGAGGCATGATAAAACCGCTACCAAGTTTTTAATTTTAAGATTACCATACGTTTTTAAGGGGATTCGTCTTTCGAATCCCCTTATCTTTATTAACAAATTGTTTTATGTCTCAAAAAAAATCTTCCGAGTCCATTTTAGAAGTTCATTTTCATGGCATTGCCGATAAAGGACAATGTGTTGGAAAATCCTTAACTGGTGAAACCGTTTTTGCCGTTGGACCCGTACCGGGTGATAAAGCGCTGATTAAAGTTTTTAGAAAAAGAAAAGGGTTTTATAAAGGACAGGTTATGTCCTATTTAAGCCTCAGCACCAACAGAGTTGAACCCGTTTGTTCCCATTTTGCCCAGTGTGGTGGGTGTAAATGGCAGCACCTAAACTACGAAACCCAGTTAGAACAAAAAGAAAAAGTTGTTAAAGACGCTATTTCCAGAATCGGTAAACTTAGCGTTGATCAGTGGCATCCCATTTTAAAAGCAGACCCCATCTATTTTTATAGAAATAAAATGGAATTCACTTTCAGTAACAGACGGTGGCTTACCGATGCAGAAATGGCTATGGGAGAAGATAAATTTTCCCCCGTTCTTGGATTTCACCCCCCTGGTGCATTTGATAAAGTCATTGACATTCAACACTGTAGCTTACAGCAAGAACCTGCAAATCATATACGAAATACCATTCGTACGATAGCTTATTCCCAGGAATTATCTTTTTATGACCCAAGAAATCACGAAGGATTTTTGAGAACTCTATTGTTAAGAGTGACAACCCTGGGAGAAATAATGGTCGTCATTGCCTTTGGTGAAAACGATGCTAAAAAAATATCCTTGTTTTTAGATGAAGTTAAAACCGCTTTACCAGAAATTACTTCTTTATTTTTTTGTGTAAACACTAAAATGAACGATAGTCTCTACGATCTGGAAATGCATCATTTGGCAGGAAAAACTTCTATTCACGAGAGACTTGGGCATGTGACCTATAAAATAGGTCCAAAATCATTTTTTCAAACCAATACAAGACAAGCAGTAAATCTTTATAATATAGTTAAAGAATTCGCTAATCTAACCGGCTCTGAAATTGTATATGATCTTTATACTGGACTGGGAAGTATTGCGCTTTATCTGGCAGCCAACGCAAAACATATTATTGGGATCGAGGAAATCCCTGCAGCCATTGAAGATGCTAAAGTGAATGCCAAAGATAATAATATTGAAAATGTTGATTTTATCGCTGGTGATGTTCGCTTTCTTTTTCATTCAGAACTTATTCAGCAGTTTGGAAAACCCGATCTTATTATTACAGACCCTCCCCGGGCAGGTATGCATCCCGACGTAGTGGCCGTTTTGTTAGCTGTTGCAGCTCCAAAAATAGTGTATGTTAGTTGCGATCCGGCTACCCATGCAAGAGATTTAAATATTCTTTCAGAAAAATACCATATTTTGCAAATGCAAGCCGTTGATATGTTCCCTCATACGCATCATATCGAAAATGTTGCCCTTTTATCGCTGAAATAATCCTTAATTAAACCATGGAGCTGGAAGAAAAATACCAACAATTAAAAAATGATTTAATGCCTTTTTCATCTGTGATGAATAAGGCCTCCGAAACTTTACTGGATGAAGGTATTTCAAAATATCCCATTTTTATTGTTTCCCAGTTAGATATTGAATTGGGGGTTCCACTGGTACAAAGAAACCCGTCAAATAATAAATGGTCGCTTAATTTATCTACCCTGGAGGAATTAGCCACAAAGAAAATTATTCAGATGGAGAGAGTGGATCATTTTAGAAGTGTTTTTAAAGATCCTGATTTCTTTTTTTGTCTGTTCACTCTGAGTGATCTTGGTGCTCAGTTTATTTTTTTACCCAGGGATTAATTCTAACCTAGTTTTATTATGAAAAAAATAGTTATTTTGGAAAGCGAAGAAATCCTTTTATCCGCTATTGAATTCAGGCTTAAAAAACAAGGTTACCAGGTCTTATATTGTCCTAAATTATCTGATATTTTACATTTTATTTCTGTCGAAAAGCCAAATATGCTTATTGTTGATTTGGATATGAAAAAGAAAACAGGTTTGGCCATAATTGAAAAATTAAGAAAAGAATATACTTCTCCTTTAGGTATTTTGTTAGTAGCAGATCCTGAGGAGGAGGAAAGTATTATGGCAGCTTTTGACTTGAATGTGGATGATTTCTTACCGAAACCCTTTAAACCGGCAGAACTCATTTTAAGAGCCAGAAGAATTATGAATAATAACTTAATTAATTTAACATGAAAGGAATCATTTTAGCAGGTGGATTAGGTACTCGTCTATATCCATTAACCCTTGCCGTAAGTAAACAATTGATGCCAGTTTACGACAAACCCATGATTTATTATCCACTGTCAACTTTAATGTCCGCTGGAATAAAAGATATTTTAATCATTTCAACCCCTGAGGATCTACCAAATTTTGAAAAATTATTGGGAGACGGATCACAGATTGGTTGTCATTTTTCCTACGTCCCGCAGTTTGAACCTAATGGATTGGCACAGGCGTTTGTCCTGGGTGAATCCTTCATTAATGGTGATTCTGCTGCGTTGATTCTTGGAGATAATATTTTTTACGGAAATGGCTTGAACGAAATTATGCAAGCTGCAAACAATCCTACAGGGGGGAAAGTATTTGCCTATGCTGTAGCTGATCCGGAAAGGTACGGGGTAGTTTCGTTTGACGAGCAATTCCAGGCTATTTCTATTGAGGAAAAACCTGAAAATCCAAAATCAAATTTTGCCGTTCCCGGCTTATATTTTTACGATAATCAAATTGTAGATATTGCAAAAAATCTACAACCTAGTCCAAGAGGGGAATACGAAATCACCGATGTAAATCGCCATTATCTAGCTCTCGGACAATTATCTGTTAGTGTATTGGGAAGAGGTATTGCGTGGTTGGACACTGGTACGCACCAATCATTGATGCAAGCTGGACAGTTTATTCAGGTGATTGAAGAAAGACAGGGCTTAAAAATTGGCTGTATAGAAGAAGTAGCCTGGCAAATGGGATTCATAGATGATGAACAATTAGAAAAACTTGGAAACATTTACATAAAAAGTGGCTATGGACTATACCTTTTATCTTTGTTGAAAAAGAAAATTTTCTAATAACTAAGTGGTACAAAGATAGCTGGCAAATGACCCTGTGAGTTTATACGAAAGAATACATTGTCGAATAAACAGTATGTTTAAAACAAAGACACACGCTATAATCCGTGATTCAGGAAGGAGCATAAAAAATAGAGGCTATCTTTTTGGAGGGCATTGAAAAAGACTGACAAATATAGTGGCTTGTTTATATTTATTTATTTTTGGAGGGAGAGTCAATCTTAAATCTAAGACCAGTATAGGCCATTCCACCAAAAACAGGACCCCACACCATGGAGCCATCGAACCATTCGCTAAAAGGGTCGTCAGCACTAATGATAGGATAATCTTGCTTATAATTAAGTAAATTTTCAACCCCAAGATACAATTCTAATTTTTTCCCAATTGATTTACTTACCTGAGCATTTACAATAAAGAAATCGGGCGATTCATCTATGGCGAAAACTGCTGCCGGATTACCACTTAAGTCTGGGATTCTTTTCTGACCTTGCCATTGAATAGTTGCATCCAATTTCCACCCACTCGAAGCAGTTTCAACAGCAAAATTGGCAAATGCCTTGTGTTTAGATACAAAAGGACGCTGAAGCAAATCTAATTGGTAGGTTGTTTTGACATCATTAAATCGATAGGCTAAGCGAACGTCAAGCCAGGGAAAAAAGGTTATATCCACTTGCGATTGAAAGCTGGTAGCATAAGATTTTCCATTCAGATTATAGAATAAGACTTTTTGAGGATTGGCATCGTAATCTACCACTATCTGGTTAACAAATCGGGTATGAAAAAGCTCTATATTTAAGATGGTAGGTTTATTAAACAGTTGCCATTCCTGAGAAAAACTAACACCAGAATTCCATGCTACCTCCGCGTTCAGACCATAAGGAGTATTTGGCTTAGGATTTACAATCTGATAACTGCGGGAAGAAGCCATAGCACCTATATTTTCAGCAAAAACAGAGGGCGTTCTTTGACCTCTGCCTGAAACCAATCTAAAAGCTGTTTTCTCATTGGGAGAAAAACGAAAATGTAAGCGCGGAGTAACGAAGAAGCCATATTGATTATGGTTATCTGCTCTTAATCCTGCGACCAGGGAAACCTTATTTAAATAATTATAGGTATATTCAGAAAAAACGCCGGGAACAGATTCATTTCTGAGGAAGTTTGATTCTCCCAGGGTTTCATCAAAGCGATCATACTGATAGCTCAAACCACTTTTAAAAACATGGTCTGTACTTCCAATAATAGATTGGTAGAGTAAATTCGCATATAAAGATTGTTGAAAAGCGTCGTATTTTCTTTTTCCAAAAAAACCTGTTTGATCGTGATTTAAAGCTGAAAGTTGTAAACCGATGCTTGTTTTTGGTTTATCGGGAAATAAATAGCCCATTTTATACCAACCCTCCACCCTACGGGTATCCATACTGGCTAACCAGGGATTGTACACGCCTGTTCCTGGATGGACGTGATTTGCACCTGTTAACTGCCCGCTATTATTTTGAATAAAAGTTCCTTTAAGGCCCCATTGACCTTGTATTCCATTGGTGGTATTAAATTTCCAGCGATTAGCCACTATAAATTGATCTCCGATGGGCCCGTCCATAAAATGATCATCATTTCTGTCCATTTGATCCCTCTGCCTTTTTGCATGTAGGAGTAACCCTGTGTGTAAGTTTTCATTTAGGGAATGAGCGAGGTTCAAATTAGCCTCAAAGCGATTCATTTCATTGGCATAAAAGTTAAAATATAGTTTTTCACTATTTTCTGGTTTTTTTAATTCCACGTTTATTTGACCTGAAATACTTTCAAAACCGTTAGCTACAGAACCAATGCCTGGACTTAACTGGATACCCTCCACCCAGGTTCCAGGTAGGAAAGTCAGGCCATAAATTGCAGATAGGCCACGGATATCTGGAATATTTTCTCTGGTAATCAACATATTAGCCCCCGAAAGGCCTAACATTTCAATTTGTCTTGTTCCCGTTACGGCATCTGTGAAAGAAACATCTATGGAAGGGGTAGTTTCAAAACTTTCCGATAAGTTGCAACAAGCTGCTTTTGCCAATTCCCCTTCGCCCAGGAGTTGAACCTTTACAGGGGTTAAAAAAGAATAAGACGTCGCCTTTTTCTTATAGCTAATTTCAATGGCTTGCAATTCATACCCCCCACCAAGCGTAATATTTATCTCCCTTTGACCCCTCATATCTACAGAATCTGAGGATTCGCCTACGTAGGAAAAAACCAAAAGAGAAGTTGTACCGGCACGAGGAATGGTAAATTCACCATTTTCATTGGTAAATTCACCCAGATTGGTACCTTCCCAATAAACGGAAGCACCCACGGCTGGTATTTTATTACCCTCTCCTTTCAGATAAACAATACCAGAAACCGATGCTGAGGCATCTAATTTTTCAAGATGATCTTCTCTTAACTGGGGATCCCGATAATGGCAACATTCGTGTAAACTTTCATACACCAGGGAATCTGCCTTGTATTTTTCTGTATCATGCCCAATGCCAGCAATGGCCATTTGCAATGCATTGTTATTGAAAGCGGCAGATGAAGGCACAACCGATAAAATATTATTGTACACATTATAATTGACTGCATCTACGCCTTCTACCTTTATAGCCTCCTTTTCAATTCTATTTTTGCACATGCCACATAGGCCATCCACCCAAATAAAAACCGTGTCCTTTTGAGCGATAGCAGCTGCATTTGACAAAAAGAGGATAAGTATAAAGTAATAATATCGCATTTGAATAAAATTTAAGGTAATATTAAAACCGACAATGTTAGCATAAAGGTCTATGGAAAATGAAAATAAATGTTAAAGACCTGTTAATCATAGCTTATGGGCAAGTCCAGTTCCACTCCGAGATAGTGGCACCGCTACCACTAAAAGAGAAATGCCACCACTCTGTCCTAATAGGCTTAAATCCATATTTCATCAGCGTAGTATGCAATATTTTCCTGTTTTTAGAGGCTACCACCGATAATCCCTGATAATCCATGTAAGCTTCTTTACCAAAAAAATCATAGGGCGTTCCCATGTCCAGCTCCTTTTTTGATTTAATTTCCTGAAGGGAAATATCTATTGCAGCTCCTCTATTATGCATTGAACCCTTAGTTGGCGGGGTAACATACCTGGCATCGGGTACTTTTGCCCATAACTTTCGTTGTATGGAAAGTGGCCGGTAGCAATCAAACAGAATGATTTTATATCCTTGTTTTTTAAAATCATCTGCTGCACGTTGCAAAGCTTTGGCTACGGTTGGGTGAAGGAAACAACGCCCACAATCGTAAAGCCTGGTATTTGTAAAATTATCGGATGTTGCGTAGCGGATGTCCAGCACCACCTCATTTTTTCCTTCCGTCAATTCAACGAATGGCAAAACTTGACCTAATATCAGATTTTGAATAAAAAAGGCTGAAAAAAGAAATAAAATGCGCATATTTATAGGAATTGCGACAACTAAGGTACAAAATTAACCATTAAATGAACCCAAAAAGATTTGGAATAGCCTCGCTTCCTAATAAAATAGACCTGTATTACGAAACTTTTGGAAACGAAGCGAATCCACCCATTTTATTAATTATGGGTTTAGACACCCAATGTCTTGCATTCACTGAAGAATTCATTCAACCTTTATTGGATAATGACTTTTATTGTATTCGGTTTGACAACCGGGATATAGGAAAATCTACCTGGTTGAATGACACATGGCATAGAAAAAGCCCATATACCTTAGAAGATATGGCACAAGATTCCATTTTTCTGCTTGATTATTTAAATCTTCAAAAAGTTCATCTTATTGGCGTTTCCATGGGAGGAATGATTGCACAACGACTGGCCATATCATTTTCCGAGAGAATTATATCGATATGTTCTATCATGTCATCGGCCTTTATGTATGATGTAAGCGTAACAAAAAAATGGCAGGAAAAATTATATTTCCCTCTTTTACCTTTTCTATTTAGACATTTCCATATAAATCACCCTATCCTTCATCCTCAAATTACCGTCAAATTTTATATGAAAATGTATCGATA
>JANQZX010000019.1:0-23869 GCA_030728245.1 Saprospiraceae bacterium | reverse complement strand
GCAGTAGCCACCTCCTGACTTTTATCCCAAGCCAGATTTCTGCATAAGACAATGATTTGGTGCATAGGCATTTGATATAGGAACAAGCCATTTTGTAAAATGCGTTTCAACACAATAGATTTTTCATTTAATTGAGCTATTGCCTCTGCGAGTTTCCCCTTTATGATGTGATTTATAGCGAGGTAATCATTTTTAAAAGCTACACCAAAATCTAATGTTCTAACGCACAAGGAAAGATCCTGATTAATGTGTGCGTGAACTCCTAATAAAAGATAAACAAAACGAGGCAGGTTATTTCTGTCACATTGATTAAACATAAATTGCCAGGCAGAAGAAACAGATTCTCCTTTGAAATTATGGTCTAAGGCATCAAAATAGAACTTAGCAAAGGACAGAACAAAAGTGGACATATTGTCATCATTTTCAAAAAACCCTGTGCCTAATTTACTAAATACCGATGTTGTAATTAGGAAATAAGTATCATGAAAGGGAATTAAATTTGGTTGCTTATTTTTCAGCAATTGAACCTTAACCCTATCGAAATGTAAAATCAATGATTGAATATCGCGCAAATTTTCTGATGAGAATGAAAAAGTATCCATTGTTTGTCTTTTTCATATATATGTAACAAACAGCTACATTCGTTCCAACGACAAAAAAATATCCCTTTTTTGTTAATAAAAACGTTAATTTTTTCTTAAAAAATTTGTTTTGCCTTAAAAAAACAAATTTAATTTTTCTGAAATTAATACATTTTATAATCTGTAAGGTCAATGAAATAGGGAGTTACAGACCGATTTACCTTCAAAAGCTTTTATTTTAAAGGTTTTCTGAATTGTTAACGTTATCATCAATCTCAAAAAACACTGGAATTGTTCGTGTAAAGGGCTTAAATTTGCAACATATTCCATGAACACACAAAAGGAGTTTAGGCTCCAAGTGGCGAGACAGCAGATAAAATTTTTTATTTATCGTTGTTTTGTCCGATTTAGTCCTATGAAAAACAAAACAAAAAATGCAATAACCAGCATTATGATGCTATTTGTTGTTGCATTAAACAACCCACTTAAATCCGCGGACATTTCCGAGCCGTGGTCGTCAACTACCCATAAAATGGTTAGTGACAGATTAGCCTCATTAAAATTGCCTATGCAGTTTGAGGTAAATGATGACTTACTAAGTAGAATTCAGAATTACACTATCCTGGGAAGAAACGAGACCGAGGCTATGCTTGGCAGATCAGCTTTATACCATGCTATTTTTGATGCACAATTGCAAAAAGAAGGTTTACCTGAAATATTACGTTACCTCCCTGTTATAGAATCAGGGATGAATGCCGGGGTTTCATCTGGCGCTGGTGCAGCCGGTTTATGGCAATTAATGCCACACACCGCCCGCAATTATGGGCTTACTGTAAATCCTTTATTGGATGAGCGTATGGATGTTTATAAATCTACCACCGCTGCGGTAAAGATGTTGTCAGCGTTGTACGATCAATTTGGAGATTGGGGATTAGTACTAATTGCTTATAATAGTGGACCGTCAAAAGTACTTTCTGCTGTTAAATTAGCGGGATCTAAAGAGTACGGTAAATTAAGTAAATATTTACCGAGAGAAACCCAAGTGTATGTACCTGCTTTTATTGCTGCAGCTTATGTTTCTAAATTTTACGCTCAACATAATCTTATTCCAAAATCTCCTGTGATGGCTAAGGAGGGATTTCGTTCAGTAAGAGTACATCAACAGATGTCATTTGACCAGATAGCGAAAGCTACACAATTATCTGTTGGAGCAATTTCAAAATTGAACCCTTCCTTTAAACAACACCAAATACCTCGATCTGAACTTGGTCATTTGATTATTTTGCCAGCTGAGGGAATAAGCCAACTGCGCAAAATAATGGTAGAAAAAATTGAAAATCAAAAGGATCTATTTCAAACCACTTATGTGATTAGCAAAGATGAGACCTTAGAAAGCATTGCCAATTTATTTAAAGTGAAAGTAGAAGATTTAAAGAAGTGGAATACCCTTCAGAACAATGAATTGGTAATCAATCAGGAATTACAACTATTCCTTTCTAAGAAATCTCTTATAAATAAAGTGTAATACTCAAGATAATTACCAATGAATCAGTTCACTGTTTGGTAATAATTCTTTCAGAAGATAGTTAAAACTTAGCGTAGAACCAGTAGCCCAAACAGTATGTTTTGGGCTATTTTCTTTTATATCGGTATTGACACACAACAAATTGCGTTCCGCCAATTGCCTGTAAACCTGTTTAGCGATAGCTGGCGCCGGATTTACTAGTTGCACGGAATCGCCCATAATATTGGCAATGAGGGGAATAACGATAGGATAATGGGTACAGCCCAAAACAATGTGATCCACCTGAGCGTCCACCATAGGTTTAAGAATGGTTTCCAACAGTAAAATAGTTTCTGGATCATTCCATTTTCCTGCTTCAATGCTATCAACCAGTCCGAGGCAAGGATTCTCCAAAATTTGAATACCTTGTCCAAATTTATCTTTAAGATGACTGTATCTATCACTTTTCAAAGTACCCAGCGTAGCTAATACCCCAATAGACCTTGTTTTAGAATGTTCTATGGCAGGTTTTACAGCAGGTTCCATAGCAATGACAGGAATGGCAGGATAAGTATTTCTCACAGCTTCCAAAGCATAAGCCGAAGCTGTATTACAGGCAATAACAATAGCTTTACAATCTTTATCCAGCAGGAATTTAGTCATTTCCAAACTGAATTTTTCAATATCCTCCTTTGATTTATTTCCATAAGGAATACGAGCAGTATCACCGATATAGAAAATAGTTTCATTAGGCAACAACAAAGAAATGGCGTTGGCGACTGTCAAGCCCCCAACGCCAGAATCAAAAATACCTATAGCACGGCACGAAGCCATAAAAAGGATTAAAATTTATTAATTAGCTGCTGTTAATTTAGTTTTAACCAGCGCACTGACATCACCTGCAGGATCAGAAAACAAAAGAATAGACTGATCGAAAATATAAGCGTAACCATTTTCCTGAGCTACGACCTTTAAAGCTGCGGTCAACTTGTCATAAATAGGTTTAAGGAGTGTATTTCTTTTTTCCTGCAGGGTATTCATCATCTCCTGTTGAAATTTATTTAATTCTTCCTCGCGAACCTGTAATTTTTTTCCTTCTTCCTCTTGCATTTTAGGAGACAATTCGCCGCTATCCACTTTCTTTTGCATAACCTGATAATCAGCTTGTAGTGATTCCAGCATGGTTTGACCCTTTTTCTGCAATTGCTTTTGCAAAGCTTCAAGTTCAGCTTCAGACTGTTTAACTTCGGGTAACTCTGCAAGAATTGCCTGAGAATTTAAATATCCAAATTTTTGAGCACTTAAAGTATTTCCGCCCATAACACCCATAAGGACTACTGCGGCTAATAAAATGATGTTTCTCATAAAGTATTTAATTTAATGCGCTTTTTAAAATGTTGTGGCGCGAATGTAAGAAAAAAGTGACTATTTTCTGCAAAAAACACGTTATTTCCCTAAAATACGTCTAATATCCTCTGTTTTATCAAAAGCTGGCGTTGAAAAGATAATTCCGGACGCACTCGCTTTATCAAATATAAAATCGAACCCTCTCTCGGTTGCATAAGTTTCAATGACGGCATAGACCCTGTCCTGAATTGGACGTACGAGTTCTTGCCTCCGTTTAAAGAGTTGGCCATCAGGACCAAACCTCGAATTTTGTAAATCTCTCACTTCTTTTTCTCTTGTCATGATCTCGTCCTCTCTCGATTTTCTTTGTTCATCACTTAATAAAACTTGTTCCGACTGATACCTGTTATAAATCGCCTTAATTTTGTCGTATTCCTGGGCAATTTCTTGTTTCCAGCGGGCGCTCATTTCATCTAATTCAAGTTGAGCTGCTTTATAGTCACCTAAATTTTCCAGTATTTTACTCATATCAACACAAGCTACTCTTTGTGCCTGAGTAAAAACGGCAAAGAAAAGAAAGAACAAAGTGGCCATCATCCCTTTTTGGACGAAACCATTAGCTAGCCGAAGGGTCGTTCTCATGTTATACATTTAGTTGTTCAATTAATTCAATTATAACGCTAATATAAGGTACATTTATTCTAAAGATGTAATGAATTTAGTATAAGGTTGTATTTATTCCACTACAAACCTTATATTTATCTTAAAAAAACATGCTTCGTACTTCCGCAAGCTTTATATCTTGGATAACCCACCCTTTATTAGCCATCACTTATATTTATATATTGTTGCTTTTTATTAATCCTTTTGACTTTGGATTCACCAAATGGTCAGATCCTGGAGCGGTTATTCTATTTATAAGAATATTTTTAACTACTTTTTTTATCCCCGCTTTTGCTGTTTTAATGCTAACCTTTATAGGCCTGGCAAAATCTATTGAACTGCCTGAAAAAGAAGACAGAATTGCACCTTATATAATAACGGGTATCTTCTACCTTTGGATGTTTAGAAATTTATTAGATAATCCAGACATACCCCCTTCCTTTAGCAGAGCTATTTTAGGTGCATCTATTGGTTTATTCCTTGCATTTTTCATCAATATTTTTGATAAAATCAGTGCGCATACTGTGGGCATTGGCGGTATTTTAGGTTTTATTCTGGTTTTTCTTTTTCAACACAAAGAAGCCGAACTATTATTACAAGGACGGAATGACGCTATTTATTTGATACCCCTTCCGTTGATTTTTTTATTTTTTGTGCTCATTGCTGGTCTCGTTGGCAGCAGTCGGTTATATTTGAAAGCGCACCAACCCATGCAGGTTTACGGAGGCTTTATTATTGGTATTATCGCTCAATTTATTGCCTTACGCTTTGTTCCTTAATTTCATTTTTCACCTGATGTTTATTGGTTTCCGAATATTGCTTTTAATCATGTTGACTGGATGGATAAATCCGCCAGTTTCGCCGATAAAAGGTAATCCAACGAAAGCTTTTCAAGACTATTTTACAGGGGTCAATCATTTCAAAGAAGGCAACATTCCCCTGGCTAATCAGTATTTTCATTCAGCTCACGCTAATATTCCCACCAATTTTTCATTTTGTTTGTCGTATTCTCTGACACAGGGGAAATTAAACAGATTAAAAGAAGCGGAAGAGCTATTGCGACAATCCACCGAATTAATCAAAGGAAATGAATCTGACGTACAAGAGAAAAAAGCATTAATCAGTTTTTTCAAAGGAATGATTCAGATCTACAATTCCCGTTTTGATGAGGCGCAGGCATCTCTTAAAACTGCACAAAAAACCTTTGAATCAATGGGAGAGAAAACGGTGGTGAGTATCATACACAATGCCATCGGCTTTTTGATTTTTGCCAATCAGGGGATGAACATTGATAAATCCAATGAAAAGAAATTACATGGGCATATCTTCCCTGTCAGTTTGTTTAGGTCCGCCTCTTATTTTCAAAAATCATTATTTGCTGATCCGTCCAATATATATGCGCAACAAAACTTTAGTCTGTTAAATGATACCTTATGTTTAGATTTTTCGGCCCCAATCGTTAAAAAACCATTATTAAATGTAGATCAAATATCCGCCGACTGGGAAGCCGCACTATTAAATAAATTAACTATTCAGCCGAACGACGAAGTGGTTTTTCTAATAGATATTTCAGGATCAATGATAACTGAAAAAGTAACTTGCAGCGGATTAGACCGATTTAGGACAGCACAATGGCTCACCAACCGGATTTTAGGTATTTTAGTTAACGACAAGCAGGTTGGTATTGGTAGTATTGGAGGCGACTGCCATACACCTCAAACTGCCTGGAAAAAAGTAGGAACAACCTCAATAAAAGATATTCAAAACACCCTTTCCAGTATTTTACCAGAAGGAAGTACGCCATTAGCTAAAATGCTTGCTCTTTCACCCGATTTATTTTCTACGCATTCAAATTCACGTAAGTCATTGATTGTTATAAGTGACGGTGCTAATACCTGTCCGCATCCTCAACAAGATATATGCACATCGGCGAAAGTTCTGGCTGATAAAAACATCAAAGTTCACGTGCTTTCTTTTTTACAAAATACAGTAAACCATGCGGCTGCCTTTGCAGATTATGAATGCCTGACTGAAACAACATCAGGAAAATTATTGTATTTAGAAGATAATCAATGTCAGATGAAATCTCTTTCTTATGATTTAGTACAGGCATGTGGCTTAAAATTACCTTCGTTTGAAAAAAGCACCTGTCTGGGTCCATCCATTCCAAATTTATGGATGTATTACAAGTCAGATTTATTTATCGATAAAAACAAAAACTAAAGGAATGAACACCTCAGATAATAAAGAAACAACGAGAACGGAGATACATACTATTGGAGAATTTGGTCTCATTGACAAAGTAGTTAAACCTTTTTCTATTGTAAATAAATCTACCCTTAAAGGTATCGGCGATGATGCAGCTGTTATTGACAATGAAGGATTTAAAACAGTGATAAGTACTGATATGCTTATAGAAGGCATACATTTCGATTTAATGTATCATCCTCTTAAACATCTGGGTTACAAGGCAGTTGTTGTGAACTTATCTGATATTTACGCAATGAATGCGATACCAAAACAGATTTTCGTCAGCATTGGTATTTCCAATAGGTTTTCTGTAGAAGCCGTTGAAGAGTTATACTGGGGAATTAAAAAAGCATGTGAAAGGTATGGTGTAGATCTGGCTGGAGGCGATACCACCTCTTCACCCAGAGGATTGGTATTAGGTATTACTGCGGTGGGCCAGGGCGTTCAGGAAAAACTGGTTTACAGAAATGGAGCAAAAGTTGGTGATCTGATCTGTGTTTCCGGGGATTTAGGGGCGGCCTATTTAGGGTTACAATTGTTGGAAAGAGAAAAAAGATTATTCTTAAATAACCCAGAAATTCAACCAGATTTTGGTGAAAATAATTACCTCATAGGCAGACAGTTAAAACCGGAAGCAAGAGTTGATATTATTGATTTATTTGACAAAAATAATATTGTTCCCACGTCTATGATGGATATCTCTGACGGTCTTGCTTCAGAGGTTTTTCACTTATGCAAGCAATCAAATGTAGGTGCCTTTATCGAAGAAGAAGGTGTACCCTTATTAATTGATACTGAAATGCAAGCCATTCAATTTGGACTTGACCCCATTACCTGCGCTTTGAGTGGCGGGGAAGATTATGAGTTATTATTTACCGTGAAGCCAGGAGATATTGATAAAATAAAGTTTTTAACTGATATTTATATTATCGGGGAAATAGTCCCGGCGGAAGACGGCGTAACGCTCCATACGAAAGGTGGAAACAGACATGCCATTACGGCTCAGGGTTGGACACATTTCTCGTCTTAATTAGAAAATTTTTTATTCATTTTTAATTCATTTTTATGAATAGCAGAATTCTTTTCATCCTTGGGTTGCTCTTTTTTTCAGCCCTTCAAAGTTGCCAATCTGACGCCAAAAACAAGGTAGAAGAAAAGGAAGTTACTATTAAAGTACCTCGATTTGAGAGAGATTCCGCCTTTAAATATGTTGCTCAACAAGTTGCCTTTGGACCCAGGATTCCAAATACACCGGCACATATTGCTTGCCAGAACTATCTTTCCTCCTCTCTTAAAGCATTTGGAGCTGATGTCATTGAGCAAAAGTTTACTGCTAAATCATTTGATGGTAAACTATTGAACGGGAATAATATCATTGGTAAATTTAACCCTGCCGCTCAAAGAAGAATATTATTATGTGCTCATTGGGATTCAAGACCATTTACCGATTCACCTATTACGGTAGGGGATAAAAACAGACCTGTTTTAGGCGCTGATGACGGGGCCAGCGGGGTTGGTGTACTATTGGAAATTGCCAGGCAATTACAGCTTAACCCCGTTGATTTTGGCGTTGATCTGGTGTTTTTTGACTTAGAAGATTATGGAGATAGCAATGGAGGGGCATCAGAAAGCTGGTGTCTCGGCAGTCAATATTTTTCAAGAAATTTAATTTATCCTGCCAATGCCAAACCTGATTATGGTATCCTGCTTGATATGGTTGGTGCCTCGGGAGCAAGATTTGCAAAAGAGGAAATATCGGTGCAATTTGCAGGAAATGTGGTCGAAAAAGTCTGGACGCTTGGCCAGGCTATGGGCTATGGAAACTATTTTGTCAATGACCGGGTTGGCGCTATCACCGATGACCATTATTTTTTAAATACATTGGCTCAAATACCAACGATTGACATTATAAACAGGCCTATCGACACTCAAACAGGATTCGTAGCCCATTGGCATACACCTGAAGATACCCTGGATAAAATAGACCGTAATACCTTGCGTGCGGTGGGTCAATTACTATTGGCTGTTATTTATAGAGAACATGCGGGAACTCTTTGATGTGAGATTAAGACCTATTATAAAACCATTTTTTATGTTAAAAAAGATTTTTTTCCTGATTAGCTTCTTTCTACCTGGTATAACAATAGGTCAGAAACCTCCTACCCTACAGGAAATCATGAGCTTTATTCCATCTGATTTGGAAAAAGCAAGGCGTTTAGCCGATATGCTTTTGGAAGATGCACTGCAAAATAATGTGGATAGTTCCATAGCGAAATCAAGTTACGCCCTTGGACTCATCTTTTATTATCAAGATCAAAACATAGTTTCTGCAAAATACTTTCAAAACGCCTTAAAACAAGATTATGCGAAGAAAAACATAGCTTTTTCGGAGGAATGTCTACATAATCTGGGTATTAACTATGACATATTGGGTAAACTTGATAAATCTTTGGCTGCATACCAACAATCTTTAAAAATTGCACAAAAACGAAAGGACGATTTTGGTGTTGCTCAAACCAATTTGAATATTGCCTTATTAAAAGCAAAAGCGGGAAATTATGAAAGTGCCATAAACCTAAATAAGTTAGCACAGGACTACTTCTTAAAAGTGGGGAATAAAGAAAATATAGGTTTAACCTACCTAAATGCATCCTTATTTTATGATAATATAGACAAAACGAAAGCAATAGAAAACGCCCTGAAGGCTACCGTGATATTCGAAAACATTAAAGATACATTCAGGTTAATCAAATCCTATACTAATTTAAACGAATTCTATGTAGATATAAAAAACAATGCAAAAGCTGATTTTTACTTTGAGAAAGCGGACTACCTAAGTGATGTGTTTCAATCTTATGGATTCAAGTCAGCGGTATTAATCAAAGGCATTGAACTGAATATTCAAAAAAAGAACTTTCCCTTAGCAAGAAAACTTTTACAAGAAGCAGAATATAATTTAGCAGCCTACCCAAATAATGAAAGAAAAAATGAGTTATCCAGCGTTAAAGTAAGACTGAATGCTTACGAGGGAAATATTGATGAATTTGAGAAATCCTTTAACCGTTATGTAAATGAAACCACTAAAATTATAGAGGATAATTTTAATTCTAATTATGAAGAATGGTCTATTATTTATGAGAAAGATAAATTAACCGATTCTCTGAAAAAAATGGCCAAAGCAAATAAGAATAAAAACAGGACCATTATTCTATTTACCATTCTAATTATAATATTTATAATCCTTTTAGTCATAGGCATCGTATTTTATTTAAAACTACGTGCCAGCTACAGAAAAATATTTCAGCTTAACAACACCCCGCAACACAAACCAATTCATGACAAAATAGTCTCAGATATCGATAGTAACGATCAAAAACTATATTCTTTGTTCACTGAAATTCAGCAATTAATGGCGGAGGGTAAATTTTATCTCAAACCCGGAATCACTATTTCCGATGTAAGCACCGCATTGGGTACAAATGATAAATACATTTCCTTGTCTATAAATAAATTTGCCAGAATGAATTTCAATCATTATATCAATACCTTAAGAGTTCAAGAGGCAAAAAAATTATTGCTAGAACCAAATAGGGACAGCAGTATTCAAGACATTGCTTTGGCCTGTGGTTTTGGAAACGCCTCCTCATTCATCAGGGTTTTTAAACAAATAACTGGATTAACGCCTGCGTATTATGTTACCCTTAGTAAAGAAATGTCATAAATTCCTGTTTTGATTATCATATTTTCTTATTCTGACTATTTACTTTGCCGATTTACCAATAATTTGTTCTTTATTTGCAACATAATAATTACTCCAAGTTAGAGGATGTCATTTTAAAAGTGGCATCCTCTTTTATTGTACCTTTTATCAAAAAGAATTCGTTAATTTGTGGATTATGAATAACAAACATATTCCAAACCGGATTCTATTTGGACTTAAAGTTAAGCAACTTCGACAGGGCCTGGGATTTTCATTTTTAGAGTTATCCCAGCAGACAGGTTTGTCCATTTCCTATTTGAATGAAATTGAAAAAGGCAAAAAATTTCCAAAGTCTGATAAATTAAATGCTCTCGCCCTAGTATTAGGCCAATCGTCAGAGAGGCTGGTCACCTTAGGGGAAGGGGACGGATTAGAAACCATAAGTGAATTACTGGATTCAAATTTCCTAAACGAGCTACCTTTAGATTTATTTGGTATTGAGTTATCAAAAGTAGTGGAAATTATCGCCCAGGCACCCACTCGGGTTGGTGCACTTATATCTACTCTATTAGAACTTTCAAGGAATTATGCGGTAAGGCAGGAAAACTTTTATTTTGCTGCATTGCGTTCCTTTCTCGAAATGCATCAAAATTATTTTGAGGATATAGAATCAGCGGTAGAACAATTCATAAAAGACTTTGACATACCAAATAAGAGACCCATTTCCGATAAACTACTGGCAGACATATTATCAGAATCATTTGATTATAATATAGACTACAAAGGTTTAAATAAACACGAAAAATTAAACCATTTATACTATCTATTTTTGCCAAATTCAAAACAGCTTCATCTCAAAGGGAGTTTAAATGGCATGCAACGATCCTTTTCATTCGGTAAAGAACTGGCATTTAATTTCTTACATTTAAAAGAGCGAGCCTACACTTCATCCATTTCCCAGGGAAAAGTATTTGAAGAAGTTTTAAATCATTCCAAAGCCATTTACTTTTCCGTCGCTCTACATTTACCAAAAGATCCATTTATTAGTGAAATCAAGCGCATTTTCAATCAAAAAGACTGGAATCCTCATCATTTTTCTCAATTAATGGATAAATATATGGTTACCCCAGAAATGTTCTATCATCGGATGACCAATATACTACCTCAATTTTTCGGCTTAAAGGATATTTTTTTTATGCGCTTTGTCTATCACCCTGGAGAGGAATCGCTGAAGGTTGACAGGGAATTGCATTTGAATAAAAAACATCAACCTCACGGCAACAATCTTTCTGAACATTACTGTAGAAGGTGGATTGCGGTATCTTCCATTTTAAATAACGTAAACAAGGAAGAATCTATGATGCATCTGGAAATTTCACGTTTTCAGGAAAACAGAGAGTCTTATCTTTGTTTAACTCATTCCAGATTAAACTATCCAAGACCCGGGGCAAAAGTTAGCTTAACTTTGGGTATTTTATTAGATGATAAATTAAACGAAAAAATAGCCTTTTTAAACAGTGATAAAATAGTCCAAAAACAAGTTCATACTACCTGCGAGAGATGCCCAATTAGTGATTGTAAAGAAAGAGCTGCACCTCCCGTTCAAAGAGAGAAAAAGAAAAAGGCGCAAGAAATAGACTTACTATTAGAATCATTGTTGAAGCATTGACTTAATTGCCTTTTGAAAAACTACTATTATTCAAAAAGTGTTACATTGAAGAACCTTTTATTGTTTAATAACTATATCCAACCTTCTATGCGTTTATTTGTATTTCTCCTGTGGATATTCTATTTTATGCCAATAATAGCTCAAACGACTATGAACGCACCTGGAAATGAACTTAATCTGGAGAATATTTGGAAAGAAAACAAATTTGCTGCAAAAACAGTACCCGGATTTTTTTTCTTAGCCAATGGAGAGCATTTTACAAAGAATCAAAAGGGCAAGATTACTTCCTACCATCTACTTACAGGCGATGAGATTGAAACTATTTTTGACGCAGAAAATGTCGCATATACATCTATACTCAACGGCCCCATTAGTAACTATTCATTTAGTGCTGACGAGCAAAAATTATTAATACTAGTTCATCAGGAAGCTATATATAGAAGATCAAGTAAAGCCAACGTCTTTTTTTTCGACAGAAAAACGAAACTGCTTAAGAGCATTGAAAATGGAAAAAAAATAAGCTATCCTACCTTCTCACCCGATGGAAACAAGGTTGCTTATGTACTTGAAAATAATCTTTTTATATGGGATATATTCACCAATACAAGTATTTCGGTCACATCAGATGGGTCTAAAAATAATATTATTAATGGAGCGGGAGATTGGGTTTACGAGGAAGAATTTGGATTATCTAAAGCCTTTGAATGGTCGCCTGACAGTGAATTTTTAGCTTTCCTAAAATTTGACGAATCAAAAGTCCCTCAATTTACTATGACCAACTTTAATGGAGCATCTCATCCTGAGTATGTTACATTTAAATATCCAAAAGTTGGTGAAGAAAATGCCAAAGTTAGCGTAGGTATTTATAACCTCTCAACGAAAAAAACATCTTTCGCCGACACTGATCCATCCATGGAATATATTCCTCGCATTGAATGGACAAATACGAGCGACCAATTAAGTTTTTTAACCTTAAACAGACATCAGAACCACCTTACATGGTTTCTAATGGAAAGTGTGTCGGGTAGTTTATCTACTCTATTGGAAGAAAAGGAAGATACTTATGTGGATATCAATGATAATCTCACTTTTCTAATTGAAAAAGACCAGTTTATCCGAACCAGCGAATCCTCCGGTTGGAATCATCTTTATCTATATAGTAAAGATGGCAAAATGATACGATCTATCACCAAAGGTCAATGGGAAGTCACTGATTTTTATGGGATTGAGGAGAAAACAGGATGGCTTTATTTTCAAGCGGCGTTGAATAATCCAAAGGAAAGACAAATTTGTCGCATAAAACTGGATGGTTCAAAATTAGAAGAAATTGCCGAGGAGCCAGGATGGAATAGTGCTCAGTTTAATACTACAAAATCCCTTTTTATTTTAACCCATTCCAGTATTTCAAGCCCACCCGTTTACTCCATAAATACTGCCGATGGTACTGAAATAAAGCGCCTGGAAGAGAATGATGCCTTACGATCTACTCAGGTTTCTCTTACGGTCCAACCCATTGATTTTTTCGATTTTCAAACGTCGGAAAAAGTAAAATTAAATGGATGGATGATTAAACCAGCAAATTTTAATCCACAGGGAAAATATCCCGTATTGATGTTTGTGTATGGAGGACCTGGT
Source organism: Saprospiraceae bacterium (assembly GCA_030728245.1). GTDB lineage: Bacteria > Bacteroidota > Bacteroidia > Chitinophagales > Saprospiraceae > BJGN01. The sequence continues at coordinate 10,520 of JANQZX010000019.1, read as the reverse complement.
AGCCAGCAAGTTACAGACCAATGGAAAGGTCAAAATTATTGGTGGTTTCAATTACTTGCTCAAAAAGGATTTGTTGTTGCCTGTGTTGATAATCGTGGAACCGGAGGCAGGGGGGCTGCATTTAAAAAAACAACCTATCTTCAACTGGGAAAATATGAAACGGAAGACCAAATCGAGGCGGCAAAATATATAGGTAATCTTTCTTTTGTTGACGCTTCAAGAATAGGAATATTTGGGTGGAGTTACGGAGGATTTATGTCCTCCCTATGTTTACTAAAGGGAAATGATGTATTTTCAGCAGCCGTTGCCGTTGCCCCTGTTACTCATTGGAAGTGGTACGACAATATTTATACTGAGCGATATATGCGCACTGTGTCAGAAAACCCTAAAGGGTATCATGATAATGCTCCTGTTCATTTTGTCCATCAATTAAAAGGTAAATATTTGCTCATCCACGGCATGGCAGACGATAATGTTCACTTTCAACATACCACAGAAATGGCTAATGTTCTGATTAATGAAGATAAACAGTTTGACACTTATTTTTATCCAAATAAAAATCACAGCATTAGTGGAGGGAGTAGTCGATTGCATTTGTATAGGAAAATAACTGATTTCCTGATGTTAAATCTCAGGGGTGGTGAAGTTAAAACACGAATTCCAATGAATGGAAGAATTGAAATGATGCGAACCATTCAAGATTCGAAAGGAAAACAAAATATTCCAGTTAAAGAATAATTTAAAATGGCCGATAAAAAGAAAAAAAACACGCCCGATTATATAAACAAAAGGGCTCGATTTGAATACCAGTTCCTCGATTCACTGGAAGCTGGCATTATGTTGACTGGAACAGAGGTAAAATCGGTTCGTGGTGGAAAAGTTAATCTTTCCGATGCTTATTGTCTCTTTGAAAGAGGAGAATTATTTATTAGAAACTTGTATATAACAGAATATGAGAATGGTACCTATTATAATCACGACGCACGTCGCATTAGAAAATTATTACTCCAAAAGAAGGAGCTAAAAAAATGGGAAAAAAGAGTGACCGAAAAGGGCTTAACGGTCGTTCCCTATAAAATGTATTTCACCGATAAAGGCTTTGTTAAAATTGAGATTGTTTTAGCTCAGGGTAAAAAGGAGTTTGATAAAAGAGAGGCCATTAAAGAAAAAGACAATCGCAGAGAAATGGAACGCACCCGGTTGACTGTTTCTAAATATAATGCGGACAAGTAAATAGCTATATCATTTTACCTTTTCCCATTCCCAGGACGTCCGCATAATATCCCCTATGTTGCGTTTTGGTTGCCAGCCCAATGTGTTCGCCGCCTTGGTAAAATCGGCATAAATTTCTATGACATCCCCTGGGCGTCTTTCTCCCAAAGTGAAGGGAGCGCGCACGTTAGTTTCCCTTTCAAAGGCAGATAAGGCCTCTAAAACACTAACCCCATTGCCAATACCCAAATTGAAGACCGTGCATTTTTCTTCATTTTTATTGCTCAATAAGTGTTGAAGAGCCAGGGTATGCGCATGGGCTAAATCCATGACATGGATATAATCGCGTATGCAGGAACCATCTCGAGTAGGATAATCTGTACCAAAAACGGTAAGTGGAGGTCTTTTGTTAGCTGCAGCTTCGGTTATAACCGGAATCAGATTTGATGCGATATTTGCAGGTGATTCTCCAATAAAAGCACTTTCATGCGCCCCGGCGGGATTAAAATAGCGCAATAAAATGGTATTCATTGTACTATTTGTTTTAGACAAATCCCATAATATGTCCTCCCCCATTTGTTTTGTTCTGCCATAAGGGGATTCCGCCTCTTGTTTTGGCGTCATTTCTGTAACGGGTAATTCCGTTGTATTGCCATAAACAGAACAGGAAGAGGAGAATATTAAATTGGGAATATTATACCTGGTCATATTGTCCAGTAAATTTAATAAACCAATGAGATTATTACGATAATACAACAAAGGCTTTTCTACAGATTCTCCCACTGCTTTTAAGGCTGCAAAATGAACCACACCTACGATATCGGTATTCTCTGCAAAAATATTTGTCAGTGCCTTATCATCAGTGAGATCCACCTGATAATTTTTCACCCTTTTTCCAGTAATTTTATAAACTCCGTCTAACGATTTTTCCGACGCATTGATTAAGTTATCCACGCTGATAACGTCAAAACCGTGGTCTATTAAATCGACCATCGTATGACTTCCAATATATCCACAACCACCTGTTACTAAAATTTTATTCATTTTGTAAGATTAAAAGCGTGAAACAAAGTACAAAACAACAGAACTTTTTCCATAAATTACCAAAAAAAAGAACATGAATCTGAATGACGTGGTACATGAAGTAGTTATTATTGCTAAAGAAGCTGGCGACGCTATACTTCAAATATATAATCAACCTGAATTTCACATTGAAAACAAAGCTGATAGTTCTCCATTAACGGAAGCGGACCGTCAGGCAAACGAAATTATTTGCCGCTCATTGCTTGAAAAATATCCGGACATACCAATTATTTCAGAGGAGAACAAAATGGAATCTTATAATATCAGGAAGGAATACCAAATGTGCTGGATGGTAGATCCACTGGATGGAACCAAAGAATTTATTCATCGAAATGGAGATTTCACTGTAAATATTGCGTTAATCAGGGAGGGCGAACCAGTATTGGGTGTAGTGTATCAACCTGTGAATGGCGATTTATACTATGCGGATAAAGAAACAGGCGCATTTTCCATAAAAAATGGAATAACCAGTGCATTAAAAACCACCCCCTTTTCTATTCATGAAAAAGGGCTAAAGGTAGTGGCATCACGAAGTCATTTAAATGAAGAAACAGCACAATTTATTCAGAAGTTATCTGAACCAGCGCTGGTTACCAGAGGTAGTTCATTGAAATTTTTATTACTTGCCTCTGGGGAAGCAGATATTTATCCGCGATTAGCACCAACCAGCGAATGGGATACTGCGGCTGCACAGTGCATATTGATGGTGGCAGGAGGCGTAGTAATTAATGCAGAGGACGGTAATCCAATGGTTTACAATAAACCATCGCTATTAAATCCCTCATTTATTGCCTACCGTCACCCATTAAATGAAAGTCCTATTTAAGACGCCAAATTTCCCGTGCTGCCTTTTCCAATGACTCCCTGACCGAGGGATGAGCGATATTTATAAGTGCCCTGGCCCTTTCTTGAATACTTTTCCCAAAAAGATCGGCAATACCGTATTCTGTCACAATAAATTGGACATGGGCGCGCGTAGTAACCACCCCAGCACCTGGTTTTAGCATGGGAGTGATCCTACTTACTCCTTTACTGGTTAAAGAAGGCAGGGCAATAATAGGCTTACCGCCTTCAGAAAGCGCTGCCCCTCTTATAAAATCCATTTGACCGCCCACGCCGGAATAAATACGGGTACCAATGGAATCGGCACACACCTGACCTGTCAAATCTACTTCTATGGCACTATTTATAGCCGTCACCTTTGGCAATTGTCTTATAACGGCCGTATCATTAACATACATAATGTCTAATACTCTAATGAGCGGATTATCATTTACATAGTCATATAGATAGGAAGAGCCCATCATAAAACCAGTAACCACATAACCTTTATGCTTTGTTTTATGCTGATTGGTAACTACGCCACTTTCAATAAGGGGAATAATACCATCGGAAAACATTTCCGTATGAATACCTAATTCCTTATGATTTTTCATAGCGGACAAAGCTGCATTTGGAATAGCACCAATACCCATTTGAAGGGTTGCCCCATTTTCCACCAATCCCGCTACATTCTCTCCAATTTTCATTTCCACCTCATTGGGAACTGAAACAATGTGCGTAGGAAGAGGATAATTAACCTCGGTAACACGGTGAAACTTACTAATATGAATATTACCGTCGCCGTGAGTCCTGGGCATATTGGGATTGATCTCTGCTATTATTAAGGTAGCGCATTCGGCGGCAGCCAGAGAAGTATCAACGGAAACACCTAATGAGCAAAATCCAGCTTTATCGGGAGGAGAGACCTGAAGTAATGCGACATCCAATGGGACTTTTCTACGTCTAAAAAGATAGGGAATATCACTTAGAAAAATGGGGACAAATTCCGCTCTTCCCGCTTCCACCGCTTCCCTCATATTGGCTCCGGTAAATAAACTTTTTATCAAAAAGGCATCCTTGCAAATTTCATCAGCATAATGAGCATGACCTTCTGTATGAATTTGGTAAATGGTTACATTATTTAAGGAATAATGCCTTTCGGCTAAAGCTTTACCCAGTACCTGTGGTGATGCTGCGGCACTATGGATAAAAACGTTATCATTAGATTTAATGAAGGATACTGCTTCTTCGGGAGTAACAGGGGTATATTGTTTCATTCGATGGCTTTAAAGTAAACGCAAAAATAATAGGTGATATTAGTCATTTTAGTGAAGAAATTATTGGTAGGCGGTGATTTTTGGCATTGAAAAAAAGAATGTTACCTTTGACAAAATAAAACCCATTAATATGGAATTAATCCGCGTGCTTCAATCTTTGGAGTCGCACACCATATATTATTGGATAGTCATAATATTGATTGGTTTTGCTATCTCTCAGTCTTTATTAGTTGGCATCAGATTTTATTTTAAGAAGGAGAATGAGCCTCGATCTTACTTATTTTTTGCCCTACTCCTTCTCGCTTTTGGGTTTACACAACTTCACTTTGTATTAAGAATTCTTGGGTTATTTGAATTGTACCCAAGAATAAGATTTCTGCCTATTTACTTTACCCTGGCATTACCTGTTCTTTTTTTTTATTACATTAAAATCGCCTTATTTCCAACGTACCAATTCCGATGGACTGATGCCAAGCACTTTGTACTACCTATAGGCCAGGTAATGTACTTTTTTATCACCTTTTTGGGATATCACAGCGGACTTTTGCCAGATATATCACCTGAAACTAATCCGTTTTTCGGAAGTTTAGAAACAGCGGCCTACTTAGGTCAATTTTTTGCTTACCTGTTTTTTAGCCTGAGGTACATTAAAGTAAAGAAAAAAAGTTCGGGAAGTATTCAAAAGAAGAGACAAACCCTATATTTAGAAATACTTGTTCATTTATTTTCTTTACTATTTATCATACACACGCTGTTTATTTTTTCCGATGTCTATAGTTACCGAATTGCTTATATAAACATGCAGACGACCAAAGTGTATGTTGGTTTAGGCGTTTTGACCTTTACCTCCCTGCTTTTCTGTCTAAGCATGTATGGAATGCAGCTATTATTATGGGGAAAGAAGCGAATTTATCCAAATTAGTCATCTTTCTTTTTAAAATCTCCCTTTTTCCAGGCATCAAAGAATTTTTTCCAGGCGATAGGATTAAAAATATTCATAGGAGGTCTCTGCCCGTAATGATAATAATTTGAAGCTTGCTGTCTCATAAAATAATCAGCATTTTCGTTCCCATCGTAGGCAACTGCGGACTCCGCTTTCTTTAAAACCTCTTTAGCCATATTGGTAGCGGCAATTTTTTGAAGTTCCGGAGTTACGTCCATTGCGAGAAATTCAAGTCTGAAATGGTCTCTGCTTGGCCACGGAAAGACAACGGTTTCAGGAAGATTATAAGGATCCTGGGACATAAGCTGAACAATAGAATACTTGTCATCTTTCAAATCTTTATCGACTTGAAATTCGATAGTTTTATAGCCCACGGCAGAGAAAATAATCACGTCTCCTTTTTCAACAACGATAGAGAAGAAACCCTTCAAATCGGCATAAGTACCTCTATTTTTTCCCTTAATAAGAATGTTCGTATAAGGGACTGGAAAGAGCTCTGCCTGATCACTTCCATCGAGAATTAACCCTGAAAATTGTACTAATTGCTGTTGATCATTGTTATTTTTTTGACTAAAAGCTACGTTTAAAGTCAACAAAAAAACCAAAAGTGAAGTAAAACGTATATAATATATATTCATGCCCTGATATTTGAGATAAAGACTCCCCATCTAATTAAATGGTTCGATTTATTTCGTTTAAAATTACAAAAAAACCAAATAAGAGGCAAATTATTTATTCGCTGGTTCCAAAGCAAGATGTAAAACTTCAAACATATCGGTAACGTATTTGAAATTTAACCCCTTTATATACTCAGGATTTATTTCAAGAATATGCTTTTCATTTTCCTTACAAAGGATTATATCCTTCATACCCACTCTTTTAGCTGCCAGTATTTTTTCTTTAATTCCACCAACGGGAAGTACTTTTCCTCTTAGCGTAATTTCACCTGTCATAGCGAGAAATGGTAGTACTTTTCTTCCGGTATAGATTGAAGTAATGGCGGAAAGCATGGTTATACCTGCAGATGGACCGTCTTTAGGAATGGCTCCTTCAGGCATGTGCAAATGGATATCTCTTTTTTCCAATAACTCCATATCTATGTTCAGCTCTTCAGCATGAGCTTTTACGAAGCTCAAGGCAGTGGTAGCGGACTCTTTCATCACATCGCCCAGATTTCCTGTCATGATAAGTTTACCATTTCCTTTTGTCAGACAAGATTCCACAAAAAGGATAGCACCACCCATTTGGGTCCATGCCAAACCAATAGCAACCCCGGGTGTTTTATTCTCGGTATATTGATCCGGACTATAAATTGTGGGGCCCAAGAACTTATTTACCATAAGGTTGGTCAATTCAGGTTGATATTCCTCTTCACCTGCCACCCATTTTGCAATAGTTCTCATCACGGAAGCTATCTGACGATTCAGATTTCTAACACCAGATTCCTGGGTATAATGTTGTATAATAAACTCAAGAACCGCTGGTTTCCATTTAATATGTTTCTTTTGAAGACCATGCGCTTCCAATTGTTCAGGAATGAGATATTTTTTGGCAATTTCCATTTTCTCCTCTACGGAATAACCACTTATTTCAATGATTTCCATTCTATCCAAAAGAGCAGGCTGAATAGTACTCAGAGAGTTTGCTGTGGCTATAAAGAGTACTTTTGACAAATCGAATTCAAGCTCCAAGTAATTATCTTGAAAAGTACTATTTTGCTCAGGATCAAGCACTTCAAGGAGAGCTGAAGAAGGGTCGCCTCTAAAATCCCTGTTAATTTTATCTATCTCGTCTAAGATAAACACTGGGTTATTGGTACCGCTACGTCTGAGCGATTGAATAATTCTGCCTGGCATAGCCCCGATATAGGTTTTTCTATGTCCTCTTATTTCACTTTCATCAGAAATGCCACCTAATGACATGCGAATGAAATTTCTACCTAATGCTTTGGCGACAGACTTTCCGAGAGAGGTTTTACCAACACCTGGAGGGCCGACTAAACAGATGATAGGCGCTTTCATATCGCCCTTTAGTTTTAGAACGGCGAGATGCTCAATAATACGTTCCTTCACCTTTTCGAGACCAAAATGATCTGCATCCAGGGTCTTTTTTACTTTATTTAGGTCAAAAATATCCGCAGACGTTTTGTCCCAGGGCAGTTCAGTAAGCAAATCGAGGTAAGTAATCTGCATACTATAATCTGGCGAATGCGGATTAATTCTTTTCAGTCTGGCCAATTCTTTTTGAAAATGCTTGGCTGTTTTTTCAGACCATTTAATATTTTCTGCTTTGGCAGAAATTCTTGATATTTCCTCTTCTTGTGGATTTTGCCCTAATTCATCTTGAATCGTTTTCAGTTGTTGATTCAAGAAATAATCTCTTTGTTGTTTATCGATATCGACCCGAACTTTAGTTTCAATCTGGTCTTTAAATTCGAGTAATTGTAACTGTTTAGAAATTTCACCCAGGATAAGCTCAGCTTTACCCGCCTGATCATCTGTTTCCAGGATAAGCTGTTTAACTTCAATGGTTGAATTTAAATTAGAGGCAATAAAATTGAGTAAAAAGGTATTGTCCTCAATACTTTTTAACATAGCTATAGCCTCAGAAGGAATATTTGGCGAAAGCTCAATGATCTTTTTCGCCATATCCATAATGGTAGAAATGAGCGCAGTAAATTCAAGACTTCCGCTTTTTTTCTGCTCCTCAAGAAGAGAAATTGTTCCTTCTAAATAAGGTTTTTGCTTTGTGAGTTCATCTAATCTAAAACGTTTCTGCCCCCTTAGAATAGCTGTGGTCGTTCCGTCGGGCATACGAAGTAACTTCATTATTTTAGCAACGGTACCAATTTCATATAAGTCTGCTTTTCCCGGATCTTCTTTTTGAATATCTCGTTGAGAGAGTACACCGATAGCCCTGCTGCTGGTATCAAAAGCCTTTTTAATTGATTTGATTGATTTATCTCTACCAACGGTTATTGGAATGATAACGCCGGGGTAAAGCACGGTATTTTTGAGTGCTAAGATTGGCATGTGTCCAGGAATTTTACCCATCTTCCCCATAGAGCCATCTTCTTCCATGGGAATTATAGGCATGAATTCAGTATCATCATCGTTTTCCTGATTTCCAAAAAATGTTTCGAACATGGTATTATTTAATAAATAAATCAATATGACAATATGTCAGATAAATACCCCAAAGGCATTCTTTTGTATTGGGGTGAATACATTGGCAATATTTATGCCATTGCGAAGATGTCAGATAAATAACTCAGGGAAACGAAAAACCCCTTTAAAATTCGGACATAATTACTAATCAAATGCCTGCAATTTCAAGGATGTCATTTTTTTCAAAGCGAAGATTCCCGATAATAAATTCCTGTCTTAAAGGGGTGTTTTTACCCATATAGTAGGCCAGAATCTCATCAATATCTGTTTCATCATTAAGAAAAACTGGATCCAGTTTGATATCTGAGCCAATAAAGCTACTAAATTCCCCAGGAGAAATTTCCCCAAGACCTTTAAATCGGGTAATTTCAGGTTTACCTTTTAATTTTGCTATCGCCTCTTGTTTTTCCTTTTCGGAATAACAATAAAACTTTTGATTCTTATCTCTCACCCTAAAAAGAGGGGTATCTAAAATATAAACATGTCCACTACGAACAAGATCAGGAAAGAATTGCAGAAAAAAGGTAAGCAGAAGCAATCTGATGTGCATTCCATCGACATCGGCATCCGTTGCGACGACAATTTGATTATAGCGAAGATCCTCAATACCATCTTCAATATTTAGCGCATGCTGCAATAGATTAAACTCCTCATTTTCATAAACGACCTTTTTAGTCATTCCAAAACAATTGAGTGGTTTTCCACGTAAGCTAAAAACTGCTTGAAACTGCACATTTCGCGCTTTAGTAATAGATCCACTGGCTGAGTCTCCTTCTGTTATAAAGAGAGTTGTTTTATGTCGATCTTCATCACTCACCTTTTTAGGAGGGTCGTTAAAATGAATGCGACAATCTCTCAATTTTTTATTGTGGAGATTTGCCTTCTTTGCCCTTTGATTAGCGAGTTTTTTAATGTCTGCAATTTCTGTTCTTTCTCTTTCAGACTGCAGGATTCGCTTTTCAATTAACTTAGCGATTTCAGGATTTTTATGTAAAAAATTGTCCAGTTGTTCTTTAACAAAATTCCCAATGAACGTTCTCACGGACGGAGCATCGGGACCCATGTGAGAAGAACCGAGTTTTGTCTTGGTTTGGGACTCAAAGACAGGTTCTTCCACCCGAATACTTACGGCGGCCATGATAGAGCTTAAAACATCTCTTCTATCGTAATTCTTTTTAAAGAACTCAGCCACGGTTTTAGCGATAGCATCTTTAAATGCCAGTAAATGCGTCCCACCCTGGGTAGTATTCTGACCATTTACGAAAGAATAATACAATTCGCCATACTGATTTCCGTGGGTTATGGCTAACTCGATATCCTCCCCTTTCAGATGAATAATTGGATATCGCAACTCATCATTTTTAGTTTTACGCTCTAAAAGATCTAACAAACCATTTTTAGAAACGATGGTAGTGCCATTGAAAATGAGTTTTAAGCCTGCATTTAAATAGGCATAATTCCAGAGTTGATTTTCGATAAATTCCTTTCTGAAACGAAAATTCCTAAATATGTCAGGATCAGGTTCAAAATAAACCCAGGTACCATTTGATTCAGAAGCATCCAGAAGAGCAGATTCATCGACCAGCATACCCTGATTGAATGCTGCCTTTTTTTGTTTCCCATCGCGATAGGAAGTAACCATAAATTTCGAAGAAAGGGCGTTAACCGCTTTAGTACCTACGCCATTAAGGCCCACCGATTTTTTAAAAGCCTTTGAGTCATATTTTCCACCCGTATTTATCTGGGAAACGCATTCAATAACTTTTCCCAGCGGAATACCCCGCCCAAAATCTCTGATTTCAATGGAGTGTTCATCCATTTTTAGAAGCACTTGTTTTCCAAAACCCATGACAAATTCGTCGATAGTATTATCTATTACCTCTTTAATGAGGATATAAATACCGTCATCAGGGGTAGAACCATCTCCCAATTTACCGATATACATACCGGGTCTCAGACGAATATGTTCACGCCAGTCGAGTGAAATGATATTATCTTCGGAGTAATTATTTTCCA
>JANQZX010000018.1:807-1821 GCA_030728245.1 Saprospiraceae bacterium | reverse complement strand
AAAATCCGCTGACCCAAAAAGTAAGATTTCTGGATAAATTAGTGGATGAGTTAGCCAAAGGTCGAAAGATGGAGAAAATTCTTCGAACCTAGAATCAGTTTTTGTATAACACATTCATTTTTATATTATGACGCAAAATTTTTTCCTCCACCTCCTCCTTTTATTCCTGACCTTTAAAGGCGTTTCCCAAGACGTTCATATTCGTATTAATCTGATAGGCTATGAAGCTTCGCATCCTAAAAAGGCATTGATTTTGTCAAAAACGCCCATCAATGATGCCTGGTTTATTTTTCAGGAAAATGGGAAAAAGGTGAAAGAAATTAATCCAATTCTTTTGAAAAAGGAAAATTGGGCTCAGTTTGTTGGTAATTACGAAGGTAATTTTACTGATATAAAAACTCCCGGCACCTATTTTTTGTCCAATAACACTCAAACTTTACGTTCAGAAAAGTTTTTGATAGGAAATTATCCGCCCATTCACGAATCTGTCGTTGGTTTCATGCAAACGCAACGATGTGGATTCAATCCCTTTACCAACGAAGTTTGTCATCCTCTCGATGGAAAAAGTTTTTACGGAAACAGACCCGATTCCTCCTATGTTGACGCAACAGGTGGCTGGCATGATGCCGGAGATCAGTTGAAATATCTAATAACAGGCAGTAATGCAACAGCCAGAATGTTAATGGCTTATCAATGGAATCCTTCCGTTTTTGAGGATAAAGTGAATGATCTCGGTCTTCCTCAGCCCAATGGAATAGCTGATGTTCTGGATGAAGCTAAGTGGGGCCTTGATTGGATCCATAAGCTCCACCCAACCAGGGAGGAATTAATCCATCAGGTGGCTGATGATCGCGATCACCTTGGATTTAAAATGCCTCATGAAGATGCCGCAAATTACGGTTGGGGTAAAAATAAATACCGACCTGCTTATTTTGCCAATGGTAAACCTCAGGGCTTGGGTAAATATAAAAGCGAATCTACCGGGGTTTCTAACGTGGCAGGTAGGTCAGCCGC
>JANQZX010000018.1:0-797 GCA_030728245.1 Saprospiraceae bacterium | reverse complement strand
CAGCCGCAGCTTTAGCGTTGGGGTATCAGATTTTTAAAGATATATCCGGCCATCTTCCTTTTGCAGCCCAATGTCTTCAGGATGCGATAGAAATATTTGAAATGGGAAAAAAAAGGGAGGGTTTTCAACAGGGAAATAGCTATGGTGCTCCGTATAGATATAACGAGCGTACCTGGGCAGATGACATGGAATGGGGAGCTGCTGCTCTTTTTAAGGCCACCGGAGATAAAAAATATCTCAACGATGCATTACATTATGCCGATTTGATTGGCTTCACTTCCTGGATGGAAATGGATTCCGCCGCGCATTATGAAATGTATCCTTATGTGAATATGGGACATTATGCTCTTTGGCAAGTGGTTGACGATAAAATTATCAGAAACAAACTAGCTGATTATTATGAACATAATCTACTTAAAATTCAAGAAAAGGCAGATAAGAATCCCTATGGAGTAGGGCATCTTTTTATCTGGTGTTCTAATAATCTGGCCGCAGCAGTAGCAACGCAGGCATTGCTGTATGAACAAATGACAGGCGATGTTCAATTTCGACCTTTACTTCAGAATCATCTGAACTGGTTATTTGGACTTAATCCCTGGGGTACCAGCATGATTACGGGCATTCCGGCCAATGGGGAATACCCGTTAGATGTACACATGCCATTTTGGATATTGAATAAACAAGTGGTCCCCGGAAGTTTGGTCGATGGTCCCCTTTGGTCTAGTATACATGATAAAATGTTGGCTATCAGACTAAATGAACCTGACGAGTTTGCTCATTTGCAGCCTGATCATATT
>JANQZX010000017.1:4285-9912 GCA_030728245.1 Saprospiraceae bacterium | reverse complement strand
AAAATCCATTATTTTCAATCACTTCTTTGTACCACCAGCCACTTTTTTTCAAGGTTCTTTCCATTGAAATGGGATCAACAGAAATTAATCCGAATTTTTTGGAATAAGCATGTTGCCATTCATAATTATCGGTCAGGCTCCAGGCCATATATCCCTTCACTGGCACTCCTTCCGACATTGCCTTATGAATTTCAGTTAAATGACTTTTATAATAATCAATCCGGAACGATTCTTCAGTTGTAGCAGTGCCATTTTCAGTGACAATAATCGGCTTATTTGTTATTTTAAATAGCTGATGTAGAATGGCATAGATCCCTTTAGGATAAACGACCCAGCCCATGTCTGTTATCACATCTCCTTTTTTGAAAGGCACCGGTCCTGTGTTTTTCAAATAGAGCGTTGTATAGTAATTTAATCCAGTGAAATCGAGGGTCCCTTTAATTTCTGGTGCGGCAGCTCCCCAACCAAGGGGAAAAGCCCAACGTCCATTGACAACGGCTTCAAAAAAAATCCTGTTTGCCCATTTGTCAGACAAATAACTTAAGAATTGTTGCCATTTGTTCTTTGCATTGAACGGTTGAAAGTGCATGTAAGCGAAAGCGACGCCAACGGGGGCTTGTTTATCGTGTTTCTTAATGACATGATAGGCAGCAGCATGCATTTCAATCATCAGCCGATAAACTCTCAGGTATTGGAAAATATTTTTTTTATAAGGGGGAAACATGCCTATCAGATAGGATGCTGAAGGTACTATGTTGGGCTCATTGATCGGTAGCCAATAATCCACCTCATCCGAAAGATAGGGAATGACAACTTCCAGATATTGCTGAAATTGTCTAAGGAAATATTCTCTGTTCAGGAAGCCTCCTTTTTGCAGCACCCAGATGGGGATGGTAAAATGGTGAAGACAAACCATGGTTTTTATACCCCGTTGGTGAAGGCTGACCAATTGTTTTTTATAAATGGCTAGTGCTTCTTCATCGGGTTTGTCAGGGGTTGGAAAAATGCGGGACCATTCTATGGAAAGACGATGAATTTTTACGCCCATTTTTTGTGCTAAATCGTAATCTTGTTCATAATTTTCCCATTGCATGGTTGCCTGACCACAAATTCCAGCTAATTTTCTCTTATTTTCAGGTTTTTTCGCCTCTATTTGCTCGTAATGGTACCAATCGTTATTGATATTATTACCTTCTGTCTGATAGGCCGAAGCGGCGGTACCCCATAAAAATTCAGGTGGAAATTTATGCATAGATTGCGTTATATGTGGTAAAATGCAAAGTAAAATAAGTGATAGCCATTTCATTAAAAAATTGGTTGCGCTAGTAAATAAATAAAAGTACATTAGATTTTTCCTAATTTAGGTATTTTTAGCATACATTAGAGAAGTAATTTTAAAATGATGATGACGAAAATTAATTTTAGCCTTTGGATAATTAGCGTAGTCCTTGCTGTTCCTTTAAATACGCTGAGTGGTCAACATGGTCGTATGCCCGCCCCTGCAAAAGAGGGAATGGTGGTAAGCAGTCATTATCTGGCTTCCCAAGCTGGTATGCAGGTGCTTAAAAATGGAGGAAATGCCGTTGATGCCGCCATCGCTACGGCTTTTGCATTGGCTGTAACGCTTCCTTCTGCCGGTAACATCGGCGGGGGAGGATTTTTGGTATATCACGGTGTTGATGGTACTTCCACTACTTTTAATTTTCGCGAAAAAGCGCCTCAGGCGGCTTCTGAAAGAATGTATCTCGATGCAAATGGTCAGATTAAAGATAATTCAAATCATGAAGGCCCTCTTTCCGTTGGTGTGCCCGGTACTGTGGCTGGCTTATGGATGGCGCATGGAAAACTAGGCTCTAAACCTTGGGCCGATTTGGTAAAACCTTCTGTTGAACTGGCAGAAAATGGTTTTCCTTCCACCTGGGACATGCAAGATATTCTAAGCTATTTTCAAAAACAAAAACAGCCTGTATTTGCTGCAGCCAAAAGGGCTTTTCTTAAAAATGGTACAGACTTATATACCCCGGGCGAGCTTTGGAAACAACCTGATTTGGCAGCATCCCTGAAACGAATTCAATTACAAGGAAGGGACGGTTTTTACAAAGGAGAAACCGCTGCTTTGCTGGAGGCTTATATGAAAAAACATGGGGGTATCATAACAGCCAAAGATTTGGCTAATTATGAAGCAGAGGAACTAAAACCTATCATTGGAAATTATAGAGGTTTCGATATTATCGGCATGCCTCCCCCTAGCTCAGGTGGCGTGGCTATTATGGAGATGCTGAATATGTTGGAAAAATATGATTTGCGGAAAATGGGTCCTAATAGTGCCGAATATCTTCATGTACTCACAGAAGTAATGCGAAGAGCTTTTGCCGATAGAGCCCAGTATATCGGTGATCCAAATTTTAATAAGGATATGCCCATAGAAAAATTAATTAGCAAGGATTATGCTGAATTATTGGCCGCTTCCATTCAAATGGATAAGGCATCAAAAAGTGATAGCGCTGCTTTTGGGTCTCTTTATTTGCCTAAGGAAAGTGATGAAACTACCCATTTTTCAGTAGTAGATGCCTGGGGAAATGCGGTTTCTGTTACCTATACACTGGAATATAGTTATGGGTCAAGACTAATGGCCGATGGTACTGGTTTTCTTTTGAATAATGAAATGGGCGATTTTAATCCCGTTCCTGGCGTAACTAACAGAAAAGGTCAGGTTGGTACCCCGCCTAATTTGGTAGCACCTCATAAAAGAATGCTTTCAAGTATGACGCCTACTATTGTTGCATTGGACGGTAAACCTGTTTTAGTTATTGGTTCTCCGGGAGGTCGGACTATTATTAACACTGTTTTACAGGTTATTTTAAATGTAATAGATCATAGTATGAATATGGGTGAGGCAATCGAAACGCCCCGTATTCATCATCAATGGTTACCCGACCAAACGTCAATGGAGGGTTGGGGATTTTCACCAGACACGAAAAAACTATATGAGGCTATGGGGCACCCGTCGGTTTCAAGAGGTAAACAAGGGCAAGCTATGGGCATTTATATAGATCCGACTACAAAAATAAGGTATGGCGCGGCCGATTCTCGCAGCTTTGATGGCGGCGTGGCAGGCTATTAACTTTATGGAGTGACTTGTTCTAAATGATGACCCGATGGTAGAGAGTTATGAAGATAGCAGGGCTATGCCTTATAATTTCAATACAAATTTTCACTTTTCATGGTCTGACCCTATGGGTCACATGTCTATTGTGACCATTATGCCCCAGGCGGCAAAAAATGGATAATTTACCCTTTATCCCCGGCGGCACCAATCCCAAGTATATAAAATAGAAAAAAAAGAGGCTATCTTGTTAGACAGCCTCTCATTATATTTGAAATAAACATCTTATTAGATAAGAGGAACAATCAGATGTTGATTATATATTTTGCTATTTGCATTTTCCTTGAATATATAAATAGCATCGCCATCCTTAATAGCGTAATAGACGGTATTTCCTTGAGCCGATTCAACAGAGCAAGCGGCTAAAGCGGCAACGGGGATATTCCGATTTTTAAAATCTTTTGCCTCAATAGGTGTACAGGACAAGACCGCACCCATACCCACTGCAGCATTGTTATATTTTAAATACAGCATTTTATCATTCCCCATAATCATGCTGCAATCAAAATTGACATCTTTTAATGTTGTCTTTTGCGCTGTAACTTCTTTATTTTCTGCAGATGATTCATTTTTTGTTGAAGCATCATTTTGACAGGAAGTGACTGAAAAAATACTGAAAAAAGAGAGCATAATAATATGCCCCTTGATTTTTTGCCTTGTTAACATTCGTTTATAATTTATTTTACCATTAATTGGCAAAAATAAGAAAAAAGAAGTATAATCCTTCATTGAGGTTTGTGTAACTTTGATATTCAAAATGTATCTTTGCCATTATGCTTAAATCAATAAATCTATCCTTTCAATATTCAGGATCTACCCCCATTCGGTTTCCTGATTTTACGGCAGAACAAGGTGACCAATGGTTAATTCTCGGTCCTTCAGGTTCGGGAAAAACTACTTTATTACATCTTTTAGGCGGGTTATTATCACCAACAGAAGGTAATGTGACTTTAGGTGATTTTAATTATGCTACTATTTCAGCCGCCAGATTAGATAAATTCAGAGGGGAAAACATAGGTATTGTTTTTCAGAAGGCTCATGCGGTTCAGTCTCTTTCCGTCATGGAAAATCTATTATTGACACAGCAATTGGGTGGGAAATCTTTAGATAAAAAGAAGATAATGGATCTTTTGGAAAGATTACAAATAGCGCAAAAGGCAAATCAAAAACCCAATAGATTAAGTGCGGGGGAACAGCAAAGGGTGGCCATTGCCCGCGCTGTTGTTAATCAGCCCCGGTTGATTTTGGCAGACGAACCTACTTCGGCACTAGATGACAAAAATAGCACTGAAGTGCAAAATTTACTTAAGGAATCGGCAGAGGCGGTAAAGGCGATTTTGCTTGTGGTTACGCATGATAACAGATTAACTTCTGCTTTTCATAAACAATTATTATTAAAATAGGGATTCTTGTAAGGAGAATTGAAAGAGTAGTCTATGAGTATTTTGCATTTAAGTTGGAAAAACATTCTGAATAAACCCCTAAATTTAGTCCTGAATCTGGTGCTTTTCGCATTGGGCGTTGGCCTCATCTCTTTGCTTTTATTGGTGAACGTTCAATTGGAAGACAAGTTTGAAAAGAATTTTGCGGGGATAGACTTAGTTATTGGCGCTAAAGGCAGTCCTTTGCAGTTAATATTAAGTAGTTTATACCATTTGGACGCCCCTACGGGAAATATGCCTGTTTCAGAAGCTAAAGCATTCCTGAATCCTAAACATCCTATTTTTAAAAGTGCCATTCCTCTTTCTCTGGGCGATAGTCACAGGGGGTATAGAATAGTGGGTACAAACACTGGATTTATCGATCTATACGCGGCAAAATTTGCCGATGGAAAGCTTTTTGAAGAAAATATGGAGGTAGTGGTGGGCGCAACCGTCGCTAAAAATCTAAATATAAAACTTGCCGATGAATTTAAAAGTTCTCATGGTCTTATTGAGGACGAGAATTTGGTTCACGAAGATGCCGCTCCTTTTAAAGTAGTGGGCATACTGGAAAAAACGGGTTCTGTCATTGATCAACTTATTGTAACTAAAACACAAAGTATCTGGGCAGTCCACGATGAACACGACCACGAGGCGGAAGAATCTACTGAACATGAACATAATGAAGCAGAACATAACCATGACGAGGCGGGGCATGAACATGAACACGACGAGGCGGAGCATTCCGAAGATTTGCCTTTAACCTCTTATGAGGATAAGAGCATTACTTCGTTATTGGTGAAATTTAAAGGAAGAAATATTCAAGCCTTAAATATGGCAAGAAATATTAATGAAAATACTAATTTTCAGGCAGCCACGCCAGCCATTGAGATTAATCGATTATATACTTTGCTTGGCGTAGGCGAGGAGGCTTTAAAAGCGATGGCTTTACTCATAATTTTCGTTTCAGGATTAAGTATTTTCATTTCTTTGTTTAGTTCCCTAAGAGAAAGAAAATATGAGTTAGCGGTTATGAGAAC
>JANQZX010000017.1:0-4185 GCA_030728245.1 Saprospiraceae bacterium | reverse complement strand
GCTTTTCAAGCAAGTAAAACAGATATTCATGCCACTTTGGCCGACAATAAAGGATAAACAAAAAATTATGATAAGGCAAGCGTTAAAATGTTCTATTCTGGTTACAGGATTATTTTTTGTGTTTTCATCTACTTCTCTTTCTGCTCAGGGAGCAAAAAATCTGTGGCAGACCTTAGGTAAAATCACTTACAAAAAAGTGATGGACGAATCTTTGGGTTTTAAGGTCGATGTGCCCATTTTTAGTGAGGAAATTAAGGTACTTGAAGGTAAAACGGTTGAAATAAAGGGATATATCATTCCAGTGGAGGGGTATAAAAATCATAAGGAATTTGTGTTTTCAGCTTTCCCTTACAGTATGTGTTTCTTTTGTGGCGGCGCCGGACCTGAAACGGTTATGGAGGTGTTTTCTCAGGAACCTATTAAGTATACGGCGGAATCCATTACCATTAAAGGAAAATTAAGTTTAAACGATAATGATATTAATCGTCTGATATACAGTCTATCCGATGCCGTTTTAGTAAGTAAACCTAACTAAAATCCATTTCAGATGGGTGAAATCCTTCGACCTCGGGCGGAAAGTATTTTTCAAGATGAGTTACTGGCACTAAAACAGGAGGATTCAAAGCCGAGGCCGCCTTCCTGGTTATTGTCTCCACATGCTGTTGTCCAATATCTTATGGGGGCAACATTGTCAGATGGTACTATTATTTCGCCAAAATACATAGGTTCGAGACGCTTGATTGAGGTGGCTGTAGCCACTTTAGCCACAGATCGCGCGCTCTTACTTGTTGGTGTGCCGGGAACGGCAAAAACCTGGGTTGCCGAGCATCTGGCAGCAGCTATCAGTGGTCATTCAGGTTATTTAGTGCAGGGATCGGCAGGTATTGGCGAAGAGGCATTAAAATATACCTGGAATTATGCCAGGCTATTATCTCACGGTCCGGACAGACAGTCTTTAGTGCCAAGCCCGGTTTTTCATGCCATGGAGCAAGGTCTTTTGGTGCGAATAGAGGAATTAACCCGTTTGCCCGCAGAGGTTCAGGATGCACTCATTACCGTTCTTTCAGAAAAAATAATGCCTATTCCGGAATTGAATGATACCCTGCAGGCAAAGAATGGTTTTAATTTAATTGCTACCGCAAACGATCGTGACAGAGGGATAAATGAATTATCCGGTGCATTAAGACGACGATTTAATATGGTTTATATGCCTTTGCCGGAGACGATGGAGGAAGAAATATTGATCATTAAAAATAGAGTAGAGCCATCGGTTAAAAAGTTGGGAATGGAATCTTTCCCTACCCCAACGGAAGAAATAAAGAGAATTGTCACCATTTTCAGAGAATTAAGAAATGGCCAAACCATTGATGGTCAACAAAAATTGAAATCCCCTTCCTCAACTTTAAGTACCGCTGAGGCTATTGAAGTTGTTTACAGTGGTCAAATGCTTGCCTACCATTTTGGAAACGGACAGTTGAAAGCAACAGATATTGCTGCCGCTCTTTCCGGCGCCATTGTTAAAGATACCCATAATGATTTGCCCATTTGGAAAGATTATTTGCAATTAGTGGTCAAAGATAGAGACGGATGGAAAGATCTCTACCGGGCTTGCAGAGAATTATTGTAAATGTCAGTGCCTGAAATTCAGTTCCTTGGCATTAGGCATCATGGGCCAGGGTCTGCCAGAAGAATGCTTCGATTTCTTGAAAAATGGCAGCCAGATGCTATTATAATTGAAGCTCCTGCCGAAACAAGCGATTTATTTGCGTCAGTTAATGATCCGGGTCTAATTCCGCCCATTGCGCTCCTTCTTTATGAGCCACTTCAACTGAAAAATAGTCTCATTCTTCCTTTTGCCCATTTTTCGCCAGAATGGATTGCCATCTCCTTTGCCAATAACAAAGGTATTCCCTTAATTCCCTTCGATTTGCCCGCTGCTTTTATGTTGCCGCTTTCGCAGGAAACTGAAATTATCCGCGATGATTATGTTAAAGATCCGCTTTCTCAAGTGGCTCAATTATCGGGTTATACCGATAGTGAACGGTGGTGGGAACACACTTTCGAACAAATAAGAGAAGACGAAGATGTTTTTAAAGGTCTTCAGGAGGTAATGATCGAGGTGAGGAGGCAGCTAAATAGAACGGAATCGAGGGAAACGCTCCTCAGGGAAGCCTGGATGCGTCAGCTGATTAGAAGCGAAATGGCGAAAAATTATAATAAAATAGCGGTTGTTTGCGGTGCCTGGCATATTCCAGCTTTATTAGATTGGAACAAAATAACGGCTAAACAGGATAAATCACTACTCACCGGGTTATCAAAAGTTAAAATTGCAGGAACCTGGATTCCATGGAGTTACGACCGATTAGCCAGACAATCAGGGTATGGTGCAGGAGTATTGGCTCCCGCATGGTACGAAATGTTGTATAATCATCAAGTAGATGCACCTTCTATTTGGCTCATTCATATTGCAAAATTATTCAGGAAAGAGGGATTTGATGTTTCTCCAGCCCATTTGCAAGCTATTTTAGCCTTGTCTTCCAATCTTTCCTATTTAAGAGATAAACCTGACGCAGGACTGGACGAACTCCAATTGGCCCTGGAATCTGTCCTTCAATTACCCAAAGATATTTTAATAGCAAAAATTCAATCTAAATGGATTATTGGAGATAAAGTAGGGCAGGTTCCTGCAAATATTCCTCAAACTCCATTACAATCGGATTTAAATAAGCAAATAAAGACGGCAAGATTAAAAAATGAATTTGAGAGTACACAGAGCATTCGAAAGCAATTAGATGTAAGGGTAAATGCTAATCGGATGGCCAGTTTGTTACTACATCAACTCAATATTTTAGACATTCCCTGGGGTACTTTAGAGGCCGTTTCTGATCAGGTGAAAGGAGGTTTTCATGAAAATTGGCGATTAAAATGGAGGCCCATTTATACCATAGAATTGATTGATAAAGGTATGTGGGGAAATACGATTGCAGGGGCCGCTGAGAAAAAGATGGAGGCAGCTATTCAAAATGCTTCAGATACCTTGACGCTGGTGCATTATTTGGAAAAATGTATGCTTGCAGGCATTGAAAACTTAGTAGATACTCTTTCTTTGAAAATGCGATCCCTGGCGGTGGACATTCCTGATATTTCCCAATTTTTGCAATCGCTGCCTATTTTAGTGAGAATTATGCGGTATCCGAGCCACCGAACGGTTTATCCAGAAAAATTGCACCAATGGTTAAATACCATCATTCCTGCTATTTGTTCGGGGCTTCCCCAGACAACTTATCAATTGGCCGACGAGCCGGCTGAAATAATGGAGCAACAAATATCCGATGCTCATGCCGCCATTTATCTATTGGAAGGAAATGAATTTGTTTCTCTTTGGGAAAATGCCCTTTTAACTACAACTCAGTTAGACGGTGTAAATATGAGGATTAATGGATTGGTAATGAGACTTTTACTGGAAAGAGATAGATTAGACATAGATTTTATTCTGGCAAAAATGACCTTGATTTTTTCAAAAGGAAATGAACCTTTGCAAGTAGGCGCCTGGTTGGAAGGCTTTTTCAAAAGAGGAGTATATTTGTTACAATATCAGCAGGAAATGTTTGATTTAATCAACCAGTGGATTATGGATATCAAGGAAGATCATTTTCCTGAGGTCCTTCCCTTGCTCAGACGCACCTTTTCGCTATTTACTGTTAGTGCAAAACAAGATATTTGGGAAAGAGTGTCCAAATCAAAACAAGAGCTACCTAAATCAGATATACCCTTTAGCCTGGATGACCCCCAAATAAAGGAATTTTTGCCTTTGTTTCAGCAAATATTGGGTTGAAGTATGGTCTTCAGGGAGGTTTACTTTTAGCATAGTTGCAAAATAATATACCATATTGTAGGGGCGAATCGCATTCGCCCTCCCATGATACAGATACATTTCCCTGGTTATGGAACAATCAAACACCACTGTCAGGCTATCCAACTCGTCAGTTTTCTTAATACCCTGTAGAGACGCGATGCTCGCGTCTTCTCCCCGACAGGTTCCAATGTAATATTTATTCGCTAGAACATGGTTCTGAATCAGGATTTACAGGATTTTCAGGATTATAGAGGACGTCTTTGGCATGGGTATAATGGGTTTTCGTAGAGGATTACTTTATGCCCTTTTTTTCGCCGCTGCGTAACGCA
>JANQZX010000016.1:19368-45963 GCA_030728245.1 Saprospiraceae bacterium | reverse complement strand
TATTGGGGCATAAAATGGAAGTCAGAGCCAATGTTGAAATTCTGGACTCTTTTTCTGCTCATGGCGATAAACTAGAAATGCTTGATTATTTAAAAAACCAGAAAGGTCATGTGAAAAAATTGTTCCTTGTTCACGGAGAACAGGAGGCAAAGAAAGCTTTTGCAACAATGCTTCACCAATACGGATTGCCTGAAGCCGTAATTCCAACAACAGGTCAAGAATTTGTCCTGTAAAAAAGGACTATTTGGAAGTCTGGATTTTATTAAGGAGTAACTGAGCTTTTATAAGGAAATCAGCGTGATGATTATTCCACTCATTATATATCATCATGAGCCTTGCAGCATCCCAGGCGGCAGACTTAGGTACAATTTGTCTGGCAGCAATGGGGTGAAGCCAATATTCCAGGTTATTACTTTTTAAGTGCGACTTATCTAACCTGTAGTTTATGATAACTGATAATTTGTTTAGTGAAAACAAATATTCGGTCGTTTTATTTAACTCCTTTTGTAAATCTATTACATTCCAACCTGAGAAATCAGCGCCGCAACGTTCACATAGAAAAAGATCCCGACGACCATCAAAAACTACAAGATCATCAAATTCATATTTATGGAAATTCTTTTCCAAAAAATTTCTGATATGCAGTTTGGCGTTTTTTAACTTGTTAAATTCAAAGAAAAGTTTGTCCTCTGATAACTTAAAATTTTCATCGAACGGCCTGGTTTGACCAGTATTCAGATTGAAAACCTCTTTATTCCTTGACAAGGTATGTCCCAATTCGTTTACTTCAGAATAGACGTTTACGATATCAACGGGCGCATTATTAATCCAACTTTCAAGGAAAAGTTTTTTAGATCCAATCTCGAAGACCAAAAAAGCAATTTCACTAATAGCATAGAAATTGGGATATCCACCGTAGATATTACCGTATTTAAGTTCCAAAAAGGCTATATTCCTATTCACTTTTTGTGTGTATTCTGGGTTTCGGATTTACCAAGACCACCTTGAGAAAAACCGGGAAAAAATTTTCGAATGCAATATAACATAAAAAGGTAAATAAATAGTACAAGTTTTACTTTAAATATTTTTCTAAAAAATCAACTTGTCTGATTAACAATCATTTAAAGAAATATCTGTTACTAATTCCAACGCTATTTTCATTCCAGGTAAATTCTAATAAAACACAAAAAAACATAGGAAACCAAAGGGAAAAATATTTATTTTCCGAACCGCTACCATTGTTTTGCCTGATAGGGATAACGGATTTTATATTGATCCTTCACGAGGCCTAATAATCTTTGTCTAAAGACATCCATATTTTCCTTTTTTTCAGCGGAAATTAGGAGCGGTTCAATGAGTTCACCTTGTACCCATTTTGTCATCATACTGGAAACGACCTCAGTTTTACCCTCCTCGTCGAGAAGTTCGTCAAAATATTTTTCGCGGTAAAGGTCAAATTTATTTAGAATGAGCCAGGTTGGCTTTTCGGTAACGCCCAGATCGAGCAACGTTTGATTCACAGTACGTATATGATCTTCATGCTGAGGATGGGCGATATCGACCACATGAAGAAGAATATCACTTTCTCTTACTTCGTCCAATGTTGATTTAAAGCTTTCAACCAAATGGTGGGGTAACTTTCTTATAAAACCGACCGTGTCGGACAATAAAAAAGGAACATCTTCCAATACTACTTTTCGAACGGTCGTATCGAGGGTTGCGAAGAGTTTATTTTCGGCAAACACCTCTGATTTACTTAATAAATTCATTAAGGTTGACTTACCCACATTGGTATAACCCACGAGGGCTACACGAATAAGATCTCCCCGACTTTTACGTTGTGTTTCATTTTGCAAAGAAATTTTTTCCAGTTTCTTTTTAAGCAAAGTAACTTTATCTCTGACGATACGACGATCTGTTTCAATTTCCTTTTCACCGGGACCTCTCATACCGATACCCCCTTTTTGCCTTTCCAAATGCGTCCAAAGTCCTCTTAATCTGGGCAATAGATACTGCATTTGAGCCAATTCAACCTGCGTTTTCGCTTGAGCTGTTTGCGCCCTTGAAGCGAAAATATCTAAAATCAAAGTAGAACGATCAATGATTTTTACTTTAAGGAAAGACTCCAGGATATTGACTTGTTTACCTGTAAGATCATCGTCAAAGATGACCATATTTACATTTTCGTGACTTTGAACATAGGTTTGTATTTCCTCTAATTTACCTTTTCCAATAAACGTTTTACTATCGGGGTGAATTAATTTTTGGGTAAACCTTTTAAGACAAATGGCACCTGCTGTGAGAGCTAAAAATGCTAATTCGTCTAAATATTCATTTACTTGTTCCTCCGTTTCTCCCTTTTGGATCAGGCCTACTAAAACGGCAAATTCCTGTTCTAAAAGAATACCCTTTTGAGCCTTTTCCCCAACATTCCAGCCATTACTCATATTAACATAATTATTGTATCCAATCGGAAGGATTAAGTCTCTGCTTTTCCTTCCATAATTCAAAATGAATCTCAGGTTTTTCGTCACCTAAAGACCCAATAGATTGATTAACCGACAGCACATCCCCTCTTTTAACGCTAATCGTCTCCATATTGGCGTACACGGTATAAAAATTATCGTGTTGAACAATCACTGTATATTGATACCCAGGAACTACTTGGGTACCGACCACTTTTCCCGGAAAAACAACTTTGACTGATGCTTTTGGGGAAGTTAATATATCAATCCCATTATTCACCGTTTTCACATTTTTAAAATCAG
The DNA here is from genome assembly GCA_030728245.1 of Saprospiraceae bacterium. Classification (GTDB taxonomy): domain Bacteria; phylum Bacteroidota; class Bacteroidia; order Chitinophagales; family Saprospiraceae; genus BJGN01. The sequence continues at coordinate 43,195 of JANQZX010000016.1, read as the reverse complement.
GATGTTGTTGCGTACCAAAATTTTTGACTACCTGTCCGTTCTCGACGGGCCAGGGAAGACTTCCTTTTGCCTGTTGAAAATTCGATGCGGTTGAGGCAGGCATTGATTTTTTTTCTGATTTTGGCGCTACAGCATTTCTCTTGGCAATCGCATCGATTTCTGTACGAATGACCCTTTCTATGGAATTATCCAATTTAAGTCTTTGCCTCAACTGATCTTCCAGAGAGGTGGCTAATTTCTGTTCATTATCCTTTAGCGTGGTCAATACTTTATTTTTGACCTTCATTTCCTGCCCTAGTTTTATTTCCTGTCCCTTTATGGCCAGTAAAATAGATTCTTTTTCTGCCAATGAGGAAGTAAGCTGAATCGTTTTCTTCTTCAAAGTTGTTTGCGTCGCATGTATTAACGAAACCTGCCTTCGCCGATAACTCTCGTATTGTTTTACCAGAACAAAGCGTTTATAAAATTGATTTAAATTTTCAGCTGAAAACAAAAAAGCATCCATATTCCTATTCAGCTTATTTCTCAAAGCCGCCCTTACCATTTGCTTGTATTCGATTTGTAAGCGGTCAATATCTAATTGAAGGGATGCCAGAACGTCTCTTGTCCGATAAATCCGCGACTCCGTGTAAATAATTTCACTTTTAAGATTATTTACCAGCTGTTGCCTGTTTAATACTTGTGTTTGAAGATTAAGATAGTGCTGTAGAGATTTTTCCTTATCCTCCCTGGTTTGTTGAAGTTCCCTGGTTGTTTGTTCAATATTTTTCAACAAATCCTTTCTACGCTCCTCTAATTCCTTTCTAGATTGACTATAGGCAGGAACGATTATGGCGAATAAAAAAAGAAAATTAATGGCTACCAGAATACCTCTGCGGGACATCGAAGCGAAGGCTGACAGGCAAATTGAATTGAACCTGGTTGAATGATAGAACGACATGTAGGTTTCCAGTTTCGGCACTTTGTATATTCAAATCACGAAAATAAGAAAATTGTTGCTTGCTTTCTAATTCTTTATAATCTCCAAACTTCATTTTAAAGTATTTGTTGCTTGCTGGCTGACCCCAATCAATAGCAGAAATCCTTTTATTATTAAAATCCCATCCTAGAGACAAGATACCATTATCCATTGATTTTTGCAACTGCCACTCGAATGATTCTTTATTAGTCACCGAAAAATCAGATATATCGTCTAAAGGCGCATTTCCAAATAAGAGTGCTTGAAGATGTAAAAAATCACCGGGCAGCTGATATTTTTCCTTTATGAAAGAGATAGCATGAGCTTCAAACACATTATTTAGCCTGTCTAAGTAAAAAAAGGAATCTTTTAAAATCAGCGCTCTTCCCACTTCAAACCCTAATTTTCGCACGGAAACCCAAATGGCACTATCCTTGCGTACCCGAATAATGCCTTGCCCGCTCACATTTGAACCTTCCGATGCCAATTGAAGCTGACATTTTCCTTCCATCCACTCTGGGGCGAATACTGCCTTTTTAAGGAATAAAGAAGGGTTATCATCTTCAACTAGCCCCGCCTTTTTACTTATTTTAGGAGAGCAGGAAAGAAAGGCAAAAAGCAGAAAAGAAGAAAAAACTAACTTATACATCTTACTAAAACTTACTCAATTTTAAGGACAAACTTTTTCCTGTGTTGCCCAATTCCAGTGATTTTTTGTAAGCATTTTCTGCCTTTAGCTTATCATTTACAGAAAGAAATGCGTCTCCCCAATGTTCAAAAAACAGAGGTGTTCCCCATTTTTCCCCCTCATTAAATAGCTTTAATGCCATATCAGGTTGATTGGCCTTAAATGCAGCAAACGCTTTAGCATGCATGACAAGCGCCTCATTATGAATGTCATCTGGACCGTTATTTGTCAAAGGATAGGGCGATTCCCCCTCTGATAAAATTTGCAGTGCCCAGAGATAAGACTTCTTATCTTTCCCTTTTAAAGATAGGAAAATATCATTTGAAGCTACTTTTTCACCTTGTAGCGACAGGGAGAGTGCTTTTAAAGCCATTAAATGGTTCGTAAGCTGCTCGTCTTTGGAACTTTGAAGAAAAGCCTCTTCCATCAATGGTAAGGCTTCTTCTGTTTTACCCTGAAATAAATAACCGTACACTGCATAGAAAGGAATCTTTGGGTTATTTGGGAAAATATCCCAGGCAAACAAAGCTTCCTTAGTTAAGGAAACAGATTGACCGGTAGTCCAAAGTAAATGCAAATAATTTTCCCAAATGTAGAAAATAGATTCTTCCTTTTTTAGCGCTGTTTTATACTTCATCACAGCCGTATCAACTACTCCCATGATACGATAAATTTCAGCCTGGAGTGCCAAAGGAGCGGCATCAGAAGGATGTGCAGCTTCCATTGATGCACAAAGTACCAGTAATTGTTCCTTTAAAGAAACCTCTTTAGAAATAACCAGTTTGTCAATCTCAGGCATCAATCGAGCCCTTTTCTTTTCGGTATCAATTTGATTATCAGAAAAAAATGAATTTAACGATAAAAGTGAGGTAGCTCCAGAATTATTTTCAAGTTGATTCAGCTCGAACTTTGCGCGGGAGGCATCAGGCTGTAAGGCTAATAACTGCTTTAAAATTTTTGATGCCCCCTCCGAATCATTATTCTTAATAAAATAATCAGAAGCCAGATAAAAATGATGCTCTTCCGAGGGAAACAAACTAATCAGGTTAATCAGCTCCTTTTTTGCTTTTGGAATATTACCAGATAGATGAAATAGCTCTTTTCGTTGAATGATAGACTTAGGAGAAATACCCCAGGCAGCTTCTAGTAAATCTAACACTTTAAATGCTGCATTCCAGTCATTTGCTTTTTGATGACAAACGATCAACGACTGATAAAAATCGATTCCCCTTAGGTCTAGCGTGATACATTTTTGTAGCACAGGAATAGCCAGATTAAATTGACTATTCTTCATATAAAGATCAGCTAGTTTCTGTTGGAACCAAAGATTATCAGGTGATTTTTTAGTGGCCGAAAGAGCGTAAGAAATAGCTTTATCCCATTGAGAACTATCCTGATAAATCAATGCCAGATAATAATCTGCCAAATCATTTGACGGATAATCCTTCAACAATTTCTGATAAATAGCCACAGCTTTGTCTGTATTGCGTAAAAAACTTTCTTTTGCGCCTTCAATCAAAGCTGCTTCTACCAATAAATCATTTGCAGAAACCTGCACTGGTTGCCCAACTACCGCAAGACTTAACGACAAGAAAGAAAGACAAAACCAGATGATTTTCATGAAAAGATTTAAAGATTATTAATCAATAACGGTGATTTTAAGCATATTCGTACGGTGTTTTCTCATCAACGGCATAGTACCTGTATTCACAACTACATCCCCTTTTTGAACAATATCCTTTGCCTTCAGCAAATCTACTACATCCTGAATGGTGTCATCAGTAGTAGCAAAACGATCATAATAAAAACATTCGACACCCCATACGAGGCTAAGCGTAGCGAGCATGTGAACTTTATCACAGAAAATATATGTTTTGATATTGATATCGGGTCTGAAACTTGAGACTTTGAAGGCAGTATAACCTGAACTGGTCATACCGATAATAGCCTTAGCTTTAATACTTTCAGCGGTTTGGACTGCTTGCTGGCAAACAACATCAGAAAGGAAAGTGCGTGAATTATCGGAAGGAACTGGTCTTTTATCTCCAATTTCGAATACTTTTTCTGCCTCTTGAATAATTCTAACCATGGCTTCAACCACTTTAATGGGATGTCTTCCAACGGAGGTCTCTGCACTCAACATAACGGCATCAGCACCATCAAATACAGCATTAGCCACATCCGTAGCCTCAGCACGAGTTGGTGAAGGATTAGTAATCATAGAATCCATCATTTGGGTAGCTACAATAACGGGTCTTGATCTACGAATACACTTTTGGATAATTGTTTTTTGAACAACAGGCACTTGCTCGATAGGAATTTCGATACCAAGATCTCCACGAGCCACCATAATGGCATTAGAAGCCTTAATAATTTTATCAATTTTTTCAACCGCCTCAGGTTTCTCAATTTTAGAGATAATTTTAGCCGGGTGATTTTTAGCGTCGATTCTAGCTCTTAATTCCTTAACATCTTTAGCTGAACGTACGAAAGAAAGGGCGATCCAATTGACTGGCTGGGTAAGAATAAATTCTAAATCGATGAGATCCTTTTCTGGTAAAGAAGGCAGAGAAATTTTTGTATTAGGAAGATTCACCCCTTTATTTGAGGACAAAACACCACCGAATAGCGTAACTAATCTAACCGTATCTTTAAAATTTGTTTCTATCACTTCGAAAACCAGTTTACCGTCATCTACGAGCACTTTTTCTCCTACCTTAACGTCGGAGGCAAAATCCTGATAGCTCATGTAAATAGCCTCTTTGGTGCCAATACAAGGTTTATTAATCAGCGTAATAATGTCTCCTTCTGCCAGTTCCAATGCATTGTTTTCAATTTGACCCACCCTGAGTTTAGGTCCCTGAAGGTCGGCGAGAATACCTATATGATAGCCAAACTTTTCATTTAACTCCGTAATACGCTGTATCACTTCAAGATGCTCATTGTGTCGACTATGAGAAAAATTGAGTCGAAAAATATTCACCCCGGCATCGGCAAGGGCGCGAAGATTCTCAATGGAGCTACAAGCAGGACCAACGGTAGCTACTATCTTTGTGTTTTTGTTTACTTTGTTATGCATCTTTTTGGGTATATCACATTTAACATTCTAATAAATGTAAGGGCGAAATAAGCAATAATATTGCAAAAAGGGGTTAAAATATCTGAAAAAATGAAAGAAAGAACGTATAAAAGCAAAAAAATAATAAAAAACTTTGATTTTACAGGTAGTTCTGCTTTACTTTGCACCTTATTTTAATAAACCACTAATAATTTCCCTATGTCTAGCATTGCAGAAAGAGTAAGCAAGATTATCGTTAAAAATTTGGGAGTTGACGAAGCAGATGTAAATCCAGGTGCAAGTTTCACCGGTGATTTAGGAGCCGATTCTTTAGATACGGTTGAGCTAATAATGGCTTTTGAAAAAGAATTCGAAGTCTCTATTCCAGATGAGCAAGCGGAAAAGATTCAAACTGTTGGCGACGCCGTTAAATATCTAGAAGATCAGTTAGCTGCAAAGTAATTCTTGTGTAACTAAAGTGCAAACCACAAGTCTGTTAAATGTCAGGCTTGTGGTTTTTAAAACGTTGAAATGGATCAAATGAAAAGAGTTGTTGTAACGGGTATTGGGGCGATTACGCCTATTGGTAATGATATTGATTCCTTTACCTCCAGCCTTCAAAATGGAGTCAGTGGTGCAAACCTTATCTCTCTGTTTGATCCTGCTCTTTTTAAAACGCGCTTTGCTTGTGAAGTGAAAAACTTCAATCCTGAAATGCATATTGACCGTAAAGAAGTCAGGAGACTAGACCGTTTTGCTCAAATTGCAATTTGTTGTGCCGCGGAAGCTGTTAAAAATTCTGGCCTCGATTTCGAAGGTGATTCCTCCTTAGATCACGACCGAATTGGTGTCATCTGGGGTTCAGGAATTGGTGGACTTAGTAGTTTAGAGGAAGAAATAATGGAATTTATGAAGGGCGATGGTACACCCAGATTCAGTCCTTTTATGATTCCTAAAATGATTTCTGATATTGCCGCCGGGCATATCTCCATGCGATATGGTCTCCGAGGTATAAATTATGCCACAGTCTCTGCCTGTGCATCAGCTACTCACGCCATTATCAATGCTATGGATGCTATCAGACTAGGTAGGAATGATATTGTGGTAACCGGAGGGTCTGAAGCCACTGTAACCGTTGCAGGTATGGGCGGCTTTAGTGCTATGAAGGCGCTTTCTACCAGAAATGATGATTATTTAACTGCTTCCCGTCCGTTCGATAAAGATCGCGATGGGTTCGTTCTTGGTGAAGGTGGAGCTTGTATTATATTAGAATCTTTGGAACATGCTCAAAAAAGAGGTGCCACTATTCTTGCAGAAATAGCCGGTGGCGGCGCTACCGCTGATGCTTATCATCTCACTGCACCTCATCCAGAGGGTTTGGGTGCTACCAATGTTATGAAAATTGCATTGAAAGATGCAGGTCTTAACAAAACAGATATTGATTATGTGAATGTACATGGTACTTCCACGCCATTAGGTGATATTGCTGAAACAAAAGCCATAATGAATGTTTTTGGGGACCATGCCTATAATATGAATATTAGTTCAACAAAATCTATGACGGGCCATTTGCTTGGTGCCGCCGGTGCCGTTGAATCCGTTGCTTCTATTCTTTCTATCATCCATAAATTTGTACCTCCTACAATCAATCATTTTACAGATGACCCGGAATTAGATGCAAAGCTTAACTTTACTTTCAATGAAGCTCAACCCAGGGAGGTGAAAGCAGCACTAAGTAATACTTTTGGATTTGGAGGTCACAATGCGTGTGTTATCTTTAAAAAATTTGTATAACTAATAGTCTATTGCGATTACTATTCAAATTATTTAACTTTTATCTGTCTAAAGATAAATATTTCGCTCGACGCATGTTCGATGTTCTTGGCTTTGTTCCAGGTAACATATCTATCTACAAGCTTGCCTTTTCCCATAAATCTTCACAAAATGAAAAACCAATCCTCTCTCAAAATAATGAGAGGTTAGAGTATCTGGGCGATGCTGTACTAGGTACTGTCGTAGCAGAATATTTGTTCAAAAAGTATCCGGATAGCAATGAAGGTTTCCTCACTAAAATGCGTTCTAAAATCGTCAAAAGGAAAACCTTAAATCGGATTGGTGATAAAATGGAACTCGATGGCGTTTTACAGGAATTTAACAATACCAGACTAAGTAGGTCTATGCTCGGAAATGCGGTGGAGGCACTGGTTGGTGCTATTTATCTCGATGCTGGCTACTCATTTACTCAAAAATATATCGTAGAAAATATTTTACGCCGGTACCTGGACATTCATGAACTTGAAAATTATGATGACAATTATAAAAGTCAACTCCTTGAGTGGTGCCAGAAACATGGAAAAACAATTTCCTATAAACTTATCTCAAGATATAAATTCGAAAAACGCGATCGCTTTAAAGTGGGGGTTTTTGTAAATAATCAACGAATAGCTACCGCGGACGATTTCAATAAAAAAAGTGCTGAACAAGCCGCTTCTGAAAAAGCAATGATAGCGTTGGGCTTTCTCAGTGAAGAAGATGACGATTGATTTTTTCCACATAATACATGTCTTTATTACCTCTTTGGGAGGATATTGAAAAATTATCTCCCGATCCCGCTACCCTAGAACGTTGTTATCGTTTAGCATCTCAGCGATATCTAAAAGATATTGGTGTAGCGGAAGGCCATATTTGGGGGAAAATAAAAACTTCAGGGGCTTCTTTTTACCAGGTTTGCTGGCAGTTAGACACCTTAATTTCTGCTTCTAATTCTCCGATTTATCCTAAACCAGATAAATATACCTTAGCCCTTGCATTTTACTATTGTAAAAATCCAATGGAATTTCCTACTTTTGAAGAAATCCCCTCATGGGTCATAACTTATGTTTCAAAGAAACCCTTAAGTGAGGCTGAAATACTGGAAAAAGAAGCAGAAAATCAACGATTAAGAGAAAAAAACCAAATAAAAAGACAGTCAGAGATGCTTCAGGGCTGTTTAATATTGACCCTTTGGCTTGAGGATTGTTTGAAAATGGGCCTGGCACGATTAAGAGAACAGCCCTACTCCTTTTGGGAATCCATCGTTACCCGACTTACCGACTTTAAGTTAAATGGCATTGCCTCTCGGTTACTTCCCCTTTTTTATCAACGAAATGATGAAAACTGGATACAAATCGCCACCAAGCAACTCGGTGAAATTATTCTTTTTTGCGAGGCCTTTCAAAAATGGGATGATTTTACCAGCGAAAATCAACAAGATTTGTTAGTGTATGGTGGAGCTACCATAAAAAAAGAAATAGTGCTTAGTGAACCTCCCGTAGCCGACGAATGGTTTGTTTGCTCCATTGATTATAAACAAATTAGCAATGATCTGAATGCACGGTTTATTTGGTTGTTTGGACGCTCAACAGGGAGGTATGCTCAGGTAATTTCTTTCAGCTGGCGGGGAGAAAAATGGGAAGATGAGTACGAATTGCATACCCAGGTAAAAGGTAATGTACATTATTACCCTTCAGGATTTCCTCAAAGGGCTATTTTACAAATAAATGAAAGAACATCAGGTGAAATCGCTTCTTTTCCAACAGATTATAACGACTGGCATTCTTTTTTCGAATCCTTTAGAATGGCCTTTAAACGAAATTTCCTTTTAGAGGAATTTCCTGGAATTATAAGCGAGCTAACGGTTATAAACGAAAAGTCACTGATTCTACTAGATAAATCAGGTACTGCCATTGAGACAGTACCTGATTATGATGAAAAATGGGACCTTATCGCATTTAGCGAAAACAAAAGAATCACCATTTTCGGCCTTTGGAATGGCCTGTATTTTATACCTAAAAGTTATTTCTAGGTTTATTATTTAACCCTCTCCGCGGCATAAACGAAATATGGGGTATCCCCCTGCCAGGGCATCGCCTTAAGTTTTTCCTTATAATAAAGTTTAACGGGAACCCCTTGAAGTGAGTCCAGGGTAAGATAAACTTTTTTATCTCTTACAGTAAAATCCCAATTGGTAGACATAAACCCATCTTTAGTTTGAGCCATACCGGCAATTCCCAACGTACCTTCGTAAGTTTTAAAAATATATCCTTTTTTAGTAATTTTCACTAAATAACCTGAACGGGTTCCATTGCTATAAGTAAAATTACAAATAATAAGATAGCTGATAAAACCGAAGAGAATAAATCCGGTAACGTAAAGAAAAAATTTCTTCATTCTATTTCCTATATTTTTTACTCCATCTTTAACTATTTCTTTATACTCACTCATAACATTTAGTTTTTACAAAAATAGTTGAAATTTTTCGCCCTTAGGCACCTAAAACATAAGCATTAGCCGCAATTAAACAATCTGCCACTTTTCTTCTTGCTTCCTTAACAGGTTGAATAGGATATTTTGAGAATCTCTTCACACCCATTAAAAAGGTTTTCAGGAGATCCCCCTCAGAGAAGGACGATAAAGCATCGGTAGCATTTTTTTGCATTCTAAAGGATGCATCGTGTAAAAACACCTTTAAAATGGCATCATACACCTCTTGATTTATTTGCTTGTCTGCTTTTGTAGAAAGCTTTTCTACACGTAGTAAAGTAGATTCGGCTAAAAATAAATCGGTAAGCATATCAGAAAGGTTAAATAAAACCTCTTGTTCTTCCTTTAAATTAATCTTACCGTCCATTTGAGATTTTGCAGCGGCACCCGCTACCATCAGTAAAATTTTCTTAAAATCGGTAATGGCTTTTTTCTCCTCTGCATAAGGCCCCGATACATTTTCCAATACTGGCATGGAAGCTAACTCCTTTTGAACAGCCCAGGCGGGACCAACCAAATCGAGTTCTCCCTTCAAAGCCCTTTTAAAGAGTTGATCAACCATCAACATTCTGTTTATTTCATTCGTTCCTTCGTAGATTCTATTTATTCTAGAATCCCTATAGCCTCTGGCCGCAGTTCCTTCCTCAGAGAAGCCCATGCCGCCATGAATTTGTAAGGTTTCATCTACCACATAATCAACCACTTCCGAACCTACAATCTTTAGAATAGAACACTCAATAGCATATTCTTCCGCACCCTCTAATTTTGCTTTGGCAAATGGTACCCCTTCTGCAGCTAATTCCTCTCTCTTTTTTTGTAACAAATGGGAAACCCTGTATAAAGCACTTTGACCGGAAAAAATGCGAATAGCTTGTTCCGCAATTTTATATTTAATGGCACCAAAATTAGAAATAGCCTGGCCAAATTGAACTCTTTCATTGGCATATTTAATGGCGGTATCCGCACTTCCTTGTGCACCACCCAGGCATAAAGCGCCCAATTTATATCGGCCAATATTCAGCACATTAAAGGCAATCAAATGTCCTTTTCCAATTTCGCCCAATAAATTATCAACGGGAACAGCCACATTTTCAAAAAACACCTGTCTTGTAGAAGAACCCTTAATCCCCATTTTCTCTTCCTCTTCACCAAAAGTTAGACCTGGAGTATTTCTTTCTACAATGAAACCAGTGAATTTTTCTCCTCCAATTTTGGCAAAGACAATGAAAATATCAGCAAAACCGGCATTGGAAATCCACATTTTCTGCCCGTTTAATATATATTTCGTTCCATCCTCGCTTAAATCAGCCCTTGTTTTAGCTGCTAATGCATCGGAACCTGAACCGGGTTCAGTTAAACAGTAAGAAGCTTTTAATTCCCCCAAAATAAGTCGGGGAAGATAATGAGATTTCTGTTCATCCGTCCCAAAATATAAAATAGGTAACATACCGATACCAATGTGAGCTGCATAAGCAACCGTAAAGGATCCAGAAGGTCCCATAACCTCGCTAATTAAAGTATTGGTGTGATTATCAAAATCTAACCCCCCATATTCTGTAGGCATGTGGGTGCCCAAAAAACCAAGATTAGCAAACTTACCAAGTACTTCAAGTAAGGTGTTGTCCTCCTGTTTATCAATTTTTCTCGCATGCGGCAGAACTTCCTGAATTAAAAAATCATAAGCCGTTTGGCGAATCATTTTTTGTTCTTCATTGAAATCTTCCGGGATAAAAATATCCTCTATGGTGCTTTCCTTTAATAGAAACTCACCCCCTTTTAGTTGTGACTTAACAGCTGCTGATTCCATAATTTTATTTTTAGCGAAATTTCGCTACAATAATACAACAAAAATGAAAAGATAAAGGTTTATGAATTATAAAATATGCAAAAAAATTAAACCTAAACTAGTCTATTTCAATTTACTTATTTAAAATTAATAAGAATGCTCCATATTATTTTCTATTCCTTATTTTTCTCCCTCTTCAATCCGCCTATTACGCTAGAAATTAAAATGGAAGGCTTAATTCCAGAAAAAGGAACCATCCGAATTGGTCTGTATAATTCTGCGGCTGCCTTCAAGGATGAGGCAAATCCTAATCATGCTCAAATAGTTCCTGTTGGGAAAAACGCTACCCAAATAATCAAGTTTGAAGGACTTCCTGAAGGAAAATATTTGGTTGCTGCCTATCAAGATGTAAATGGCAATAAAAAAATTGATAAAAATATTTTAGGCATTCCAACAGAAGCTTACGCATTTTCAAATGACGTGTTTCCTAAGTGGAAAAGCCCATCGTTCAATGAAGCTGCCATTAAATTGGAGAGGCCTTATGAGTCTATAAGACTTAAGTTTCGCACCTGGATTGAATAATCAAAAATTTAGTACGAAAAATATCGTACATCATTTGGATGTTTCATGAATCTGTCTTACATTGCACTACGAAATAAATCGTAGATAAATAAAAGGCATGATAAATTTACCCAATCCAACGGAAGCGGAATTGGAAATTCTGCAGACACTATGGCAGATAGGTCCATGTTCCGTTAAGCAAGTACATGGACTTTTGCAAGAAAAAAGGGAGGTTGGCTATACCACCATACTCAAGCAATTGCAAATAATGCTGGAGAAGAAATTGGTACAAAGAGATGAATCTGCAAGAATTCATCTTTATCAAGCAACCATTTCCGAGCAAAATACCAAAGAAAAACTAGTACAAAAGTTTGTAATCAATACTTTTCAGGGATCCTCGCATCAATTAGTTATGCAAGTTTTAGGGAATGCTGCTGCATCTGCCTCTGAATTGGAGGAGATAAAAAAATTGATTTCCCAATTAGAAGAACAAGATCCCTCCCATCAAATTATTTAATATTTAAAGGTATTGCCGTGAAAAATTTCATAGAATTTCCTCAAAATCTGATTGATGTGTTAGGCTGGACCGTATTCCATGCAATATGGCAAGGGGCTATCATTGGACTGGTATTTTATATACTGCTTACTACCCAAAGTTTTAAAAGTGCCAAAGCCCGATTTAACGCAGCATGGACCACATTGTTCATACAATTACTTACTTCCATCTGTACTTTTTGTTATATATGGAACGAATTTGCAAACAGACTTGAACCTGCAATAAACCAGGATTCTAGTATTCAAAATCATTTCTATTTATCTGACAATGAAACTGCGGCTGTTCAAACCTCTCTGCTTGAAAAATTACTAAATCTGCCTAGCCAATACATCGATTGGGTTTCCTGGATATGGTTAATAGGCGTAAGCTTCATGACCTTGAGAATGATGGGGGGCTTTTCATATTTAATTTGGTTAAACAAGGTAAGTACGGACCCACTTCCACCGGAAATGAACTTGTTTTTAGAGCTGAAACGAAAGGAGGCCGGCGTAAAAAGAATCATCGGGAAGTTATCCACACAGATTCAAAGCCCTATTGTATTTGGCCATTTCAAACCCATTCTGCTTTTCCCCTTTGCCTTACTTTCAAAACTTACACCGGAGCAAATAGAAGCAGTTATACTTCATGAATTAGCTCATATAAAAAGAAACGACTATATATTAAATATTTTTCAAATATTTATTGAGGTGGTTTTCTATTTTCACCCTGTTACCTGGTGGCTGACAAGCATTATTAAAAGAGAAAGAGAACATATTTGTGATGATGAAGCGGCTGGAAAAGAACTCAATCAAAAATTATCCTATGCTAAGGCATTATTGATAATACAGGAAAATAATACCATTTCAGGTATTGGTTCTCTGGCATTCGCCAAGAAACCATCTGAAATGTATCTCAGAATCAAAAGAATTTTAGAACCATCAAAAAATGTAAATTTCATGGAAAAAACAACGCTGGGAATCCTGATGTTAGGACTTGCCCTTGGTATGTTTTGGCAACAAAAACCAATTTTTGCCAATAACTCCACATTTAAAACCATACGAACAGAGGTAACAGACACCCTTCCTAAAGGGACGATTCAACTCAACCTCAATAAAAACGGCGAAACCTGGGATATCAATCTTAAAGATGGAAAAATTGTTTCGTTGAAGAAAGACGGCAATACGATACCTGAAAGTGACTTACCTAAATACGAATCGGAGGTTAAGAAGATTATGAGTGAAATGCCCCCACCCCCACCGCCGGGAATTCCTCCTCCACCGCCTCCTCCTGGAATAGCACCTCCTCCACCGCCAATGATTTGGAATGAAGGGCAACCCTCTAAAAATACCAATGAGGATTACATGATTATTGTTACAAAAGATGGCACCTCCCATAAATTTATCCAGCATAAGGAAGTCACCGTTAAAAGGGAGGGACAAAATATCCAAACGGATGAAAAGATGATATGGAAAGACGAAAAAGGTAATAATATCAATATTGACGATATAGACCCTGCCACTATTCAATCCATTGATGTCAGAAAATCACCGAAAGGTCAGAAATCTGAAACCAAAGTGACAGTTATCACTACAGAGAAGAATATCACAAATAACAATGAAGATATAAAGACCATTGATGTCCGGAAATCAGCGAATGGAGAAGAAGTCATCATTGTCAATGAAATGCCATTAAACAGTGGATTAAAGCCTTTAAATGGACTTCGCAATGAGAGCAAAGCAATATTTTTCGCTGATAGCATTAGTTTTTCATCGGATAAATTTTCATTTCAACCAGGAAATGTGAGATCGGCCATTACCCGCCAATTGGTCAATGACCAGATAATTGATGATGAGAATAATTTCCAGTTAGAACTGACAGCGAGTTATCTGAAAATCGATGGGAAAAAGTACGTTGGCCCGTTTCATGCGAAATACTTAAAGATTTATGAAACAAATACTGGATTGAAAATGGATGCCAAATCAAAAATTTCAATATCTGGAAAAGAATAATGTGTTAAGTTTATAAATATATTTGCTGGGAGGCTGTCTTAAAAAGATAGCCTCTTTTTTATTGAAGTAAGTTCGCCACTTCCTTTAGACCATCCATCCTCAGATCAATTAAATCTGGATTAAATTCTATTTCCTCGTCTGAAGAAATCCATATAGTAAACATCCCAAGATTTCTTCCAAACTGCATATCAGACATGGAGTCACCAATCATGACAGATTGTTTGAAATCAATATCAGGAAAATCACTTTGAGCTTGCAGTCCCATACCCACATTGGGTTTTCGACAAATGGGATTTTCCTTTTCTAAAGAAGGGCAAAAATAAATGGCATCTATGGTTCCACCTGCCTCTTTTATTTTGGTGGTCATAAATTGGTGCACTTCATTAAGATCTCTCTCTGAGTATAGATTTTTTCCAATACCCTGTTGATTGGTAACAATGACTATCCTGGAAAAGAATTGATTAAATTTTACGATAGCCTCTAACACCCCTGGTAAAAATTCGAATTCATCAATATTTTTGACATAATCACCTGGGAGATGTTTATTTATGACCCCATCTCTATCTAAAAAAAGAAATTTAGCTGAAAGGGTCTGGGTAAAGAATCGCATGGGAATTTCCCTTTGAGCCCTTTCATAATCTTCGGGAATGCCAATATCTATAAAATATTCATCCTGCACAAAGCCATGTAAAAAGTGAGTAGCGGCCTTTTTCTCAAATAAGTCCTTTTCGTAGGAGAAAATATCTCCGGGTAATTTACCTTCAAAAATTTCAGGCGTGAGGATACTGACCCCTGCATTTATCAACCCAGAGGTAAGGAATTTCTTCTCTGTAAAAGACGTAATCCTGTCTTCTTCCAGTTGTACGGCACCATAACGGTCCTGGTTAAATACAGGTTTAAGAGAAAGAGAAGCCAGGGGACGCAACTTTAAAAAGGCATCCGAAAAAGATGTTAGATTAGCTTCAAAAAAAGTATCCCCATTGAGGAGGAAAAACGGATCTTTCCATTTATCCAACACAGGCATAATAGCACCACCTGTACCTAAAAGTTCTTTTTCTATGGTGTAGAAAATATTTATGTCCCTGAAATGGTCTCCGAAATATCTAACAATAACTTCATGTTGAAAACCTACACAAAGGAAAACCTCTTTGACACCTTGATTAGACAAGTAATTCAATAAATAATGAAGGAATGGAAGTTTATTAATAGGCGCCATTGGTTTAGGTATTTCACCTAAAAGACCTTTTAACCGAGTCCCAAGCCCGCCGGCGAGAATAACTGCTTTATCAATCAATGGATAAAAATTTAAAGTAAAAAACAAGAATATTAATTCAAAAAGGCTAACTTTGTGCCAATTTTTAAAAAGCACTTATTTAAATTTTGTAAAGATAAGCAGATATGGCAAATGTAGGTCACGTAAAACAAGTTATCGGTCCAATCGTGGATGTTTCTTTTCCAAACGCTGGTTCACTTCCTGAAATTTTTCATGCATTGGAAATCGAAAGACCAGGTGCTGATACCCTAGTATTAGAAGTTCAACAACACCTTGGTGAAGATAGCGTTCGTGCCATTGCCATGGATTCAACAGATGGACTTACCCGGGGTGCCAAAGTGGTTGACACAGGTGAAACCATCACTATGCCTGTTGGTATGCATATCCGCGGCAGGTTATTTAATGTGGTTGGTGAAGCTATTGACGGCATCGGTCCTGTAAATAAGGATAATACCTACCCAATTCATAGAAAGCCACCAGCTTATGAAGATCTATCAACAGAAAAAGAAATTCTTTATACTGGTATTAAGGTAATCGATTTGATTGAACCCTACATGAAGGGTGGAAAAATTGGTTTATTTGGTGGTGCCGGTGTAGGAAAAACCGTACTTATTCAAGAGTTGATTAATAATATCGCCAAAGGTTACGATGGTATTTCCGTGTTCGCGGGCGTTGGTGAACGTACTCGTGAAGGAAACGATTTAATGAGAGAGATGTTAGAGGCAGGCATTATTCGCTATGGCGAAAAATTCATGCATTCTATGGAAGAAGGAGGCTGGGATTTAAGCCAGGTGGACATGAAGGCACTTGAAGATTCTAAAGCTACTTTCGTTTTTGGTCAAATGAATGAGCCTCCGGGTGCAAGAGCCAGAGTAGCTCTTTCAGGATTGACCGTGGCTGAATATTACAGAGATGGCGATCTTACAGATCCAAATGGTGGAAAGGATATCCTTTTCTTCATTGATAACATCTTCCGTTTCACACAAGCGGGTTCTGAAGTTTCGGCTCTTTTGGGTCGTATGCCCTCTGCTGTGGGTTACCAACCGACGCTAGCTACTGAGATGGGTTTAATGCAAGAGCGTATTACTTCAACTCGCAGAGGTTCAATTACTTCTGTACAAGCCGTTTACGTTCCTGCCGATGACTTGACAGACCCTGCTCCGGCAACCACGTTTGCTCACTTAGATGCAACAACGGTTTTAAGTAGAAAAATTGCAGCCCTGGGTATTTATCCTGCGGTAGATCCATTAGATTCTACTTCAAGAATATTAGATCCACTCATTGTTGGGGATGTACACTACAAATGTGCACAAGATGTAAAAAATATTCTTCAGCGCTATAACGAGTTATTGGATATTATTGCCATCTTAGGTATGGAAGAATTGTCCGACGAAGATAAAATGATTGTACACCGTGCACGTCGTGTTCAGCGTTTCTTATCTCAACCTTTCCACGTTGCGGAACAATTCACTGGTATTCCAGGGGTCTTAGTGCCCATCGAAGAAACCATTCGTGGATTCAATATGATTATGGACGGTGAAGTGGATGAATATCCTGAAGCTGCCTTCAACCTGAAGGGATCGATTGACGAAGTGATCGAGACTGGAAAGAAAATGCTTGCTGAACTAGCTTAATCTGTTTTAATTTTAAATTAATCCGTCTCACTAAGATGAAAATAACAGTGCTTACTCCTGAAAAGGAAATATTCCGTGGAAATGTTACCTCTACTAAACTTCCTGGTGTTGACGGTAAATTTCAAATTCTTAATCAACATGCTCCCTTAGTAGCGGCGCTTGCCAGTGGTTCTGTGCAGATTGTGACCGGAGAAGGTGAATTTTCTTATTGGAATGCCAAAGAAAATTCCTTACAAATGTCCAATGAAGTAGGAAAACAAATACAATTTAATATTTCTACGGGGTTTGTTGAAGTACTAAATAATGAAATATCATTGCTTGTTCAAGGTTACAGTAGTTTATAAAAAATAAGTGGTTATTCTACCCAACTAATTTTTTTAACGACGTTACCTCTTTTTCCTGAAAGCATTAAAATATAAATACCTGTCCTAATGTTAGGGCAGGTTATTTTTATTTGTCGATTATCTATGCCGATCTTTCCTGCCTGAATTCTTTGCCCACCTGAGTGTAATAACGTCCATTCTTCAAACTGACCTGTTTGATTCCCTAAAAAAATATTTATGCTTGCATTATCATTTTGCGTTATAAGTATTTCGCCTTGCTCACAACTTACTGGTATAATATTAGAATAAGCAACCATGCCATCATAATCTATTTGTTTTAACCGATAGTAAATTAGACCACTCTTTTCTTGAAAATTCTGCCAGTTATATTGTCTTTTCGATTGACTTTCCCCATAGCCGGCAACAAAAAAAACATCATTAAATACCAAATCTGAACGAGCTTCTTGCACCCAAAATCCATGATTTTTACTTTCTGAATGCGTTTCCCAAGTTAGTTTAGGGAGATTTTGTTCATTACAATGACCTGAAAAAAGTCCTAATGATACGGGCAGAGCCACTTCTGTCGTACCTGATAACGACACATTATCAATGCGCATGGTTGCCGTCATCGCGGCACTATTTTGTCTGAAAAGATAGATTCTAACTTCTAAAGAGCCCCCACTGGTACCTGAAATATTACAAGAACCACTAAAGTTATTACAACCTGAAATGGGAACAACACCTGAGGTTATAAATGTCTCAACACCCCAACGGAAAACAGAAACATAATAATCGCTGGGTGCACTCGACGACGACCTTGACAGCATAAAACTAATCCCCGAAATGTTTGCCCTGTATCCCTCTGAAGCGGTAACCATAAAAGACATATAGGAACTTGTGTTTCTTACTGTGGTAATAGGCCAAAAATTGGTAGCCCAGGTTTCCGGACTGGCGCAGGTGGTAGGACTTCCACTGTTTCGAGCGCCACTAAAACTACCTCCACCTGAAGCGATCCCTGCGCCCAATGCTGAAGGTAAAATAGGAATACTTGGAATGGGACCCGATACGTTTTCAAAATTCCAGGATGCCAGTTGCCCATAAATATGGTTTACAGGTATGTATGCTGACGAAAAAAGAAGGAAAATCTTCAAGTAAATGACCTTCATATTTCTGTCAATTTATATTGGTGATAACTTACTGGAAACAGGAATATAGAGGGCTGAATCGAAAATTGGTCTATTCTAAAAACAATCTGGCCTCTAATACTTTCCATGAGTTGTTTTATGAAGTAATATTTGGCAATAACGACCCATTTTTCTTCATAACAATCTAATAAATTACGTTCCATTCGAGATAACCTCTCATCGATTAGGAAGAAAGGAAGTAAGTTTTCAGGCGACACCTGTCCTTCTACTGTATTTGCAAATTTAGACGCTATAAATATCACGTCCATTCTCAAATACTTACTTAACAGGCTTGCTCTTTCATTTAATGGAAATAGATAGGTCTCCGAAAATACCAATTCCGTTAATTCTATAATTCCATTCCAAAGATTATTTATGTAAAGCGGTTCCATTCCTATTTTTAGGCAATATCACCTGTTTTAACAAGGTATGAAAGGACAGAACAGTCCATTTTCCGTGCTGCTTAGATACCAAAAAATTATTTTGAATCCATTTTACTTAGATCGAAACTTACTTTTTAAAAATTGATATACTATGTATATAAGCGCATATTTACCTCCAATCAGCATTTGTAAAGGAACCTGAGAGGCGCCAGTAGCCTCATATTTTTTAGAAACGGCAGGAATCATACTACCTTCTAAATCAAAAACTCTAACTTTTCCTTGAAGGGATACCATACTTTGCCAGATTAACCAGATCATGGTTCCCCTGTGTCTTATTTTTTTCTCAGAAACCTGAATTAATAACCAGGCAGTATGTTTATCAGTAACGGTCCAGCTTCTACCGTGAACTCGCCCCATTTCATCTTTCGCCTCAATTAATACATCGATACCACCGGATTTCGAAATACTTTTTTGAATGTTTTCGAAAGTAGGAAGATCCCATTTAAATGAAATATTTTTTTCTGCGAGAAAAAAACGTTGATTATTTAATAACGCATTGGCACTTTCTGCATCATGTTCTGAAAGGTGAAAAGTATTTTCGGCAGCTTTAAGGTCGTTCTCAATGTCCGCTGAAAATTGCGCACGAATTTGTTGAATACTATCTAAGTTTTTAAACTGCCGCGTAAAATGAGTAAATTGAAAAAAACCACCTTCTTTCCATACCTGTGTATTTTGAAAATACGGTGGCCAGCGAAAAATAATAAGGTCAGCTTCCTGGCATATAATTTTGGACAGTTCCGCGATAATTTTTCTCTCTCTAATCGCCCTCGTTCCCTCCTTTTCATTTTTTAAAGGTAAAAGCCAGGGACCATTCCAGGGGGTAAATGGGATAGGCAACAAAAGATTAACGCCTAGTTTTCGGGTCAATTTATAAGGCCAAACGGAAACTATTTCCCCGTTGTGGTCAATGATAACAGCGGGTGTCCAACCGTTTTCCCCACAATTTGCATCCCACCAATTCGCTTGATAGAAAAGAGGCAAACCGAGAGACTGCCTGATATATTCAAACTTGTCTTTTATTATTTTCATAAGGACAAAATACACTATAAACCGTAAAAATACAGCAATTTCTGACATTTGACATCCATGTACAATTGGCGCATCTTTCGGTTTTAAAAAAAATTGAAATTATGTGCGGGATAACTGGTTTAATCCATCTGAGTGGCCTGTCTATTGATCCATCCCTACATTTGGGAATGAATCTGGCCATAAAACATAGGGGTTCCGATAGTCAAGGAGTATTTATAGACCGTGATATTGGTCTGTCAAACAGAAGACTTCGCATTATTGGAGAGAAAAATGATGGACACCAGCCTATGCATTTCAAAGAAAGATATCATTTTGTATTTAATGGCACTTTATACAATTATAAAGCATTGGCCGAAAAATTAAAGGCCAAAAATATACCGGTTCATACCTCCTCCGATACAGAAATCGCTTTTATGTGGCTAATACATTTTGGATTAAACAACCTAACTGATTGGGAGGGAATGTATTCCTTTATTTTTTATGATTCTCAGTATAAAAAAGTTTGGATAAGGCGGGATACTTTAGGAATCAAGCCTTTATATTATGCATTGTTGAATGGATATCTGGCTGTGGCATCGGAAACCAAATCATTTTTTCATTTTCCAGACTGGACTTATGAAGTGGACAATAAAAAAATATTGCTTTTTTTAACCACCGGAGAAAGAGAAATAAAGGGCGATCCGTTTTGGAAAAAGGCTAAAGCGGTGCCAATGGGATGTACCCTTCAACTGAACTACTCCATTGCTCGTCGTTTTCATTGGAAGATTTTGAATGATGCTGATTCAAAACCTACCAAATCACCCAATCAAATCGAAACTCTTTCTTTTAAAGAGGCAACCTTACAAGGGAAATTTATCTTTGAAAAGGCAGTACTTTCCCATGTACAAGGTAATGATCCATTGGGTTTTTCCTTGTCGGGAGGGTTAGATAGTTCACTGATTTTTTCTCTGTACAAATACTTTCAGCCGCAAAGTATTCCACTTGCTATTTCTTATGCTGACATGGAGAAAAAAGAAATAACTGCTTTAAAAAACCACTTTACGGCCGATTATTACACCCTTCCTATCCCCACTTTTGAACAATTTCAAGATACCCATAAAGAAGTCGTTCTGCTTAGTGAAGGACCTTTACCCGGCCCAAACGCCATCTATCATTTCAATATCTATGCGTTTGCAAAACAATTAGGTATAAAAATAATGTTATCGGGACAAGGCGCGGATGAACTGTTTCTTGGATATCCCGGATTTTTAACATCCTACTGGAAAGATTTATATATAAATAAAAAATATACAAACCTGTTATCCGAGGTAATTCATACTTCTCTAAATAGAAAAGATTTATATAAACCACTCCTTCAGTTTTTAAAAAATAAAAAGCCTGGGCGAATACACAAAGAAAATATTTCACTTTCTGATCATAGAGATAATACCTTGTTCAACAGCAATCTACCCTATCTACTTCATGCAGAAGACAGGCATAGTCTGGCGAATAATATAGAAGCCAGAGTTCCCTTTTTAGATAGTCAGATTCTTGCCTTTGCCAGAAAATTACCCGCAAGTTATTCTATTAATCAAGGAAAACAAAAATGGATATTAAGAGCCATAGGAGAAGATTTTTTGCCGGAAAGTATCTTGAATAATTATGCCAAAAAGGGATTTCCGGCTAAAATGCCGGAACCAAATCAGCGTGAAAAAACGGCCTTTTTGTCCGATTTAAAGGAATTTATCTCCCAGGATAGTCATTTTTTCCTTCCAACGCGCGAACCTATTCAGCTTTTCCATCAATATCCAGCTTTGGCATGGAGAATAAATTCTCTTCAAAAGTGGCTAAAAATTTATAACATTCAGGCTACCTGATTAAAAGAAAAACAGTGCTTTTCAAACAAAAAACAGTTTCATTTCTGCGAAGAATAATTCCCGGAAAATTAAGGTATCACCCCATTATAGACTGGATACACCTAAAGGTTCATCCGAGTTTAAACAGTTATTTGAAACGGGAAGAACATGTCTTTAAGCAAGTGTGGAAATATTACAGCGACGAACCACCTACCCTTGTCTATGACATTGGTGCTAATGAAGGCTTTACTACACAATATTTTCTCAACATGAAGGCAAAGCGCGTCATCGCTATAGAACCAGACCCAGAAGCATTTAAAATACTTAGATTTCGTTTTGCAAAAAGCAAAAAAGTGGATCTTATTCAGGTGGCATTAGGGGATAAAACAGGTCCATTTCCCTTTTACCAGATTAGCGCCCATTCTGGCTACAATACCTTTGTGTACGACTGGTACCATAAACATGTATTGACTGATTCTAAAATTCTGGAGGCAAATATGGTGCCCATAACGGATATTTTTCAACAACATGGTCTTCCAGATTTAATTAAAATCGATGTTGAAGGGATGGAATGGGAGATTATTAAATCTATAGATATTGAGATACCATTTATTTGCTTTGAAGCAAACCTACCTTTATTTGCTTCAAATACCCAGTTCATTTTGCAGCATTTAAAAGCATTATTACCCCATCACCTGCTACTTTGCTCCTCAAACAATGTACTGAGCCCCCCTATTTGCATGGCTGCAGCCATGCAAATAGTTAAAAACCCATTGCCAGGATGCGTCGATTTTTTCTTTATAAAGCCCAGAGGGTTGGCAGTTTACTACGCAGATACAAATCAACCTATTTTAAAAAATTTATTATACAAAAATTGAAAACATGAGCTTATTAGTCAATATAGAAGAATTATTATCAGGTGCCATCATCAAGGGTTCTCGTATGGAATTGAAAGAAGGTTGGAATCCAAAATCAATTATGCGAACCATTTGTGCTTTTGCCAACGATTTTGAAAATGAAGGAAGCGGTTATATTATTGTAGGTGTAGCAGAAGAAAACGGGAAACCCATTCGACCTGTAAAAGGATTTAATCCCGATGATTTTGAGACAATACAAAAAGAAATGATTGGCTATTGTAATCTTATCCAACCTACCTATTTCCCCAATCTTTCATTAGAAGAAATTGATGGGAGGCATATTCTTGCAATATGGGTTCCGGCAGGAACCAATCGTCCATATAAAGTACCTGAAGATGTTTTATCTAAACATAAAATCTACAATTACCGCATTCGACAATATTCAAGCACCATCATTCCAAATCCAGAACAAGAAGCAGAATTAGTACAACTAACAGCAAAAATTCCTTTCGATGATAGAGTAAATCAACTTGCAAAAATAAGTGATTTGAGCTTTGCTTTAATGCGAGAGCACCTGGAAAAAACTAAAAGTAAACTTTTTAATGAAAGTGCCCGAATGAGTGTGGAAGAATTAGCACAACAAATGAATTTGTGTCAAGGTACGAATGAACACCTGTTCCCCAAAAATGTCGGACTATTAATGTTTAGCTCAGAACCTCAAAAATATTTTAAAGGAGCACAAATTGATTTAGTTGAATTTCAAGAGGGAATTGCAGGTAAATTTTTTACAGAAAAAATTTTCAAAGGTGCTATTCAGCAACAATTGGTTGATGTTTTGTCCTACATAAAAATGAATATCATCAAAGAAAAAGTTACTAAATACCAAGATAGAGCTGAATCTGACCGAGTTTTTAATTACCCTTTTGAAGCTATCGAAGAAGCATTAGCAAATGCCATTTACCACAGAAACTATGAACTACTAGACCCTATAGAAGTTAGAATTCTTCCGTTGGCTCTAGAAATAATCAGTTTCAATGGCGTTGACCCTTCTTTAAAGCAATCAGATTTTGATAAAGGAATAGTTCGTGCCAGAAGATACCGAAACAGACGAATTGGAGAGTTTTTGAAGGATTTAAAACTAACCGAAGGAAAAGGCACAGGTATTCCAACTATTTTAAAAGTATTAGCAGAAAATGGCTCACCAAAACCACTTTTTGATGCTAATGAACCAGAACGTACTTTTTTCATTAGTGAATTCCATATTCACGAAACGTTTATGTTAGAAAAAAAAGTACGGAGTGACCAAGTAAGTGACCAAGTAAGTGACCAAGTAGTTGACCAAATAAAAAAAG